>CAZLDN010000060.1:0-29655 GCA_964558355.1 uncultured Candidatus Solibacter sp.
AGGGGTAAGGGAGAATCCAGGTGGGTTTTTCAGCAGCCTGTGAAGCCTGCCCCACTGAGTAGGGGCGGTTGTGGCGGCGGAGGGATCTGGGGCAAGATCATAGGGTCGTGAGATGGAAGCGCTGGTTGATCTGTCTTCGAAGGGCGTCCTGGGGGGCGTACAAACACGGCGGGCTGGGCTACGCCAAAGGGGCGGCGTATTCAGCATTGCTGGCGTTCTTCCCGGTGCTGACAACGGTCACCACGCTGCTGGTCCACGCCAACGCGGCTGCCGTGTCGCGGAAAATCGTGGCGGTCGTCTTCCAGGCTGCGCCGCCGGGTGTTGAAGACCTGATCCGTTACCAAATGGCCGAGCGGGGCGCGAAGCCGGTGACGCTGCCGTTGATTGCCGCATTGTTGTCGATCTGGGCGGCGTCGGGCGTGACAAGCAGCCTGCTGGAGGCTTTTCAGGCAGCCTACGGACAACCGCACGGGCGCGGGACGGTCCGGCAGCGGCTGATCGCCATTTGGCTCGTGGTGGCGGCGATCCTGCCTGTGGTCGGCGCGAGCGCGATGATGTTGCTGGGCGTGAAGGCCGAGACGTGGCTGTTCCAGTTTCTGGGATTCCTTGAAAGCGGCGAAACCGTGCGCGGCGGGGTGCGCGTGCTGAGCTATTCACTGAACGTCAGCCTGGGCTTCGTGGCGATGGTGGCGGCGGCGGCGATGCTCTACTGGTTCGGCCCAGTGGGTCCAAAGGGACGCAAGATCTGGCCGGGAGCATGGCTGGCGGCCACACTGTGGCTGGCGCTGACATTGGTGTTCACCTGGTACGTGCGGAACATCGCCAGCTATAACGTGCTCTATGGATCAATCGGGGCGGTGATGGCGTTGATGGTCTGGCTGTGGCTGCTCAGCCTGGCGGCCATGGTGGGCTGCGAATTCAACACGCGCCTGGACAGCCACCGGCACTGAACCGTCCGTCATCCCAAAGCCCTTAGACTGGTGAGTGCATGAGTTTCCAGCTTGGCATCGACTACAAGCCTCGCGGCGACCAGGGTACGGCGATCGAGGCGCTGGTGCGCGGGGCTTCGCACGGCGAGACGCACCAGGTGCTGCTCGGCGTCACCGGTTCCGGCAAGACCTTCACCATGGCCAAGGTGATCGAAGAGACCGGCAGGCCGGCGCTCATCATGGCGCATAACAAGATCCTGGCGGCGCAACTCTACCAGGAATTCAAGAGTTTCTTCCCCAACAACTCCGTCGAGTACTTCGTCAGTTACTACGACTACTACCAGCCTGAAGCCTACGTCCCCGCGGCGGACCTCTACATCGAGAAGGAATCGACCATCAACGAGGAACTGGACAAGCTGCGCCTGGCGGCGACCAAGTCGTTGTTCGAGCGGCGTGATGTGGTGATCGTTGCGTCGGTCAGTTGCATCTATGGGCTGGGATCGCCGGAGGCCTATTTCGGGCTGCTGCTGATGCTGGAGAAAGGGCAGCGCGTCAGGCGCGAGCAGATCACGCGGAAGCTGGTCGAGATCCTCTACGCCCGCAACGACACCGATTTCAAGCGCGGCGCGTACCGCGTCCGCGGCGACGTCATCGAGATCTGGCCGACTTACGACGATTGGGCCTACCGCATTGAACTGTTCGGCGACGAAGTGGACGCCTTGTCGCAGATCGACCCGTTGCTGGGCCAGGTCCGCCAGACTTACACGAGGTTGCCGATCTACCCGGCGTCGCACTACGTGATGAGTTCAGAGACCCGGGAGGCGGCGCTCAAGAGCATCGAACTGGAACTGGAATGGTGGCAGGGCGAACTCGAAAAGCAGGGCAAGGCGGTCGAGGCGCAACGCATTTACCAGCGCACGATGTTCGACCTGGAGATGATCCGCAACGTCGGCTACTGCCACGGCATCGAGAACTATTCACGCCACTTCAGCGGACGTCTGCCGGGCGAGCCGCCGCCGACGCTGCTCGACTACCTGCCGCGGGACGCGCTGCTGTTCATCGACGAAAGCCACCAGACCGTGCCGCAGATCGGCGGGATGTACCACGGCGACCGGTCGCGGAAAGCCAACCTGGTGAACTACGGTTTCCGCATGCCGAGCGCGCTGGACAACCGCCCGCTGACATTCGAGGAGTTTGAGAACCGCGTCCATCAGACGGTCTATGTCAGCGCTACACCGGGACCGTATGAGATGAAAAAGACGGGCGGCGCGGTTGTCGAGCAGATTATCCGTCCGACAGGACTGGTGGACCCGGAGGTCGAGATCAGGCCGATCCGCGGGCAGGTGGACGATCTGCTGGGCGAGATCAGGGCCAGGGTGGAGCGGAATGAGCGTGTCCTGATCACGACGCTGACCAAACGGATGTCGGAGGATTTGCAGGAATATTACAGCGAACTCGGCGTGAAGTCGAGCTACATGCACTCGGAGGTGGAGACGCTGGAGCGGGTGAGGATCCTGCGAAATCTGAGGCGGGGCGAGATCGATGTGCTGATTGGGGTAAACCTGCTGAGGGAGGGGTTGGATCTGCCGGAGGTGAGCCTGGTGGCGATACTGGATGCCGACAAGGAGGGTTTTCTGCGTTCGGCCGGATCGTTGATTCAGACCATCGGACGGGCGGCGCGCAACGTGAATGGCAGGGCGATTCTGTATGCCGACCGGATGACGGACTCGATGAACAGGGCTATCGATGAGACCACGCGGCGGCGGCAGGTTCAAAGCGCGTACAACATCGAGAACGGGATCACGCCGGAGACGATCGTGAAGCCGGTGGATATGGTGCTGGCGCGGATCGCGGAGGCCGATTACGTCACGCCGCCGATCGAGCCGGAGGAGGAGGTTTCGCTGTTGAGCGTGGAGCAGCGCAATGCGCTGATTGAAGATTTGGAGAAAAAGATGCGTGAAGCCGCGAAAAGGTTTGAGTTCGAGACGGCGGCGCATTATCGTGATCGCATTAAGGCGTTGAGGGCGCCTAATCCATATGAAACAGTCCAAGCCGTCGGGCGTGGTGGCGTCGGGGAGGTTGGCTGAGAGCACACTGGTTCGTTTGCCGGTTCTGACCGAGCATCTGGGGCCGGTCGCAGCCTGTTCGAAGCGGTTGGCCAGCAGGTATGCAAACGCCTTGAGGCGCGGCTGGGCCGTGGGTGACTGGGCCGAGTTGTCTATCGCGAAGGTGATTTATGTTCAGGCGCCGGAGGCGGAGTTGCCTTCGACGGTCGAAGCCCTGCTCAAGGCGGTACGGAATTGGGAGCGGAAGGTAGCGGTTCTGTTGGATGAGAGGCTGGATTGCTCAGCGCTCCGCCCCCTGGCAAAGGCGGGAGCGGAGATCGCCAGCCTGACGCATGCGCCGATGTCTCCTTACGAAGTGGCGTTGCTCGAAGGCGACGCCGGGGCGATGAAACTGTTGAGGCCGATGCTGAGGCGGTCTGGCGTCAAGACGATCCACTTGCAGCCAGGCTCGAAACTGGCCTACAGCGCCGGGGTGGCGCTGGGGGGTGCTTTGGCGGTGGCGGTGACGGAGATGGCGATGCGGGCAGTCAGGGCGGCAGGCATTGATCCGGCCACGGCGAGGCGGATCGTCGGCCGGGTGGTGGAAGTGGCCTTGAGAGAAACCCTGGCCAGCGGCCGCAACTCCTGGTCGAGCCCCGGAGCAGGCAACGCCAGAGCGGCCACACTGGAGCAGACCGCGGCGCTCGTGGCCGCGGAGAGAGACGCCGGGTTGTTTGCCATCAATGCCGTCGCCGCGGCGATGGAGATGTATGGCGAGGACGGATCGTGGCTGAGGGCGCCGGCCCTGGCGAGCAAAGCCCAGCGGGCGCCCTGACCGGACAGCACGATCCGAAAAGAGCGATGCTTTCCGCGCCTGCCGCACATCTGCAAGAGTGTGAACTCCCCCGGCGTTCGCAAACGGTTTGCGGGCCTTCAGGCAACAACGGTAAAATCCAAATAGTTCCCTCAACAACCCAATGCCGCGCAACAAGATAGAGAAACCTGAAGACCTGAATCCCGTCGAGACGCGGGAGTGGCTTGAGTCGCTGGACCAGGTGATCGAGGAGGCCGGACCGGAAAGGGCGAAGTACCTGCTGGAGCGGTTGGCGCATGAAGCGGCGCGGCAGGGAGTGCCGGCGGCGCTGACACCGGTTACGCCGTATTTGAACACGATCCCGGTTTCCGAGGAATTGCCATACCCCGGCGACCGCGATCTGGAGCGCACCATCAAGAGCCTGGTGCGATGGAATGCGGTGGCGATGGTGGTGAGGGCCAATAAGTACGACGACGGCATCGGCGGGCACATTTCGACATTCGCCTCGTCGGCGACTTTGGTTGAAGTCGGCATGAACCACTTCTTCCGCGGCTCGATCGGCGATCAGCCGGGCGACTTTATTTACTTCCAGGGCCACGCCTCGCCGGGCGTCTATTCCAGGGCGTATCTGGAAGGGCGCCTGACGGAAGAGCATTTGAAAAACTTCCGGCATGAGTTGCGCGAGCAGCCGGGCTTGTCGTCCTACCCGCACCCGTGGCTGATGCCGGACTTCTGGCAGTTCCCGACGGTGTCGATGGGTCTGGGACCGATCAATTCCATCTACCAGGCGCGCTTCATGCGCTATCTCGAGAATCGCGGGCTGATCCCGGCCACCGGCCGCAAGGTATGGGCGTTTTTGGGCGACGGCGAGATGGAAGAGCCGGAATCGACCGGAGCGCTGCGCATCCCGGCGAATGAAAAGCTGGACAACCTGATCCACGTGATCAACTGCAACCTGCAACGTCTGGACGGGCCTGTGCGCGGCAACGGCAGCATCATCCAGGAACTGGAAGGCGTCTACCGCGGCGCGGGCTGGAATGTGATCAAGGTGATCTGGGGATCGGGATGGGACCGGCTGCTTGAAAAGGACAAGTCGGGTCTGCTGATCCGTAGAATGCACGAGTGTGTCGACGGCGAGTTCCAGAACTATAAGGTGAAGGGCGGGGCGTATGTCCGACAGGAGTTCTTTGGCAAGTATCCGGAGTTGAGGGAACTGGTCGCGGACATGACCGACGAGCAGTTGGCCAATCTCCCGCGCGGCGGCCATGACCCGGTGAAGGTCTACAACGCCTACAAACGGGCTGTCGAGCACAAGGGATCGCCGACCCTGATCCTGGCCAAGACCGTCAAGGGCTACGGCATGGGCGAGGCCGGCGAAGGCCGCAACTACACGCACCAGCAGAAGAAGATGAACGAGCAGGAGCTTGAACATCTGCGTGAGCGGTTCCGCATTCCGATTCCAGCCGAGACGGTCCACACGGTGTCGTTCTACAGGCCGGCGGACGATTCGCCGGAGATGAAGTATGTGAAGGCTCGGCGCGAGGCGATGGGCGGGCCTGTGCCTATTCGGAAGGCGAAGGCGCCGGGATTGAAGGCGCCGGATCTGAGCGAGTTCGCCGATTCGTTAAGCGGGTCGGGCGGACGCGCCGTGTCGACGACGATGGCCTTCGTCGGCATCCTGAGGACATTGCTGAAGAGCAAGGAACTGGGCAAGCTGATCGTACCGATCATTCCAGACGAAGCTCGGACGTTTGGCATGGAGAGCCTGTTCCGGCAGATTTCGATCTATGCGCCGCACGGGCAGTTGTACAAACCCGTCGATTCGGATCAGTTCCTTTACTACAAGGAAGCGCAGGACGGCCAGATCCTGGAAGAGGGCATCACGGAAGCGGGCGCTTTGGGCAGTTTCACGGCCGCCGGTTTGTCGTACTCGACCTACGGCGTGCCGATGATTCCCTTCTACACGTTCTATTCGATGTTCGGTTTCCAGCGCGTGGGCGATTCGATCTGGGCCTTCGGCGACGCCCGCGGGCGCGGCTTCCTGATGGGCGCAACGGCCGGCCGCACGACGCTGAACGGCGAGGGTCTACAGCATGAAGACGGGCACAGCCACGTGATGGCGGCGACGGTGCCGAACTGCGTCAGCTACGATCCGGCCTATGCTTACGAGATCGCCGTGATCATCCAGGACGGCTTGCGGCGGATGTATCAGGAGAACGAGGACGTTTTCTACTACATCACCATCTGCAACGAGAACTACGCGCAGCCCGGTATGCCGAAGGGCGAGGATGTGCGTGAGGGCATTCTGCGCGGAATCTATCAGGTGAGCCCAAGCGAGCACGGGCCGGCGCAGGCGCAATTGTGGGGTTCGGCGTCGATGTTGAACGAGGCGCTGAGGGCGCAGCGGATCCTATGGGACAAGTACCAGGTGGCCGCCGGCGTCTGGAATGTGACCAGCTACAACGAACTGCGGAGGGACGGGCTGAAAGCCGACCGCTGGAACCGGCTGCACCCGGCCGAACCGGCGCGCAAGCCATACATTCAGGCGGCGATGGAGCAGACGCAGGGTCCGATCATCGCGGCCAGCGACTACATGAAAGTGATGGCCGATCAGTTGTCGCCCTGGCTGGGCGGGCGGCTGATCTCGCTGGGCACGGATGGATTCGGCCGCAGCGAAAGCCGGAACTATCTGCGCCGGTTCTTCGAAGTGGATGCCGAGTCGATCGTCGTTTCGACGTTATCGCAACTGGCGCGCTGGGGGCAGTTCGACGCGCAGCGTGCGGCGCAGGCGCTGACCGAGTTGGGTGTCGATTCCGAGAAGCGCGACCCGATGTCGAGTTAAGGCAGCATGCTCCACCTGCGCGAAGACGAAGTCCGGCAGTTGCTGCCGATGAAGGACGCCATCGAGGCCGCCGCCGAGTCGTTCAAGGCCCTGGCGGGCGGAGAGGCGTCAAATCAAGCGAGAAGAAGGCTGTTCCTGCCCACCGGCAGCGTTCTGCACCAGATGGCTGGATGGTGGCGCGGCTACTACGGCGCGAAGGTCTATGCGACGAACGTGAAGCGGGGGGCGCTGGCCTTTCACGTCCTGCTCTACGATGCCGCGACGGCCGAACCGCTGGCGCTGATCGAGGCCAACGCTCTGGGCCAGATCCGCACAGGCGCCGCGACAGGGGTGGCCACCGACGTCCTCGCCCGAAAGGATGCAACCTCAATCGGGATGATCGGCGCCGGATACCAGGCATGGACGCAACTGGAAGCGGTGGCTGCTGTGAGAAAGGTAAGCGTCGCGCGCGTCTGGAGCCGGTCTGAAGAGAAGCGCGAACGGTTCGCGCGGGAGGCGATGGGTTCGTTTGGCATTGAGGTCATTGCGGCGAACACGGCTGAAGAAGCGGTGCGGGGCACCGATATCGTCATCACGGCGACCTATGCGAAGGACCCTGTAATCGAAGACGGCTGGATCGGCCCTGAGACGCACGTCAATGCCGCTGGGTCAAATCAGGCCAACCGGCGCGAGATCCCCGAGGCGCTCGTCAGGCGGGCGGCGCTAATTGCGGTCGACTCTCTGGAACAGGCCAGGGCCGAGGCCGGCGATCTTCTGCTGGCCTTGCCCGAGCCAGAGTGGTCATCGCTGCCCATCAAAGAGATGAAGGACCTGATAGGCGGCGGCTTCTCGCGCCCGGCGGGCGTGACGCTATTCGAATCGCTGGGGCTGGCGGTGCAGGATATCGCGGCGGCGGCGCGGGTCTACGAAAAGGCAGTGGCGGCAGGGGCGGGCACGAAGATATAGCAGGCTATTCCTGCATGGCCGACTGGTTGTCGGACTCACGCCAGGCGCTGATCTTCAACCGCCTGCAAACCCAGCACAGTTCCTCGGTCGAGAACGGAGCCACCGGATCGCCGCAAACGACGCATTTGGCATCCTTGGCGGCAACCTTGCGGGCCAAGGCCTTTGGGGCAACGGCCTTGCGCCGCGCCGGGCGCGCTGCGGTTGCGGTCTGACGGGACTTGGACGGTTTGCGGGGCATCGCTCTAGTTCCAGTTCAACACACTGAACCCCGCGTGGCAATGCCGGAGTGAAAGATCGCGGCGCTCGCATCAATCCCCGGCGGCCGCGACCTCGACGTGATGCCGGCGGCGGCCGAGCCAAGCCCGCGCATCCTCGAGATACGAGTAACCAACCGGCACGACAAGCAGCGTCAACAGCAGGCAGAGCGTTTGGCCGCCGATGATCGTGACCGCGATGGCCGAACGCGTCGCGGCGCCCGTGCCGACGGCGACCGCAGTGGGAATGAGCCCGGCGATGATCGAGAAGGTCGTCATCAAGATGGGTCTCAACCGGATGCGATTAGCTTCGAGAATGGCCTCGCGCAGAGGCATTCCCTCGGCCAGCAAACGGTTCATACAGTCGATCTGGAGAATGCCGTTCTTCTTCACGATGCCTAAAAGCAGCAGTACACCCAGCGCGCTGAAAAGGTTCAGCGTACGGCCGGTGATCTGGAGCGAGAGTAGCGCGAAGGGAATGGAGAGCGGCAATGTCAGCAGAATGATGAACGGGTGGGTGAGGCTCTCAAACTGCGCCGCCAGGACCATGTACATGAAGATGGACGCCAGGCCGATGGCCAGCAGCATGTTCATCGTGGTCTCTTCCAGAATCTTCACCTGACCCGAGAACATCAGCCGATAGCCGGGCGGCCGATTGAGGTTGTCAACGACGCCCTTTGTGGCGGCGGCGGCGGCATCGAGCGAGTAGCCGGGAGCGATATTCCCATAGAGACCGATGCCGTATTGGCGGGCGTAGCGGTCGATGCGCGAGGGGCCGGAGCCGCGCTCGATGCGGGCGATCGAGTCGAGCCGGATCAGGCCGAGCCGGGCCGACGGTACCAGCAGGCGGCTCAAGACCTCCTGGCTGTCGCGCTGGCCTTCCATGAGGCGCATGGTGACGGGGTACTGTTCGCCTTCGTCCTTGAACGTCGAGATCTCGTCGTCGCCCGACATCATCAGGCGCACCGCGCTGGCGACATCGGTGACGCGGACGCCAAGGTCGCTGGCCAGTTGGCGGTCGATCTTCACCTGCAATTCGGGATTGGCGAAGTTCAGGTTGGCGCGGATATCGGCAACCTCGGGCCGCTTGACCAGTTCGCTTACTGCTTCGCGGGCGACGGGGAAGAGGCGCTGGAGTTCAGGCCCGAGCAGCGTGGCGCGAATCGGCGCGAACGTGTCGCGGCCGCCAAGAACATTGGGGAAACGCAGTCCCGGCCTGGCATAAGCGTATTCGGGGAACAGCGCGCGTATCTTCTGGGCGATTTCATCGAGTGAACCGCGCTCGCCGGGCGGAGCGAGCAGAATCATCATCTGGGCCATGGCGACACGGTCCATGAACGAGTGAGAGGAGGGAACGACAGCGATTACGCCGGGCACCTTCTCGATCTTGCCTGCCAATTCAAGCGCAAGCCGCTCGGTCGCCTGAAGCGACGAGCCTTCGGGTAGTTCCATCGACATTCCGAGTTCGGACTGGTCTTCCTGCGGCATCCAGTCGCGTCCGATGGTCCGGTAGAGCGGGACCGTCGAGACCAGGGTAACGATGCAGATCAGGACGATCGCCCAGCGGTGCGACAAAGCCCAACCGAGCATGTGCATGTAGCCGCGCTCAATGGAAGTCGATTTGTGCCCGTGGTGCGCGGACTTGCCGTTGCCCTTGCGTTTGAGGATGCGGGCGCTCAGAGTCGGCGTGAGCGTAAAGGCCACCAGCATCGAGACCATGATGGCGACCGACATGGTCCAGCCGAACTGGTTCAGGTATTTCTTCGCGTAGCCCGATGTGAAGGCGATGGGGACGAAGATGATGACCAGTGAAATGGTGGTGGCGACGACGGCCAGCGATATTTCCTTGGTTGCGTCGATCGCCGCCTGCAGCGGGTCGAGATCGGGCTTTTCTTCCATCCAGCGGTAGATATTCTCGAGGACAATGATGGCGTCGTCGATGACAATGCCGACGGCAAGCGTGAGCGCCAGCAGCGTCATCGAATTCAGCGAATAGTCAAGCATTCGCATGAAACTGAACGTGGTGATGATCGACGTCGGGATGGCGATGGAGCTGATGAACACAGTACGCCAGTCGCGGATGAAGAACCAGATGATGAGCGAGGCCAGCAGCGAGCCGATGATGAGGTGCTCTTCCAGGCTCTCGACGGATTTCTTGATGTATGTCGCGGTTTCAGTGATGACGTCGATCTTCAGGCCGGCGGGCAGGGTCGCGTTGACCTGCACGAGCTTGGCCTGGACGGCGTCGACCACCTCGACGGTGTTGGTGCCCGTCTGGCGCTGCACCGAAATCATCACGGCGGGCTGGCCCTTGTAGTAGGCGAAGTTGCGCCGCTCAGCCATGCCGTCCTCGGCGTAGCCAACATCGCGCAGGCGGATGGGCGAGCCGGCGACGTTCTTGATGATGATGTTGTTGAACTGCTCGATCGTCTCGACGCGGCCCATCGTGCGGACACCGATTTCAGACGGGCCGGTCACGATGCGGCCGCCGGGCGATTCGACGTTCTCGGAGCGAACGGCCCGTTCGACCTCCTGCGCGGTGAGGTTATAGCCGTTCATCTTGTTGATGTCCATCATCAGGTTGACCTGACGGCGGCGGCCGCCGGAGATGGTCACCGTAGCCACTCCGTCCACGGTTTCAAGGGCGCGGCGGATGACCTTGTCGGCAACCTCGGTGATCTCGCGCACGGGGCGGTCGCCGCTGAGGGCCATCGTGATGACCGGGTCGGAATCGGGATCGGACTTGCGGACGGTCGGCGGCAGGGCGGAGGGCGGAAGCTGGCGCTGCGCCGCGGCCACCTTTTCACGGACCTCTTCGGTCGCCTCGGAGATGTCCTTCTCCAAGGTGAACGTGACGATGACAGAGCCGCCGCCTTCGCTCACCATTGTGCGGAGTTCGTCGATGCCGCTGACCGAGGAAACGGCCTCCTCCAGCGGCATGGCCATCTGCGAGACAACCTCTTCAGGGCTGGCGCCGGGCAGACGGAAGCTGACGTAGACCGTGGCCGGGTCGGTGCGCGGGAACAGATCGACGCCCAGGTCGAGAAAGCTGAAGACGCCCATGACGACCAGAAACATGATCAGCATGAAAGCGAAAACGGGACGTTGGACGCAGATTTCGGATAAGCGCAAGACGAACGACCTTCCTGCCCTGCAAGGTAGACTCCTCGCCGGACTTCACCTTGTAATGATGCCTTCAGGTTATCCCAAAGTTACCCGGCCGCTCAGCCCACGATAGAATCGCCGGCGGAGTCCCGGCCATGCGCAGCCTTGGATTGGGCTGCCGGGGCGCGGCGAGTATGAACTGATTGTCCTGGAATGAAGCGGCGCGGGGACGAGTCGTACAATAGGAAGGTTGTATGTCCAAAATCGCATTCCTCTTCCCTGGGCAGGGTTCCCAGACCGCGGGCATGGGCAAGGCTCTTGCCGAAGCGTATCCGGCCGCGAAAGCGATCTTCGACGAGGCTGACGCGGCGCTCGGCTTTCCCATTTCCCGGATGTGCTTCGAGGGCCCGGACGAAGCATTGAAACTCACCGAGAACACACAGCCGGCGCTGCTCACGGTCTCCATCGCCGCACTGGCAGTGCTGACCGAAATGGGTTATGCGCCCCACTACGTCGCCGGCCACAGCTTGGGCGAGTATTCGGCGCTGGTGGCTGGCGGAGCGCTCAAGTTCGCCGACGCCGTGCGCATCGTGCGCAACCGCGGCCGCTATATGCAGCAGGCCGTCCCGCCGGGCGTGGGCGCAATGGCGGCCTGGCTGAAACCGCCCGCCGATCAGGTGGACCGTATCCTGGCCGAAGCCGCGCAGGGCGAAGTGGTCGAGGCTGCGAACTTCAATTCGCCGGACCAGATCGTCATCGCAGGCAACGCCGGCGCGGTCGAACGCGCCAATGAACTGGTCAAGGCGGCCGGCGCCAAACGAGCCATCGCCCTGCCGGTCAGCGCGCCCTTCCATTGTTCGCTCATGAAGCCGGCGCAGGAGATGTTGAAAGCCGACCTCGACGCCGCCGATTTCTCCGATCTGCGAATCCCCCTGGTGAACAACTGGCAGGCGCGTGAGATCAGCACAGCGGCCGATGCGCGCGAGGGTCTTTATCAACAGGTTCCGAACTCCGTGCGCTGGGCTGAATCGATGCGCGCGCTGCGCCAGGCCGGCGTCGAAAAGTTTGTTGAAGTCGGACAGGGCGCGGTGCTCTGCGGGCTGCTCAAACAGATCGACGCCTCGGCGAAGTCCGCCAAATTCGGCGATCCGGCGGATCTCGAAAAGGTCAGGGAACTTTTGTCCTAGCACCGGCCCACGCCATAAATCAGCCGAACGGCACGCTAAATGATCCCATCCACTCGAGTACAATGATGACTGCCATGTTGGACCCGCGGACCCGCACCATGACCGCCCTCGCGCTCGCGCTGGGCATGATCTTCGTCGTTTCAGGCTGTAAGAAGTCTGTCCCGGCCAACGTTTCGGCGACGGTGAACGGTCGCGCCCTCACAACAGCCGATCTTGACAAGCAGTTCAAACGGCAGTTCCCGAACCAGCCCGAGGGCGTCTCCCAGGACCAGGTCCAGTTCCAGAAACTGGAACTGCTGCGCGCCATGATCGACGAGGAGATCCTGCTCCAGCGGGCCGAGAAACTGAGCCTGATCGCCACCGAGGCTGAAGTCGAATCGAAGTTCAACGAGATTCGCGCCCCCTACACGCAGGAGGAGTTTCAGCGGCAACTCGACGCCCGCCAGATGACGCTCGAGGAGTTGAAGGCGCAGCTTCGCCGCGACCTCAGCGTCGAAAAACTGATGAACAAGGAACTGATCTCGCAGATCAACATCAGCGACAAGGACGTGACGGACTTCTACAGCGCCAATAAGGCGGCCTTCAACTATCCGGAGAACAACTACCACGTCGCTCAGATCGTCGTCACGCCTCAGCCCGATCCCAACGTGCGCAACCTGAAGCGCGACAAGGCGCAGAACGAGGATCAGGCGCGCAAGAAGATCTCCATGCTCGAAGCCCGCATCCGCCAGGGCGAGGACTTCGGCGCCGTGGCGCAGAACTTTTCCGAGGACCCGTCCAGCGCTCCCAATGGCGGCGACATGGGCTACGTGCCCGAGTCCGCCCTCGAAAAGGCCGACGCGGAAACCCGTAAGGCGATCCTGTCGCTGTTGCCCGGCCAGGTCTCGGCCCCCATCAGGACGCCCGTCGGCTACCGCCTGCTGAAAATGGTCTCCCGCGAAGCCGCAGGCCAGCGCGAACTCAACGATCCGCGCGTTCAGCAGAACATCCGCGAAACCTTGCGCAACCGCAAGGAACAGCTTCTCCGTAATGCCTATGTCGATGCCTGCCGCAATGAGTCGCAGGTGGTGAACCAACTGGCCAAGAAGATCGCCCCCGGCTTCGACAAAGACTGATTCCCAAGCCGGAGGACATCATGGCTCCAACTCCGCGCATTCCCATCATCTGGCCCGTTGCGTGGCGTGATGCGAAGGCGTTGGACCTGTTGAACGGGTCGCCGGTCAACTGCCTGATACTCGATCCAAGCGTTCCAGCGGCCTTGAAACAGGCGGCCGGGGCGAAGGGGTTCGATTGCCCGGACGTTCGATGGACGGCATGGGGCGAAACCGATTGGGCTCAAGGGCGGTTCTTCCCTATTGGCGGCGGCATCTGGCCCGGCGCCGCAGCCGCTCAGAACCGGCAGGAAGGCGGTCCGACGGGTGCGCCATGGGTTGACGCCAACGGCTGGATCGTCCAATTGGCCCGCGCCCGCGCGCCGAAAGGCTCCGAGTTGTGGTTGAATTCCGATCCGCCTGAAGAGACCCGGACGATCAGCCCGGCGCAGTATCTTCTGGCGTTGTCCGAGATCTGGGCGTATGGGGCCCGGCGGCCCGTCTGGCTCGCGCCCCATCATGCAGTCGAGGCGCTGGAGGGCGTGGGCGAGGGCGCGGCGGCCTGGACGGCGATCAACGCACTGCTGCGCTGGCAGTTGGCGCGTGACGCCTGGATGGCCTATCAGCCGGTGGCCAGTCTTCTGGTGGTCTCGGATTTCACCGGTCCGAACGAGTACATGGCGGGCGAGGTATTGAACCTGTCGGCGCGCCAGGGCATCGCTTTCACGCCTGTCGAGACCGGCCGTCTCGACGACGCGTCGTTCAAGGACAAGCGCGCCGCATTGTACGTCGACCAGACTCCCGCGCCCCAGGACGTGGCCGCGCGGTTGCGGTTGTTTGCCGAATCCGGCGGACTGCTGCTGGCGATGAAAAACACGGCGGCGCTCTTCGGCGAGCTTGCGCCCATGCAAGCCACCCATCCGCGCTTCGATCTCTTCCAGTTCGGCAAAGGCCGCCTTGCCGTCGCCAAGCAGGATTTCGACGATCCCTGGGTTCTGGCCCGCGACGCCCACCTGCTGATGAGCCGCCGCTGGGATAGCATTCGCCTGTTCAATGCCGGATCGCTGCTGGCCCATCACGTAATCGCGCCCGGCGGCCGGTCGAGCCTTGTCCATCTGTTGAACTACACGGGCAGGCCCTCGGCCAACCAGGTCGCTCTCCAGATTCCCTCCACCGCACGGTCGGCGCAAATGCACACCACCGCGCAACCGCAGCCCGCGACGGCCATGATCCATCGCCGGGATGGGCGGCTCGAAATCGAGATTCCGCCGTTTCCGGTCCACTGCGTCCTGGAATTGACACACGCCTGAGGGGGAGATCGAATGGGAGACATCATGCGCCACCACTTGCCTGGGATCGGACGGCGCGAATGGCTCGCCTCGGGCCTTGGCCTGGGCCTTGCCGGGCCCGCCTGGACGAATCCGGCCGCGCCTGGCTCGAAGGTCAGCGTCGCCCGCTGCGCCGAATATGGGGCCGCGCTCTATCCCGTCATGCGCGCCATGTTCGACCAACTCGGCGGCATCGGCGGCTTGGTGAAAGGCAAGACGGTCGGCATCAAGATCAACCTGACGGGCGGCCCGCGCAACCGTGTCGGCAATGTCCCCATCGAGCGCAGCGCCTATACCCACCCCGGCGTGGTAGGCACTGCCATCCGCCTGTTCAGCGAAGCGGGCGCGGCGCGCATCCGCGTTCTCGAAGGTTGCTTCAGTTGCGGCGATCCGCTCGAGGAATTCATGTACGACGCCGGATGGGATCCGCTGTCGCTGATCAACGCCGGCAATCGGGTCGAGATGGAAAACACCAACGTCCTCGGCCGCGGCAAGCGCTACGCCCGGCGCATGGTGCCGGACGGAGGCTTGGTGTTTCCAGGTTTTGACCTGAACCACGCCTACGACGAAAGCGACGTCATCGTCTCCATCGCCAAGATGAAGGAGCATGCCACCTGCGGCATCACCCTGTCGATGAAGAACATGTTCGGCATCACGCCGATCACCATCTATGGCGACCGGGCGGGCAAGGACGAGCCTGCCATCGAGGCGCTCGGCGGCCGCGGCACGGTCATGCACCTGGGCGCCAAGGGGCCTTCGCGCAGCGCCCCTCAAGAGCTTGATGCCAAATCGCCGCGCGACGACCGCTGGCGCGTCCCGCGCATCGTGACCGATCTCTGCGGCGCCGTTCCCATCCACTTGGCCATTGTTGATGGCATCGAGGCTCTGGCCGGCGGCGAAGGCTCCTGGGTGAGCACGTCCAGGCACGTCAAACCCGGCCTTCTCGTGGCCGGGTTGAATCCCGTCGCGACCGATGCGGTCTCCGCCGCCCTGATGGGCTTCAACCCCCTCGCCGGCCACCATGAACCGCCGTACGAGGGCTGCGATTCCACACTCTTGCTGGCTGAGGAGAAGGGTTTGGGTACCCGCGATCTGAGCCGCAGCGAAGTTGCGGGCGCAAAGATAGCCGCTGCGCGGTTCGACTTCAGGTCCGCCTCGCCCGGTCCATGGATGCGCGTGCGCCGCCAGAGCGCCGGCGCCGAACCGCCGAAGTAGGGCCGTCGGGCATTTTCATCGGAACCGCGAACGCAGTCCTCGACGCGCCCGGGCGCGTCAGGAGAACCACAAACCAGTTGCGGCGGCAGTCTGATTCGCGGCAACAATAGAGGCGGCGAAGGCGCCGCAAGCCATGGCCGAACTCTCATTGGCGCCTCCCTTGCCCGTAACGCAGTCTGGCTCCGCTCCTGTCGAGCATGACCTTGGTGGCTGCCGCTCTCAATGGAAGCGGCTTGACCCCGCTGGAGAGAGTAAGAACTGAATCGCGACCGGGCGGCGCCTCGCCAAACAAGGAAAAACAAGGAAGCGGAAGGAGAGGCGAATCAGGCAATGGCGAATCAAGTCGAGGCGGCATTGGGTGACGGCAAGCGGCTCACACGGAAGCGGCGCAAGCAACTGGGCCGCCGGATCCCGGCCGCAAGCCCCGGCTTGGAGGTGGTCCATCGAGACGCGGCCGGAATCGACATCGGCAGTCGGGAGCATTATGTGGCCGTAGGACCGGACCGCGATTCTCAGCCCGTGGCCGGCCGAGCACCACTTCGTATCGTGGATTGGGTTAGCGCCGCGCAATGAAACCAGCGGGGGCAAGGTAGTGAAGAAGAGGACGAGCAAGGCGGTGTCGCGGCTGGCCGCGGCGCTGCGAATGGCGGCCAGTACGCCGCTGAGGAGTCGGAGTTATCTTGGCGCGCAGTTTCGGCGATTACGCAGCCGGCTGGGCCCGCCCAAAGCGATAACGGCGATGGCGGCCAAGCAGGCGCGATTGGTGTACCGAATGCTGAAGTATGGCGAGGAGTACGTAGACAAAGGCACGGCTCGATACGAAGAGAAGTACCAGCAACAACAGCTCGGACAGCTCGCCAAGCAGGCCGCCCGGCACGGTCTAGCGCTCGTTCCCAACGGAAATCCGCAATGAACCGCGTCCACGCTAAATCAACAGTTTGGGGGATGGTTTGTGGAGAGAGAGCGGGTGCCCGGCGGGACTTCCAACGGAGCGGTCCTGCGCTGACAGCACCCCGCGACCGTAAGAAACACGAACCTGCCGGCTACACTACTGAAGCGGGACCTGGGATGTCCGGCCCGCACGCTCGCGTCCCCCCTACGAGCGCTTTGTGACCGAACCTTGGAGACAGACCCTACGGCGCGGGCGAAATCGCCCAACCGAGGCGGCGCGGCCAGCAGCAACGCGAATCCCAGAATCATGCCCGTCACGCGGATCAGGGTTGCGCAATAAGAAAAGGCCCGCCGGCACGGCTGGCGGGCCTCGAGTGAATTCGAATCACGCGCTGCCTCAGAGTTCCCTAAAGCACGGCCGCGTTTCGTTGCATTCGTATTCGTCGGCGACTTTGCCGTCGGGGCCGATACAAATCTGGGTCTTCTCGCACCAGAACGCCCGGTCGTTCGACTTCTGCACCGTCGGGTCGGCCATGGCCTGGATGTAGAGACCCTTCCAACGCAGGTGTTCGCAACGGTCGTCGTCGATTCTGGTCAGTCCGGGCTGTTCACCAATGAGGGGCATTTCAGCTTTTCCTTCGCCTGACGCATGGGGCGGCGCATGGGCCGCCCCATCGCGTTGGAGCTACACCTTGATGCCGGCCGCGGTCAGCAGTGCGCGTTTCACCGCCACCTTGGCCAGTTGCACCTTGTACGTATTGCCGGAGAGCGGCCTGGCGGATTTCACCGCCTCGGCGCCCGCGGCTTCGGCCGTTTCGGCCGTGATGGTCTTGCCCGCGAGCATCGCCGCGGCTGACGCGGCAACGACCGGGACCGGACCGGCGTGACCCATGACGATCATGGCCTTGGCGACTGCCGTGCCCTTCATCGTCAGAGCCACCGAAGCCGCCGCCAGAGGCCAATCAAGCGCCTCTTTCTGGCGGACTTCGTAGGTCGCGCTCTTCACGCCGGCGGCGGATGGAACGACGATCGCAATGAGGATCTCGTTCGGCTTGATCGCCGTTTCGCGCTGACCTTCGGCGGTTGGAGCGATGAAGAAGTCGGCCACGGCCACATCGCGCTCGCCCGCCGCCGAGGCGATCTTGACCTTTGCGCCCAGCGCGATCAGCGCCGGGGCGAAGCTCGATGCCGACACGAACTGCGCCGGACCAGAGCCGAAGATGGCGTGGTAGCGGTTCTCGCCCTGTTCGACCAGGCTCTTGCCGTCCTTCTGCGCCAGCAAGCCGAAGCCCTGGCGGAAGTACCAGCAACGCGGGCGCTGGCAGAGGTCGCCCCCCACCGTGCCCATATTGCGGATCTGTGGACTCGAGATGCCGGCTGCGGCCTGCATCAAGGCGGGGTAGGCCCGTGCAGCCGCGTTCGACATCAGTTCGTCCACGGTCGTCATGGCGCCGATTTCCAAACCGGCCGCCGACGACTTGACCCCTTTCAGTTCCTTGACGCCCCTGAGACTCACCACCGTCTTGGGCGTGTGGATGTAGTCTTTCAGCAGCGCCAGCAGGTCTGTGCCGCCCGCCAGCACATCGGTCTCGCCCCAGGTGGGCGATAGCGAGGCCAGGGCTTCTTTCAGGTTTTCAGGATGGACGTATGCGAAGGCTTGCATGGCTAGCTCCTCCTTCCGGCGAGGGTGTCGAGAACGCGATCCGGCGTGACCGGGACCCACGGGACCCGCATGCCGATCGCGTTCGCCACGGCGTTCGAGATGGCCGCGATGCCGCCGACCGCGGGCGGTTCGCCCAGGCCGATGACGCCACGCTTGTCGTTCACCTCGTCGATTTCGAGATGAACCAAAATTTCGCCGATGTCCTTGATGCCGGCCAGCTTGTAGAACTCCATGTCGGCGTTCATCTGGCGGCCGGTGATTTCGTCCATGATGCGCTCTTCCATGAGAGCGCCGCAGATGGACATGATGCAGGCGCCGTAAACCTGGCTTTCGGCCGTGCGCGGATTGATGATCAACCCGCAATCCTGCACGGCGACCAGCCGGTTCATTTTGACGATGCCGGTTTCGATGTCGACCGAAACGTCGGCCACCTGAACGCCGGCGACGCCGCCGGTGTTCAGGCCCTCTTTCGGAGCCTGGCGCGGGTCGTTCCTGGCCGTGACGGCGATGGAGGTGATGCCGAGTTTGGCGCAGGCCTGTTTCCAGGTGAGCGCCTTGGCCGGGTTCCCCTTCACGACAATCTTGCCACCCGTTGCGGCAAGCTGATCGGCCGGGACTTTCAGCGCTTCGGCAACTTCGGCGAACAGTTTTTCGAGACCGTCCACCGATGCCTTGCGCGCCGACGAACTGACGCCTCCGACCGTGGTTGAACCGCCGGAAGTGCCCGAGGCCGGAAAGTTCGTATCGCCGATTTTCACCGTGATGTCGGCAGCGCGCAGTCCGAGCGTCTCGGCGACCACCTGGGCGATGATCGTGCGCGTACCGGTCCCGAGGTCCTGCGATCCGAGTTCGATCACGACAGAGCCGTCGGGGTGGATGGTCAGGTTGGCGGTGGAATCGTGTCCGGCGCCGCCCCAGGTGTGAACGGCCACGCCCAGACCGCGGCGGATCATTCCGGCTTGCTTGCCGCGCGGCTTCCAGAGCTTTTTCCATTCGGATAGCTCGGCCGCCTTCTGCAACTGACGGACATAGGCGTCGCCGCGGGGGGTCAAAACGGCGTTCTTCGAGAAGACGTCGATCGGATCCATGGCGAGCTTCGCCGCCAGGTCGTCGATCGCCGTGCAGGTCAGGAAGCAGGCCTGCTGGTGGTTGGGCGCGCGCCAGGCGCGGATCGGCGCGGTGTTGGTGGACACGGCCGAGTGGTTCTGGCGGCGGTTGGGGATCTTCGTGAAGACATACGGGATCGGCGGGGAGCCGCCTCCCGCGACGCCGCCGGAGGCCCAGGATACCGATTCCCAAACCGTGATGGCGCCGTCCTTCGTCGCGCCCAGTTTGATGCGCGCGTTGGCCGAAGGCCGGCAACCGGCGATCACCATCTCGTCGGGCCTGTCGAGATACAGCCGGACCGGACGCCCGCCGGCCATCTTCGATAGTTGCGCCGCGGCCACGCCCCAACGGTCGGCCTGGAACTTCGAGCCGAATCCGCCGCCGATGTGATCCATGTGGACGTGGACGTTGGGGACCGGAACGGCGAGTTGCCGCGCCAGGTCGCCCTGGATGCCAGTGACGCCCTGCGTCGAGGGGTTGAACTCGACCTTATCTCCGGTCCATTGCACGACGCTGCCGTGCGATTCGAGGCAGCCGTGCTGGAGCGTGGGAATGTGATAGGTCCCTTCGCTCACCACGTCAGCCGCTTTCAACGCCGCGTCCGGGTCGCCTTCAATCTGCTCGCCGGCTGGCTTGGCGCGGTTGCCGGCTTTCTTCAAGTCGGCGTCGTTGACCAGGTGCGGCAGCACCTCATAATCGACTTTGACTGCATGCGCGGCGTCGCGGGCCTGGACCTCGGTTTCGGCCGCCACGAAAGCGACCTCCCATCCGGCCCACTGCACCACTTCGCCGGCTTTCACGCCGGGGTAGATTCCCTTGACGCCCGGCATCTTCTCGGCAACCGACGTATCGATGCTCCGCACGCGCGCATTGGCGTGCGGACTGACGGCGACCGCGCCGTGCAGCATGTGCGGCTTCTTGTAGTCGGAGGTGTATTTCGCCTTGCCGGCGGCCTTTTCGATGCCGTCATGCCGCGTCAGGCGCTGGCCCATGACCTTGCGGTCCTTCAAGGGCGGCCACGAATAATTAGCCATTGCTGCCTCCTTGCGCCGCCGCCGCGGGCCGCATCTTGCGCGACGCCTCGACGACAGCCTTCCTGATGCCCATGTAAGTGCCGCAGCGGCAGAGGTTGCCGCCGAGGCCATCCTTCACCTGCTCGACGGTGGGCGCCGGGTGATGGTCAAGAAAATTCTTGGACGCAACCACGAAGCCCGGTGTGCAATAGCCGCACTGCTGGGCGTCGTTGTTGACGAAGGCCTCGACGAGCGGATGCGGCTTGCCGCCCTCCATGGCAAATCCTTCGATGGTCGTGATCTGGCTGCCGCGCGCGTCGATGGCCAGGATCGAGCAGGCGTAGACCGCCTTGCCGTCCATGATCACCGTGCATGCGCCGCAGGTGCCGCGGTCGCAGACCCGCTTGGCGCCAGTCATGTTCAGATGGTTGCGCAGCACGTCAAGCAGCGTCTCGCGGGGTTCCGCGACGGCCATCATCGACTTGCCGTTGATCGTGAGAGTGATGTTGACAGGTCCCGGCCCGATGGGCTTAGGTCCCGCGGTCTGTGCCTGAGCGGTACTGGTAGTTAGCGCCGGAACCACGGCGCCCGTGACGCCGGCGCCCTGGATAAAGCCACGGCGGGAGAAACCGCCGCGGCGGGCTTTTGAGTTGGATTCTGTGAGAGTCGGATCTTTGGTTTGACTCACCTGGACACCTACCTTTGTGGATGAGGACACGGCGGAACGCAAATCCCGGACGCGCCTCGGACGAAGACCAGCTAACGTCTTGAATTGTACCCCATGCCGAGGCTCTACTGACATAGCAACTAGCCGTGCCGCCTCCGCGCCGGCGCCCTCCGGTCCGTTTGATAGAATAGCCACGAACCGATCGTCAACACAATCCATCCTCCCGGAGTCAAAAAATGCCCGACCGACGCAATTTTCTTACATCATCCGCAGCCGCCGGCTTCACCACCAACCTGTTCACCGGCCAGGTGCGCGGCGCCAACGACAAGATCCAGGCCGCCTTTATCGGCATGGGCCGCATGGGGATGGGCAATCTGGGCCATGCCATGAAGCAGGAGAACCTGGTTCCGGTGGCCGTTTGCGACGTCTACCCGCCTCATCTGGACAAGGCCGTCGAGGCAGCCGGCAAGAATCCGCACGGAGCCAAGGTCCGCGCCATTCGCGACTTCCGCGAGATCATCGCCGACAAGTCCATCGACGTCGTAAACATCTCGACGCCCGACCACTGGCATGCCTACATGACCGTCGAAGCCTGCAAGGCCGGCAAGGACGTCTATGTCGAAAAACCGATCTGCGTGACCATCGAGGAAGGCCAGCAAATGGTGAAGGCGGCGCGCAAGTACAACCGCGTCGTTCAGGCGGGCACCATGCAGCGGTCGCAGCCTCACTACCAGCAGCTCACCAAACTCATCCGCGAGGGCCTCATCGGCGACGTCACTTTTGTCCGCACAGGCAACTACGGCTACATGCCGCCAGAAGGCATCGGCGCGCCGCCCGACAGCGATCCGCCCGCCGGCCTCGATTGGGATCTGTGGCTCGGACCCGCGCCCAAGCGGCCCTTCAACGCCAACCGCTTCGGCGTCGATCCGAAATCGTTCTCCCACTTCCGCTGGTTCTGGGACTATGCCGGCGGCATGATGACCGACTGGGGCATCCACCTGCTCGACATCGTTCAGATGGCCTTCGACGAGACCATGCCGACTGTCGTCACCGCCCTCGGCCAGAAGCGCTATCTGACCGACAACCGCGAGACGCCCGACACGCTCGAAGCCGTGTATGAGTACCCGAAGTTCATCGCCACCTACGAGAACCGCTATGGCAATGGCGCCTCGCCATTCCCGTATGGCAACACGGCTTTCCACGGGTCGAAGGGTACGCTCTATTGCGACCGTTCGGGTTTCAAGGTGATCCCGCTCAAGGACTCGGGCCTGGAGGAGATGTACGTGAAGTCGACGGGCGGCGGCAACGACGCGCATTGGGCGAATTTCCTCGATTGCGTCAAGTCGCGCCAGAAGCCGGTCTCCGACATCGAGATCTGCCACAAGTCGACAACGACCTGCCTGCTGGCGAACGTGGCATTGCGGTCGAAGTTGCGGCTCGATTGGGATCCGGCGACAGAAAAGCTGGCCCAGTCCGATGCGCGCAAATACCTCTCCAGGGAAGCGCGCAAGCCCTGGAAGATCGTCGTGTAGTGGGGCAGACTTCAGTCTGCGAAGGGCTTTAGCCCGCCTCTGCCTCGAATCCGCGGGATCCCGCTTCGCCGGCAACGCGGACTGGAACCCGCTCCCCTGAAAATGGCCATTTTCAGGGCTTGTTGCGGCCGGCAACGGCCATGTGGGACTCCGTCGAAAAACACGCCTGGAAACCCGCTCTCTTCGTTCGCGGCCTCAGCCTTTGAGGTCCGCGAACGCCTCTTCGATCTCTTTCTTTGCCGCCGGGCTCGCCGGCACGAGCGGCAGGCGCACCGGACCGCCATAGTATCCGTTCAAGTCCATGGCGTGTTTCAAACCGGGGATGCCGTACTTCGTCGTCACCAGCACGGCCGCGCGGGCGATGCGGCGTTGCCAGCCGGCCGCGGCATCGTATTCGCGCTGGCGGTGCGCTTCCCAGATGGCGATGGTCGAATACGGGGCGGCGTTGGCATAGGCCAGCACCGCGCCCACCGCGCCCACGGCGAACGACGGCGCAAGAGTCGGCGCGCTGCCTACCAGCACCTGGAAGCCCTCCCTTGTCTCGCGGATCATCTGCATCACCTTCTCGATATTGCCCGAGCTTTCCTTGATGGCGATGATGTTCGGATGCTCGCTCAGCGCCGCCACGGCATCGGCCGGAATGTCGAGTCCCGTGGCCTGTGGCCAGTTGTAGATCATCAGCGGGATCTTCGATTGGTCGGCGACACTGCGGAAGTACAGCTTCTGCGCCTCGGCGTTGTTCAACATGTTCTTGTAGTAATGCGGCGTCCGGACCATGGCCGCCTTGTAGCCCATCCCTGCCGCGCGATTGGTGAGCATGACGGTCTCACGGACGCTTTCGACGCCCGTCCCCGCGATGAGGAGTTTCTCCGGCGCGGCGTGCTTCGCGACGAGTTCAAACAGCCGGACCTTCTCATCGAACGTCAGATAGACGCTCTCGCCCGTCGATCCGCAGACGACGTAACCGGCCAAGGCGGTGCGGTTCCACTTGGCGACGTTGTGCTCGACCTTGGCTTCGTAGATCTCGCCGTCATAGTTGAACGGCGTGGCGATGGGCGGGAAGATTCCGTGGAGTTTCATAACGTCTACTTACCAGGGTAGTGAATTCCGCGCGCGTTTCGGATAGACTGCCATTCGAACGGGAGGTTTCCACAACCGATGACAACCAGACGCCAATTCGTGGCAGGCTCGGCGGCCATGACCGCCGCATTTGCCCAGGGCCAGAAACAGATGATCTCGCTGGCCGCATGGTCGATGAGCGGCAGTTTCTTCCAGGGAGGCTGGAAACTGCTCGACCTGCCGGCGATCCTCAACAAGAAGCACGGCATCACCGCGCTTGAACACGTCAACCAGTTCTTCGAGAGCCCGATGTTGAGCTACCTCCAGAAGCTGAACAAGGCCTGCGCCGACAATGGCGTGAAACAGACCATCCTTATGGTCGACGGCGAAGGCTCGACCGCTGCCGTCGACAAGGCCGAGCGGAAGAAGAGCGAGATCTTCCATCACAAATGGATCGACATCGCCGCCGAACTCGGCTGCCACTCGGTCCGCTGCAACTTCTATGGCGGCGCCGAGAACTGGAAGGAAGACAAGGATCTGGTCAAGCGCGGCGCAGAGACATTCCAGGCTCTCGTCGCCTACGCCAAGGGGACAAACCTGAACATCATCGTCGAAAATCATGGCCGCGCGTCGTCTGATCCCGATGTCCTGGTCGCTCTGGTCAAGGCTGTCAACAATCCGAAGTTCGGCCTGCTGGTCGATCTCGGCAACTGGAATCCCGGCGCGGACCGTTACGCCAACGTCAAAAAGATCCTGCCCTATCACAAGGGCCTGTCGGTCAAAGGAACCTATGGGGCGAACCTCGATCCGGACTTCGACATGGTGAAGCTGATGAAGGTCGCCCTCGAAGGCGGCTACACGGGCTATTGGGGCATCGAAGTGACGCCGCGCCGCGCTCGTGGCGAGAAGATCGCCACCTCCGACCTGCTGGCGATGGAAGAGAAAATCATCAACGAGGTGAAGGCGCTCATTCAACAGACCGTTCCGGGGGCGGCCTAGCCATGGCAGTCTCACGTAGGGCGTTTGCCGCCGCCCCGTTCATGATCGTGCCGCGGGCGGCGCTGGGCGGCGCGGGCTATGTCGCGCCAAGCGACCGCGTGACCATCGCCACGGTCGGCATGGGCCGGCAGGGTCTGGCCGTGACCACCGAACTCATGGCGCGGCCCGATGTCCAAATGGTCGCCGTGTGCGACTGCAACAAGTCGAGCAAGGACTACGCCGAGTACAGCAAAAACTCCAATCTCAACATGGCCCGCCAACTGCTCGGCAAGGGCTTCGAGGAATGGGCGCCCGATCTGGCCACGCCCGGATCGGCGAAGTTGACCAACGACTTCACCACCAGCCTCGGCTTCGGCGGACGCGATCCCGGCAGGCGGCTCATCGAAGCCTATTACGGGTCGCATACGCCGTCGGGCCGTTACAAGGGCTGCACCGCGTACACCGATTACCGTGAACTGCTCGACAAGCAGCAGGACCTGGACGCCGTTTATGTCGCCACGCCCGACCACTGGCACGCGCCTATTGGCATCGCGGCCATGAAGAAGGGCAAGCATGTGCTCGGTCAAAAGCCGATGACGCATTCAGTCGGCGAGGCCCGGCGTATGGCGCAGACGGCGCGCGAGACGAAGGTCGCCACGTCGGTCACCGTGAACAACCCGTCGAGCGTGGCGTCGGCGACAATCCGCGAGTGGATTCAGCAAGGGTTGATCGGCAAGGTGACTGAGGTGTTGAACTGGTCCAGCCGGCCGTATTGGCCGCAGGGCGTTGCGCGTCCCAAAGAGACCGTGCCCGTGCCCGATGGCCTCGACTGGCAGATGTGGCTGGGTCCGGCGCCCGACCGTCCTTACCATCCCATCTATGCGCCGTTCTCCTGGCGCGGATGGTTCGATTTCGGCTGCGGATCGTTCGGCGACATGGGCTGCTACAGCTTTGCAGGGCTTTTCAAGATCCTTGACCTGACTCCGCCGACCGCCTTCGAAGCCACCGGCAGCGAGCCGTTCGAAGAGACCTTCCCGAAGGCGTCGATCGTTTCGCTCGACTTCCCGGCCAACGCCGGCCGTGCGGCGTTTAAGCTCGTCTGGCTCGATGGCGGGTTGAAGCCGCCGCAGCCCGAGGGACTTACCGACGAAGAGGCCTCGCGCTACTTCAAGCAGGGCAAAGAAGGAATCTACTACGCCGGGACCGAGGGCGCCATCATCGCCGGGTTCAACGGCGACTCGCCGCGCATCCTCGGCAAGAACGCCCGCCAGGCCCCGCCGGTAGACCGTCAGGACGGCCGCCGCGACCACGCCATCGAGCAGTGGCTCGGCGCATGCAAGGGCGGTCCGAAACCGGTGGCCAGCTTCGAAGCCCAAGCCGCGCCCACCGAAGCGTTCCTGCTCGGCTGTATCGCCCAGCGCAAGCCCGGCGTGAAGTACAACTGGGACACGGCGGCGATGAAGGTGACCAACAACGAATCCGTCAACCAGTACCTCGACCCGCCGTGGCGGGGCAACTGGGGGTAACTCAAAATGAAAACGGGACACGCCAGGTAGGGCGGACGCCCTCGTCCGCGCGGGACCCCCTGGTCCCGCTTCTGGTGCGCCGGCGGACGAGCCTGCTCACAAACGAAAACGGGACACGCCCCGTAGGACGTGTCCCGCACAAACCGCGAACGCAGAGAGCGGGTCGCGAATGTCTCTGGCTTAGGCAGCCTTCACGAAGGTGAACAGCGCCAGCGACTCGATGAAGGCCAGGCCGAGCAGCAACAGGATGCGGATGGCGCCGGCGGCGCCGGGATTCCGCGCGATGCCTTCGGCGGCGGCGGCAATGGCCTTGCTCTGCGCCATGCCGCAAAGGCCCGATGCGATCGCCATGGCGAAAGCGACATGCAGCACGAAGCCGCCGCTGGCGGCCGGTTGCGTCTCCTGGCCGAACGCCGGAAGGGCGACGAGCATCAGGACCGCGAGAAACAGAACCGTTTTGAAGTTCTTCATTGTGACTTGCTCCTATGATGGTGGCCGCAGGAGGTGGTTCCAAACCGGCGTTGGGACGCCGGCAGGCTCACACTGTACGGCCGAAAACTCTTTAGTGCTCCTCGTGAGCGACGGCGCCGCCGACATAGGCAGTCGACAGGACCGTGAAAATGAACGCCTGGATGAACGACACGAAGACGTGCAGCGCCATGAACACCACCGGGACGACATAGGGCAGCAGCGACATGAAGCCGATGGTCACTTCTTCGCCCGCGAACATGTTGGCGAAAAGACGGATGGTGAGCGAGACCGGCCGGATGCAATGGCTGATGATCTCGAGCGGGAACATGAACCAGGCCAGCCACCACATCGGGCCGGCGAAATGGCCGAGATACTTCATCGTCCCCATTTCACGAAAGCCTTGAATGTTGTAGTTCAGAAAGGTGGCGATGGCGAAGCCTGCCGGGATGGTGTAGTACATCGTCGGCGATTCATGACCCGGCACCACGCCCATCAGGTTGCAGAACAGGATGAACAGGAAAGTGGTGGCGAAGAACGGGACATACTGCTTGTGGCCGTGGCCGATGATCTCGTGCGCCTGGTCGTCGAGGAAGGTGTAGACCGCTTCGATCGTCAACTGGAACTTGCCGGGGCGGTCAGCCGACAGGCGGGTCCGCAGAAACGCGGCGGCCAACATGACGATGATCGCGGCCAGGATCAGCATGGCGTGGCCGTTGCTCCAGGGCTTGCCGTGCTCGGCGTGGTAGCCGCCCAGGGACAACACCCATTCGGCGGGAGCGGAGAAGTACTTGTTTAGAAGTGCTGTGAACCAGAGTTCATGATGCATATAGCATTTCGTATAGGGCTTCGAGGGTGGAGGCCGCAACGGCGACCAGCAGGCCAAGCGCCAGGGCGGGCACAAAGACCCCGTAAAGTCTCACGATAACATAGATCGCACCGCCCAGGATCAGGTAGCGCAGCGAGTGGATCACGATCGAGGCGGCGCTACCAAACGAACCTGAAGAGGCTGATTCCATATCCTTTACTAGTTTGTAAAGTAACGAGAAGCTGACCCAGGAGACGGCCGCTCCGGCCAGAAACCCGATGGCTCCTTTGCGGCCGGCCCAGAGCGCGCAAAGCGGTGTCCCGGCGAGGGTGAGGGCGATCATGATCCAGACGACGCGGCGGACGACGCCGGCGCCGTCATTTGCGCTTATCGAGTCCTTCAATGCGAACCGCCTGGCGGAAGGTCTCGTACATGCCGGCCACGCAACCGACAAGGAGGCCGGTGGTAGCAGCCCAGCCCCAGCCCATGTTGGCATCCAGCCAGCCGCCCGCCAGGTAGCCGACGTAGCCCGAAATCGGCGTCACCGTGGCCAGGCCCATGTAGGCTCCAGCCTTGGCATAGCTCGACATGCCGCCCGGTTTCGATTCGGCGGCGGGCTTAGTAGGTTCGTTTGGTTCGGGCGTGGTCACTCCATGCCGATTATACGTTCGGCGGGCGCACGATGCAACGCAAGATATTGAAAATGCTTAAGATGCGCTACTTCTGTGTGGCCTTTTCCACCTCGACGGCGAAGACGTAGCTCGGACCCAGCATGTTGGACCGGAAGACGATCCACTTCTGATCGGGGGTGAACGTGACGTTCGGCTCTAGCCGGTACCGGTGCTTCGACATGTTCACCAGGCGCTCGGAGCGGAGCACGCCGGGTCTGACGAACGATGGCTCGTCGTTGCCGCGGTTGGGGATGAGTTCTGGTTTGAAGAGGTAGATCCACTGGCCGTTCTTGGCTTTGGCGACTTGGCCGGGGTCGCCGCCATCGCCGGCGATGAGGGAGCCGTCGCGGGGGACATTGAAGTGGATCGACCATTCGTCACGCTGGAGGCTGTACCAGCGGCGCTCGCCTGTCTCGACGTTGTAGGAGGCCAGCCAGAAGACTTCGCCGCGCGGGGTCTGGAGGTCGTACCAGATGAGTTTGCCGTCGGCGCTCCAGAATTCGTGGCCGAAGATCTCCATGGCCATGGTGCGGGTGTGGATCTTCGTGATCTTGCCGCTGGCGGTGTTGACGGTCCAGATGCGATCCACTTTGTGCCATGGGCCTTCGTGGCAGAACATGAGCAGATTGGGGTCGGTGGGGGAGAACAGCAGGTGGTTGAGCCAGTCGGTGGCGCGGTGGATCACCTTGATCTCGCCCGTCTTGATGCTCATGGTGAACATGGCCATGGGCAGGCGGGCGGCGAGGCGGCGTTCCATCATCTCGCCCTTGCCCACGGGTTCTTCGAGCGGGCGGGGCTGAGTTTGCGGGGTCTGCTGGGGGCGCTGCTGGTTGTAGTCGAGGCCTTCGCCTTCAATGTAGGTGCCGGCAAGCAGGGTTTCGTCGGCGTTGACGGTGGGGGTGGAACCGCGAGGAGGGAGTTTGCCGACCTGGCGGGACTCGCCAGTATCGACGTTGGTGGCGAAGACCGCGCCTTCCTTGACGTAGTACACGTTCATCGACTTGCGGCCGGCTTCGATGACGCGGACGCGGCCGGGGACGACGAGTTTCGATGTCCGGGTGGCGAGGTCGATGGCGCGGATGCCGTCCGGGGCGGTGTAGATGAGCTTCTTGCCGTCGGCGGTGTAGCCGTTCTGATTGAAGTAGAGGCTGCCGCTGCCGGGCTCGTCCGTGAGGCGGACGACGCGGTGGCCGGTGTCGGGGTCGATCCAAGATCGAGGGGGATCCTGAGCCAGGATTGGGATCAAACAGCAGGCGAGCGTGATGGAAGCTGCGGCGATGGGATTCGGCATGGTCGGGATCCTTTTTGGGAGTTGGGTCTATCGTATGACAGATCGGAGCGGAGAGGGACTGGTTCTGTCGAACGCGCGGGTTGAAACCCGCTCCCCTGAAAATGGCCATTTTCATGGCTTGTTGCGGCCTGCAACGGCCATGTGGAACTCCGTCGAGAATGCGGATAGGAACCCGCTCTCTCTCCACAAACCATCCCCCAAACTGTTGATCCTAAATCCGGCAGTT
>CAZLDN010000061.1:0-29459 GCA_964558355.1 uncultured Candidatus Solibacter sp.
ATTCCACGCGGTAATGCACGCCTCCCGCTTTGCCTGACGGGCCAAACGCCAGGCCGCCGCGCAGGCGCGGCGGCCAAACGTCGTCATCCTGCTTGCCGACGACCTCGGATTCAAGGACGCCGGTTTCCACGGCGGCAACGCTAAGACTCCGAACATCGACCGTCTGGCCGCCGACGGTGCGCGACTCGAACGCTGCTACTCGTTCCCGGTCTGCTCGCCGACAAGGTCGGCGTTGATGACCGGCCGGTCGCCCATGCGATTGGGCCTCGGCTATACCGTCATCCGCCCTTGGTCCGATTACGGATTGCCCGTCGAAGAACAGACTCTGCCCGCCGCATTCCGCGCCGCGGGTTACCAGACCGCCATGTCGGGCAAATGGCACCTCGGCCATGCCTACCGCAAGTTCCTGCCAAACAGCCGCGGCTTTGACCGCTCATACGGCCACCTGAACGGCGCAATCGACTATTACACGCACATCCGCGAGGCAGGGCTTGACTGGCACCGCGACGGCAAAACCATCACCGAGGAGGGCTACGCGACGGACCTGATCGGAGCCGAGGCCGTTCGCCGTATCCGCGAGAGGGATAAGTCGAAGCCGCTGATGCTCTACGTTCCCTTCAACTCTCCGCACGCGCCGCTCCAAGCCCCGCCTGAGTTGATCGGCAAGTACGCCTCAATCTCCGACAAGAGACGCCGCACCTACGCGGCCATGGTGGATGCGATGGACATGAATGTCGGCCGGATCCTCGGGGCGCTGAGGGACGAGGAGATCGAAAACGATACGATCGTCCTGTTCTTCAGCGACAACGGCGGCCCCCTCGCTCAGGGCGCCAACAACGGCAGCCTGCGTGGAGCCAAGGGTTCCACGTTCGAAGGCGGAATCCGTGTCCCGGCATGCATCCGGTATCCCGGCCGCATCAAGGCTGGCGGCGAGATCCGGCAGGTCATCGCCGCGTGGGATATATTCCCTACCCTGGCCGCCGCCGCCCAGGTCGCCCCGGGCAATCGCCGCGCCTTCGACGGTGCCAATCTATGGCCTGTGCTCACCGGCAGCGCTCCGGCCCGCCAGCGGGAAGACCTGTTCTTCTCGGTCGATTCAGGCAACGATACGCGCCTTGCCGTCATCAGCCGGGAGTGGAAACTCGTGATGGAGGAACCACGCCAAGGCGGCGGGCGCCGCAGCTACCTCTTCCGCATCGAGGAGGACCCAGACGAGACCAAGGACCTCAGCGAGGCCAATCCGGCGATCGTCAACGACCTCGCGGCACGCATCGAGAAGTGGCGCGCTACCGCCCCCACTCACAGTGAACGCGGTAGCGACAGCCTGCCCGCCGGGTTCAAGGCGCCCGCGCGCTGGGCCGACGCGGCACGTTGATCCCTCCGAGCGCGGAGACTGACGCGGGCGGGTCTCAGCCGGCAAACGCGCGGCGCGGGTTGTCGACCATGAGAGCGGTGCGGACGCCCGGATCAAGTTGCGGCAGGAACCCCGTGTAGATGAAGGTGAAGCCGTTGAACTGGCCGCCGCCGGGCTCGCCGACACGGTACCAGCCGGAATCCTGCGAGATGAGGGTCCGGTTGAGCAGTTCCTTCGTTTCCATCAGACGGACACAGTCGAGATGCCAGGCGGCGCTTTTCGAGTTGATGCCGTCGAATTCGACCCATGCGCCGGCCTGGCCGGCCCTGACGTGGAAGGTGTGGTCCTTCTCGCTCTGAGCGTGGACCCAAACGAACCTGCCGGCCGGGCAGTTCAACTTGTCGAGAATCTCAAGTTGAGCCATCGCTGACGGACCCGCGCCGTTGGTATGCGAACAGATCGGCAGGCCGGTCTCCTTTGAAGCGAGGGCGGCGGCGGTGATGAGTTTCGTGTCGATCGGTTCGAATGGGAAGCCGTTGACGGCGGTCTTGATGAAACGAGGCTTGAGACCTTCGACGCCGTCGCGGAACTCGCGGACCCAGCGGCGGGCGAGCTGTTCGGCCGATTCATCATAGGCGAACTTCGGGACGCCGGCACGCTTGGCCGCGCCATAGATGCCCGTGTTGGTCCAGAGTTCGATGCCGGTCGCGTCCTGGAGCCTCAGCAGTAGGCGCGGGTCGCGGCCGAGATAGTTCGGGGTGCATTCATGGAAGCGGACACAGCCGTAGTCCTTCAATTGCTGGAGCTTGGGCAGGGCGGCCTTGTAGGCGTCCTCGATCGAGTAGCGCGAACGGGAATCGGACTCCGCGCCGGCGAAGTCGACCAGCACGTGTTCGTGAACCAGGACCGAACCGGGGACGGCTTCCGGCGCAGGGGCGAGTGACAGAGCGGCGGACGATAGGAGCCAATCGCGACGGGTCAATTGGGCTGAGTTGGCGCTGGGCATAGATATAGAGTATCGCCACGGGAGGAGGAGGGCGAGATCAGCCGGAGATTGGCTCGACTGCAACGGGCGTGGCAGCTTGGAACGTCCTCGGTCGAAATTGCGGCCTCGTGCTGAAGAAACGGGGGCTGGGCGAACGTCCGGAGGATTACGTGTGGTTCAAGCTCAGGTCCACGGGAGCGCGTTGACACGATTGTCGAGGCGGCAGGCCACTAAAGCGCGCGCCACAACGACCGGCACATTGGGCGCTCGATATGCCGCACTACACTAACGGCCCAGCGGCAGCAGACCGCGCGCCCGCAGGTCGGGCAGGATTGAATCGCGCAAGCTTGGCGCAAGAGTTTCGGGATCATCATCGGGACCGAACCAGACCAGTTCGCCGATCTCCGCGCACGGGCGCGCCTCGCCCGAGAGCGTACCCGAGAATAGGTCAATCACGGCGGTCTTGCCGGGATCGTTCGCTGCGGGACCCTCGTATCTGCCAACCAACTTGAGGCCGGTGACCGATACATCGCCCAGTTCTTCCCGAAGTTCTCTGACCAGAGCCTCTTCAGCCGTTTCGCCGGGTTCAAGCTTGCCGCCAGGAAGGATGAGAAGCTGCGAGCCCGTGTGCCGGCGGCAAAGCATGATGCGGCCATCGCGGCAAATTAAAAGCCCGGCTTTGTGAATGGTCTGGTTCATTGCAGGATGGGCAACTCCAGGTAGCCGGGCGAAACAAAAAGACTGCCCTGCGTGACGCCCTGCGGCGTAGTCCCTTTCAGCTCCGCGCCAAGTTCGCGGAAGCCGATTCGGCCGGCGATTGCGGCGGCGAAGGCGCTGGCGATTGTCGTGATCTGGCCAGGCGACTCGTGGGCGAACTCGAGTCGAAAATGGCCGATCCCGGCGTCCAGCCACGATTTCATGTGCAGGCTCGCTTCCTGGGCCTCCGCGCCGAAGACCGTGTTGCGGCAACCCACGTCGGCCAGCACGGGATGCGCCCGGCCGTTCGAGTCGCGAAGTTCGACGCGGTGTTTCTCGCAGGGGCGGCCACAGTCCTCGAATGTCGTCCCCGTCGAGAGGAACCGGCAGAAGACGCAATGCTCGGTATGGAATACCGGGAGGTGGTGGTAGGCGACGGCTTCGATGCGCGAACCGCCGATCTGGCGGGCCAATGCCGCGATCTGCGCCGCGTTCAGATCGTGCGTGGGGGTCAGGCGCGACAGACCGCCGTCGAGCAGCAGCCGCGCCGATATCGCATTCGCCGCGTTCAGGCTGAAATCGCCCGTCAACTCGACGCCTTCCCTGCCCCGCAGCATGTGGAGCAATCCGGCTGGCCGCACCAGGATTGGACAGCCCAGACGCAGCAGAAAATCGGCGATCTTCTCTTCGCCCGGTTTCAGGATGCGCGGGCTGGCCACGCGGCAGGCGACACCGGATGCGACGACTTTTTCCACCGACGGCTTCAGGCCATAGAGGTCGAGGTAATCGAGGGTCAGGCTGGCCGGGTGCGCTTCAATCGCCGCGTCCAGTTGGTCAGCCGATCGGACGAGAAGGTGGATCCGCGGCTCGATTGGGGCTCCGCCAACGGGCGCGAAGGACAGTGCCGTGCCGGTAGTTTCCGAAGGGTCGCGCACGACCGCCATGCGCGGCCGCGACTGCTCGTGTACTAACTTCTCGACGGCCTCGCGCCGCAGTTGGTTGAGAAGCGAAACCGGGACAAATGGCGTGCCTCGGACGTCCAGCGTAAGTTCGGCCAACTCATAGGGGGTGGCGCCGAGGCGCGAGAACTGGTCCCGCAAGGTCTCGACGGTCAGACCTCGATTTTTCGCCTCAACCAGGTCATCGTCCGTCTTGACGCTGACTTCGGCTCCGTTGTAAGTCATACCCGGCTGATCGGGGGAGGGCGGGCTGAAGCCCTTCGCAGGCTGAAGCCTGCCCCACCGGGCCTGGCGGCCCGCGGATGGGGCATGGCTTTCATTCATTTTTGTGGGCCAGCGGCCGATGGGCACTCCGTTCAAACTCCACACCGCCACGAGTGGAGTGCCCACATGAGCCGTAACGGCCACCTTCACAAGTTGTTTCGACACCGGGGCCTGGGCCTGCGTATATACTCGCAACTTCCGCTCGACCGTCGGATCGTCCGTCCGCCAGATCAGGTCGCCTGGGCGGACGCGCGACCAGTTGATCGCCTCGCGCCCAAAACGCAACTCGACCGTTCCATTGGCCGATTCGAATACCTCAAAGACGCGGCCGCCCTCTTCGGCTTCCTGAGGGCTGCGCCAATCGGCGGCGTCAAACACGATTCCGTCGCCGGGCTTGAGCGGCGAGATCTGATGAGCGTGGCTTGTCTTGACCAGTACGCCGGCGTCTGTCGCTCGCACGACTTGGCCTACTCGCACACCGCGGTGCCTCGGAACCCGCCCAGTCACAACCGCCTGATGGTCGGTCCCGGTAACGAAGTGCGCCCCCATGCCGCGCGAGTAGACCTGTTCAAGATCCAGTTGCTCTTCAGGCGACACCGAAAGGGTCCGGCCGGCCCAGGCGTCATCGACGGCTTTGCGGTAGGCGCAAGTGGCGGCGGCAACGTAAACGGCCTCCTTGTACCGGCCTTCGATTTTGAACGCGGCGATGCCGAGGCTCATGAGTTCCGGGACCTGATGCAGGGCGAACAAGTCGTTTGGCGACAGCAGATACCGCGCGTCTCCGAGAGGTTTCAACTGCCCGTCCACGAGCATTTCGTAGGGCATCCGGCAGGCCTGCGCGCACAGTCCGCGATTGGCGCTGCGGCCCCCCCAGGCCTCTGACGAAAAGCACTGTCCCGAATAGGCGACGCAAAGCGCACCGTGGACGAAAACCTCGAGTTCGACGTCAACCGGCGCGGCGATGGCGGCGATCTCTTTGATCGACAATTCCCGCGCCAGCGTCACCCGCGATGCGCCGAGTTCGGCCGCCGCCCGCGCCCCTTCCGCATCGGTGACGCTCATCTGCGTGCTGGCGTGGATTTCGAGATCCGGAACGATCCGGCGGGCCAGGGAGAGGATGCCGATGTCCTGGACGATGATGGCATCGGCGCCGGCCTCGGCGATGCGGGCCAGGGCCTTGGCGGCTTCGCCGATCTCGTGGTCGAAGATCAGAGTGTTGAAGGTGACGAATCCGCGGACGCCACGGCGGTGCAGGGTCCGCATGACATCGGGCAGTTCGTCGATGGAGAAGCCCACCTTGGCCCGCGCCGTGAAGTGCTTCAGGCCGAAGTAGACCGAGTCGGCGCCGGCTTCGATGGCGGCATGAAGCTGCGGCCAGTATCCGGCCGGGGCCATGATTTCGGGTTTGCGGCGAACGGAGGGCACTACTTAGAGTCTAGCGACTCGGCTGGCCCGGCAAAGGGATTGCGGATCGTGACGCCCTGCCACTGCCACCCATCCTTGAGATCTTCGGACCACAGCACCTGACACCCCAGTTGGGAAGCACTTCGAATAACCATCGCATCCCAAAACGAGACCGGCTGCCGGGCGTGGACGTCGCACGCCGCGAGCACATCGGCGACGGCGGGCTGATGCACGCGCCAGCGGCCCATGCGTTCAATCTGCCGCAAAGCGTCGCTTGGCGGCATGGCGAACTTCTTCGTCACCGTGACGTAATATTCCTGAAGAACCTGGATGCTCAGGCAACCGGTCCGGCTCTCTCCCACCCGTTCCATCAGCTCGATCGCAGCCTGGTGCTTCGCGCCGGCGCTTCGGTCCGCCGCATACACCAGAATATTGGTGTCCAGGAATTCACCTTCGTTCATGGAGCGAGTCCCTATCAATCCTCAGTTGTCCGCCAGTGCCCAGGTCATACCCTCGCCTCAGGTCGCTCATTAACTCCCTGAAGGCCTCGTCGTAACCATCTTCCTGATCCACCAACAGTTGCAATTGGCTGGCGAGCATCGCGGAGATCGACGTATCGCGTTGAGCGGCAATGATTTTGATCCGCCTGACGAGCTGGTCCGGAAGAGCCAAAGTGACGTTTCGAGTAATCACAAAACAAGTGTAACACGTGTTTACGTGGCGACAAGAGCACACATAAGAAAGGGCGGCCCCGAAGGACCGCCCTTGTGCTTTTTCGCTTCCGAGCCTGTTCTTAGAAGAAGAACGAGAGCTGGAGACGCAGTGAACGCGGGGACTGGAAGCCGCTGGCCCAATTGTAGTAGGGGTTCACGCGGATGGGCACCTTCTGCGCCGCCATGATTGCGCGGGTGTTGAAGCCCTTGAACACATCGGCGGCGTTGGCGAACGGGAGCACGCCGTCGTTTTCGTGCAGCAGCGTGACGTTCTTATTGGTCACGATGTTGGTGTTGAGCGCATTGAAGATCGTCAACTCAAACCGCATCTTGAACGCTTCATTCTTGGTGAACGGCTTGAAGTCGTGCAAGACGTTCAAGTCCGTGTTGCTGAAGATCGCCGTCCGGCCCAGATCGCCGCGGCCATAGGGAGCAGCCGGGGTCGTGGAGATCACGTTGGCTTCGGTAGTGAGCGGGGTGCCGGAGTAGACGACGAAGTTCGGAGACAGCGTCGTGGAGCCCGACTTGCTGTTGAGCGTGTAGCCGCCGAAGAACTTGAGGGTGTGCGGGCGATCTGTGGCCAGACGGCCTTCCGCGAACTTGCCCTGCTCGGTGTAGTAGATCCAGGGCAGATCGAAGTAGCGGTTGACGTTCGGGCTGGTACGGCCGTTTTCGTCGGAGCTGGCCAGACCGGAGTAATTGCCGTAAGAGCGGCTCCAGGTGTAGCTGGCCGCGAACTGGTAGGACTTCGAGAAGCGCTTGTCGAGGCGAAGTTCCAGAGCGTCGTAGTTGCGGATGGGCTTGGGGGTGACCGGGATGCCGGCTTCCCAGGACTTCGGATCGGCAGTGATGCCTTCGCCGGGGTTGGCGATGTAGTAGATTTCGCCGTCGGGCCCGAGCGTGCCCACGTCCTCGATGGTCCGGATCAGCCGGCGGTTGGTGTAACGCGCCGAAGCCACGAGGCTCGAACTGATGCTGCGCTCGTAACCGAAGTCAAACATGCGCTGCTGCATCGGCTTCAGGTTCGGGTCGATGGTATTGTCGTTGGGGTCGTTGGACGGGATGCGCCAGTTGATCACTTCCAGGAATTTGCCGCCGGCAATTTTGGTCGGGTCCTTCGGGATGCCCTGGTTCTGTTTGACGGCCTGCGGATCGTCGAGGGTGAACATATAGTCCAGCCAGCGGTCGCCGCCGAAGCTGCCGCGAGGCAGTTCGTATTTCATGATGTCGAAGAACCGGCCCCAAGAGGCATAGATGCGCTGTTTACCGTCGCCGCCGGGATCCAAGGCGAACCCGAGGCGGGGTGAGAACTTCTCCGACCATGGGAACTCGATCGCGCGGGAGGGGATTCTCTTATCCAGGGCGAAGCTGGGCAGATATTCGCGCTCGGTGCGGATGCCCAGGTTGAGGGTGAGGTACTTGTTGACGCGCCAGGTGTCCTGGAAGAAGAGCGCCTGGTTGTTGCTGGAAACGTCGCCGCGGGTCGAGATTTCCCGGTATCGCTGGTAGCCGAAGGCGCCCGTCTGGCGAGAACCCGACCCGCCGGGGCATTGGCTGGTGATGCAAGTCCAAGTGCTGAACCACCAGTAACGGTAGTAGCCGTTGTTCCAGGTCTGCGCGTCCACCTGATTGGCCAGGCGGTTCATCTGCCAGCCGCCCTTAATGTTGTGCTGGCCCATCCAGTTGCCCAGATAGGAGATATCGGCGTTGTAGTTGTGGCGCTTGTAGGCGTCAAAGAACGTGGCGCCCGGGCCGTATTGGATATAGCCTCCGGCGGGTCCTTGCAAGTCGGCGGGAATTCTGGGATCGCGGCTCGCGCCCGAGTAGTAGATCGAGGTCAACGGCTCGATGCCGTAGTTGGTGTTGTGGTTGGTGAAGTGGTAACCGCCACGGAACGAGATCACCAGCTTGCTGGTGGCCAGATAGTCGGCCGAGTAAGCGAAGATCTGGCCGGCGTCGTAGTTGCCCAGGCCCGCCCAGTTCGTGGTGGGGCTATCCGTGCCGCCACGTGCCGGAAGGTTGCCCTGCGTGTAGGTCGGGTTCCAGGTCCAGGACCCGGCCAGACGCAGCTTGGCCGCGGGCATGTAGTCCAGCTTGTTGGTCAGATAGTGCTGGAACGACTTGTTGCTGTAACTGCGGGTCTTCCGGTCAACATTAAACGTGACGTCGCGGTTCGTCTTCGTGGTTGTCGGCATATAACCACTGAAGAAGAAGAGCTTGTTCCGCAGGATCGGGCCGGCGATGTTGAACACTGGATTCCAGGTGCTGTAATCGTCGGCGGCATTGCGGTAGTACTCGCCACGGGCCTCGTTGTTCGGGTCGAGGCGCAGGGTGTCGCGCGGACGGCCCGCCATCTCATCGTTGTTGAAGTAGAAGCCGGCCTGGCCGTGGAAGTCGTTCGATCCGCTGCGGACCACGGCGCTGATGACGCCGCCCATGGCGCCGCCGTACTGCGCTTCCATGACGCCATTCTTGATCTGCGTCTGCTGGATCATCTCGACCGGAATCCGGTTCTGGCCGCTCAGCACGCCGGTCTGGATGTTGGTGACTTCCATGCCGTCGATGTAGAACGTGTTCTCCGAACCCGAGGCGCCGTCCACCTGCACGCCGCCGCTCTTCGACTCGGCGCGGGCGCCGGGGGCGATGGCGGCGAGGTCATAAAAGCTACGGCCCTTCGGCAGCAGGTCAAAAAAGCTCCTGTCGACGTTGACCGACGAGGAACTCGTCGTGGTGTCCACCATGACCGCGTCGGCGCTGACGACAACGCTCTCGGTCACCTGGCCCACCTCGAGCTTGAAGTTAATCTGAGTCGATCTGCCCAGGACCACGTTCACGTCGGTCTTCTTCATTGTCGAGAAGCCCGTCACGGCCGCTGTCACCATGTAGGTGCCGGCGGGAACGTTGTTGAAGGCATAGTTGCCGGTGGAATTGGTCGTGCCGACAAGCCCCTGAGGCAGGCTCGCGCCGGTCACTTCCATCTTGGCGTTAGGAATGGCCGCGCCGCTGGGGTCCACGACTGAGCCCGTGAGGCTGCCCGTCACTTCCTGACCAAAGGCCGGGAAGCCGAACAGCGCCACGAACGCCAGTACGAGGGCCATTATGCGGGCCGTCCCGTTGGATTTCGCATACGCGTTAAAACTCACAATAATCCTCCCAAAACGGACTGAATTTGACTGCAAGGACTCACTAGATGAGTGCGTGCCCAGGCGACTCCATGGCGCGGACGTGGCGTGGAGTACCGGACGGGAATGATATCAGGGTGGGCTAACATGGGCCAGTTCGCGGCGCCGGCTTGGCCCGGCGCCCCGCCGTGTCGAAGGACATTCAGGCATGAATACCTTTTAATGCTTCGACCGCCTGCTTCGAATTGTTCTGCCGCTGCGGGAAGCTCAGACACCGGGTCAGGCGCCTGTCCGCCGCTGGCATCGACATACATCAAAAGAACTCCTGACGGCCCCGTGGATTCACGAAACCGCAACCAATGTAACAAGGGTAACATCAAGTCGGCTAATCTTGTCAACTAAGTACATTGGATCTTCAGATAGGTTTCTCCGAGGGCCTCTCCAGGGGGTTCCCTGAAGAACCACTGCTCCCGGCCGCCGTTCGGCCCTACAATCGCCCTACAATCAAGGAGTAGGGTCCCGATGCGCCCCTGACAGACCATGAACCATCGCTACCGTTTCGGTTTCGGCGTGGCCGCCCTGCTGGTCCTCACCGCCCTGGTGATCTGGCAGGGGTCCTTCACCGTCGGCGACTACGGCCCGCGCACCCCCGATCAGACCTACGTCTATTGGGGCCTCTCGACGCTCATCTTCCTGATGACGGTCCTGCTCGCCTTCATGCTCTTTCGCGACGCAGCCAAGCTCTACGCCGCCCGCCGAGCCGGTCAGGAAGGCTCGCGCATCCGGACCAAGATCCTGGTCGGCGCCGTTACCCTGACCTTCCTACCCACCATCTTCCTGGTCCTCTGGAGCGTCGAAGTCCTCAACCGCAACCTTGATAAATGGTTCAGCCGCCCCGGGGAGAACATCCGTTTCAATCTGGCCGAGATCAACTCAGCGCTTGAGTCCGAGACGCGGCAGAAGGGCAAGGCGCTGGCCAAGTGGGTCGCCTCCAGCGCCGAACTCCGCAACTTTCTCGCCTCGGGTCCCATTCCGGCGGAATACTTCCGTTCTGTCTGCGAGAGCGGCCAGGTGAGCCAGGCTCATGTCCTGCGTCCGGACGGCGGCCAGATCGCCATTTGTGAATCTGAAGATAGAACCCGTGCGCCACGTGCCGGCCGCGAACTCGACGAAAGAGCCGAGATCCCCGGCGGCAATGGGTTCGTCATCGTCCGCACCCGCATGCCGGTGGACCTTGCCCGTAGCGGCGCCGAGATCAATGTCCAGATTCAGGACTACGACAAGCTCGCTTCGGGGCGCAAAGAGACCCGTTCGTTTTATCTTCGCCTTCTGGCCCTCATCACTCTTTTCATTCTCTTCATCGCTACCTGGGTGGCGCTTTTCCTCGCCCGCCTGATCACCTCTCCCGTCACGGCACTGGTCGAAGCCGCGCGAGCCGTCCGCGGCGGAAATCTCTCTTACCGCGTCCTCACTCCGGCCACCGACGAGTTCGCCACCCTGGTCCGCGCATTCAACGAGATGACGGAGAACATCCAGGTAAGCCGCGAGGAACTCGAAAACCGGCGCCGCTTCATTGAAACCGTTCTCGAGAGCATCCCTTCCGGCGTCATTTCCTTGCGGCACGACGGCACGATCCAGCTCGTCAACCAAGCTCTGTGCCAGATCTTCCCGGCTTCGCAGGTCGCGTCGGCCCGGCGCCTTTCCGACCTGATCCCGCCTGAAAACGAAGGCGAATTCTCCCGCCTGCTGAAACGCGCCCGCCGCACCGGCGCGGCCAACCGCCAGGTGGAACTGGCCACGGCGGGAGGGACGCGCCAGCTTTCGGTCACCGTCTCGGCGCTGGAAGCGCGCGTCACGAGCGGCTTCGTCATGGTGCTTGAAGACACCAGCGAACTGCTGAACGCGCAGAAGGCGGCCGCCTGGCACGAAGTCGCGCGCCGGATCGCCCACGAACTCAAGAACCCGCTCACCCCCATCGCGCTCTCAGCCGAACGAATCGAGCGTCAAATCGACCGCTGCGAAAACGCCCCGCCCGAGGTCAAGCGGATCATCCACGATTGCTGCGCCATCATCGGCCGTGAAGTCGCATCGGTGAAAGGGCTTGTTGACGAGTTTGGCCGGTTTGCCCGTTTCCCTTCCGCGCAACCTGTTCCCACCGATATCAACGAAGCGGTCGCGGAGGGCCTGGCCGTCTTCGATGGCCGTTTGAGCGGCATCACCGTCCACCGGGCCCTGGCGCCGGACCTGCCGCTGGTCGCTCTCGACAAGGAGCAGTTCAAACGAGTTATCGTCAACCTGGTCGATAATGCCGCAGAAGCGATGCGCGACTCGCCATTGCGCCAGATCGTGGTCGCCACGGCTCCGTCCGGTCTGGAGACCGTTGAACTGACCGTCGCCGATACCGGCTGCGGCATCTCCAGCGGTGACAAGGAAAAGCTCTTCCTCCCATCGTTTTCCACCAAGCAGCGCGGCACGGGCCTTGGCCTCGCCATCGTCAGCCATATTTTGGCCGAACACAACGCCCATATCAGGGTGGAGGACAATAGACCCGTTGGCGCCCGCTTCATCATCGAACTGCCGGCCATTGCGGCCGCCGATTCGCTGGCCCATGGGGTGGAGGTCTCCGATTGATGAAACACAGAATCCTGATTGTTGACGACGAACCAGGCATCCGCGATTCCCTTTCCGGGGTCCTCGAAGACGAAGGGTTCATCACCAGTTCGGCGGCATCAGGCGAACAATGCCTTGAAATGCTCGCAGGCGCGCCGTTCGACGCCATCCTGCTGGATGTCTGGCTGCCTGGCATCGACGGTCTTGAAGTCCTGGAACACATCGAGCGTTCGAAGGACCCGGCCCGCCCAGCCGTCATCATGATTTCCGGCCACGCCAGCATCGAATCCGCCGTCCGCGCAACCAAAATCGGCGCCTTCGATTTCCTCGAAAAACCGCTTACCATCCAGAAAGTCGTCGTCGCCGTCGGCAACGCGCTGACACACCGGCGTATGCGCACCGAACTGCTTGAACTGAAGTCGGCCGGCCTCCGCATGGCCGACATCATCGGCGATTCCATCCCGATAAAGGCTCTGCGCCAGCAAATCGGCCTGATGGCGCCCACCAATGGCCGTGTCCTCATCTTCGGCGAAAGCGGAACCGGCAAGGAACTGGTGGCCCGCGCCATCCACAATTCGAGTCCCCGCGCCGAGGGCCCCTTCATCGAGGTCAACTGCGCCGCCATCCCCGAGGAACTCATCGAAAGCGAACTCTTCGGACACCGCCGCGGCTCGCTCGCCGGTGCAACCGAAGATAAGACTGGCCGTTTCGAACAGGCCCACGGCGGCACGCTCTTTCTCGACGAAGTTGGCGACATGAGCCTGAAGACCCAGGCCAAGGTCCTGCGCGCCCTCGACGAGCACCGTTTCTCTCCCGTCGGCTCGTCCGAGACGATCCAGGCGGATGTGCGCGTGATCGCTTCAACCAATAAACACCTCGACGACGAGATCGAACGCGGCAACTTCCGGGAGGACCTCTTCTACCGCCTCAACGTGATCCCTTTCTTCGTCCCCCCCCTGCGGGAGCGCGCCGAGGATATCCCCGCGCTTGTCGAGCATTTTTTGGCCGAATTCACAACCTCCTACGGCCGGAAGAGCAAGGAACTCACGCCTGGCGCCATGGAACTCCTCGTGAACCATTCCTGGCCCGGCAATGTACGCGAACTGAAGAACCTGATGGAGCGGATCGTGATTATGCACCCTCAAATCCGCATCGACGTCCGCCACATCCCCCTGCCCGTTCATCGAAAACCCGCAGAACGGCCGGTTGAACGCGTGTTCAGCCTCCATGAGGTCCGGCAAGCCGCCGAACGCGACTACATCCTGCGCAAACTCGACGAAGTCTCCGGCAACGTCACCCGCGCCGCCGAGATGCTCGGCCTCGAACGCTCCAACCTATATAAGAAGATGCGTTCGCTCGGCATCGCCCCCCGCGACGGCGGCAGCTAACCGTAACCGCTTGCCCAGAGGCCGCGCAACGTCTGGCCCACTCTTTCTTTCCAGACCAAATTCTCCATTTCTGTCGCGAGTGGGATAGAATGAGCCTTTGGCCGGGCATAGGCTATGGATCATCTTCTCTCCGTCGTACTCTGCACCCCCCTCATCGGGCTTCTCGTTCTCTTCTTCATTCCTTCGGCTCAGACGAAGGCCATCAAGCTGTGGGCGAACTTTGTCTTCGCGCTGGGCTTCCTGGTCTCCATCCCCCTGCTGACGGGCTTCAACTCCGCCGCCGACTTCCAGTTCACCGAGAAGATCGACTGGATCCCGTCCATCGGCGCATCCTGGCATCTCGGCGTCGATGGATACGCCATGTTGCTGGTCCTGCTGACCACGCTCATCGGCTTCATTTCAATCCTCGCCTCCTGGTCGTCCATCGAAATCCGCATCAAGGAATACTACGCCCACTTCCTCTTGCTCCAGTTCGGCATGATCGGCGTCTTCGCCGCCCGCGACTTCCTGCTCTTCTTCGTCTTCTGGGAACTCACCCTGGTCCCGATGTACTTCATCATCGCCATCTGGGGCGGCCAGCGCCGCGGCTACGCGTCGATCAAGTTCGTCATTTACACCCTGATCGGCTCCATCGTCATGCTGCTTGGCATCCTGATGCTGTACTTCCAGCATTTCCAACAGTTTGGCCGCCTGACCTTCGACATGGCGCAATTGATGGAAACCCAGCTTCCGGCCAGCTATCAGTGGTGGGTCTTCTGGGCCTTGTTCCTCGGATTCGCCGTCAAGGTCCCCATGTTCCCGTTCCATACATGGTTGCCTGACGCGCACACCGAAGCCCCCACCGCCGGCTCCGTCATTCTGGCCGCCATCCTGCTGAAGATGGGCACCTACGGCTTCCTCCGATTCTCCCTGCCCATGCTGCCCGACGCCGCCAAGGACCCAAAAATCGTCAACGTGGTTGCCGTGCTGTCGATCATCGCCATCATCTACGGCGCCCTGGTCAGCCTGATGCAGAAGGATTGGAAGAAGCTGGTGGCATACTCCTCGGTCTCTCACATGGGCTTCTGCACCCTCGGTATCTTCGCCTTGAATCACACCGGCATCGCCGGTTCGATCCTCCAGCAGATCAACCACGGCGTGTCCACTGGAATGCTCTTCCTGATCGTCGGCGTGGTCTACGACCGCCGCCACACCCGCGAGATCGCCGATTACGGCGGACTCTTCCGCGTCATGCCCATCTTTACGATGGTCTTTCTCGTCGCCGCCCTCAGCTCGCTGGGAATGCCGCCGCTCAACGGCTTCATCGGGGAGATCACCATCGTCCGCGGCGTGTACGAGATGTCGTTCTGGTGGGCGCTGAGTTGCGGCCTCGGCATCGCCCTTGGCGCGGCCTACCTGTTGTGGCTGTTCCAGCGCACCATGCTCGGCGACATCAGCGAGAAGAACAAGCCCCTGCTCGACCTCAACTGGCGCGAAATCGCCGTCTTCGCCCCGCTCGTCGTTCTGGCCTTCGCCATCGGCGTCCACCCGCAGCCCTGGTTCAAGGTAATGGACCGCTCAGTCGCCCAGATCGTCGAACGCGTCCGCCCAGGCTATTACGAACAGCGCGGCCTGGTGAACCCGCTTGCTCCCAAGCCCGTCCAGGCAGCCGCTGGATCCGCCCAGCCCGCCGCCAACTGACTTGCCGGCTCTAATCTGACCGCTGCCCCGGCCCGCTGATCCGCACCAGCCCGCTGTCTCCGCCCCCGCCCTTCGACGGCGGCTTCGGCGGCGTCAGCCACCTCCGCGGCAACTTCGCCAGGTACACCAGCCGTTCCACCCACGGCAGCAGGCTCCTTACCGTCCGCCCGTGAAAGACCAGGCTCCCCGCCACCAGCAGAGGATGCGGGATTGTCGTACAACACCTCGCGCAGATCCCAATCTCGCCCGCGCGCCCCTCGGCATGGAGCCGCCGCATCTGGCGCATCGCCTCGCCGTCAAAGATCTTCTTCAATGGCGTTTCCCCGATCCGGCCCACCGGTTCGCCGTCCAGCATGTAGCTCTGGCAACACGGATAGACGTCGCCGTTGTGTTTCACATACATTGCGCCGCGCCACAGGTAGTGGCAGGGATGCTTCCAATCCCCCGCCCCATGCCCGGCTTCGGGCCGCATCAGGTTCGTCTCGTCTTCCTTGATCCGGATCTGGTCCACTCCCGGCACGGCCCGCCAGAAACGCGTGAACTCCTCCACCTCCGCCGCATTCCCGTCCATCCGGACCAATTGCACAACAATCTGAACTTTCCGCCCGCGCTCGTCTTTCAGGCGGCAGAACCGAACGAAGTTGTCGCGCACGCGTTCGAAATTCGCCCCCTTGCGGTAAAACTCGAACGTCTCCTTCTTCGCACCGTCGAAGCTCAGGGTGATGTGTTCCAGATGCGTCCCCAGCATCCGTTCGGCCGCCGCCTCGTCGAGCAGCGTCCCGTTGGTTGAAATCAGGGTCGAGATCGAATGCTCGTGGCAAAACTCGATCCGCTCGTGGATCTTCGGGTCGAGCAGCGGTTCACCCAGCCCGATCAGCATCATGTGCTCGGCCGTCTCGCCCGCCTCGGTCACCAGCGCCCGGAAGACTTCGTCACTCATGTCTTCCTTCGGCTGCTTATGCGTCTCCCTCGGGCACATCGGGCAGTAGATGTTGCACTTCGCCGTCGTCTCGACGATATATTCCACGGGCAGCGCATCCACCGCATCGCGGCGGCGCAGATAAGCCAGCAGCAGTCTGTAACGGTTCCAAGCCCGCATCAGCGTCCCGTGGCACCATTGTATCGGGCAGGAACCGCGAACGCAGAGAGCGGGTTGCCCGGAGCGCTTCGATGAGGCCGCGAACGCAGAGAGCGGGTCCCCCTTCGCAGCGGCCGCCTACCCACTCGATGCCATACCGGTGAATCGGTCTCCTCAGTCCGCCAGGAACTCCCGTATCAATCTGATATTGGACGGCGGCGTCTCGAGAGGCAGACAACCTGTACCCATGAGGCAGTTCGGCCGGGCGATGGCGACAATCCGGTCGACTTCCTTGCGGATCGCCTCGGGGTCGTCGCAGGCGACGATTCGCGCGTCCATGTTCACGCGCACTTTGACATCGGGTTTTTCAGCCCAGACCTTCTCGATAAACTCGCGCTGTTTGGTCTCGACATTGCACACCAGGAATCCAGTGCCGGTCGAGAGCATGTCGTCGAGAATCGGATAAGTGTTGCCGCCCATGATGCAGGGCACCGGCGAACCGGTGATCTCGGAGGCGGCACGCAGGATCCAGTTCAACGCCGGGAGTTCGACGTTGTGAAACTGCTTGGGCGACAACAGCGGCGGCGCGGCAGCGGATTCGAAAAAGGCGACACCGACGCCGGCATCGACCACGGCGCGGCAGAACGCGGCTTGGTTTTTGGCCAGTTGCATCAGCCAGCGGGCGACGCCCTCAGGGTCCAGTCCAACGTCTTCAAGCAGCCCGTTGATGCCGCGAAGATTGAATGCAACCGAGAACGGACCGGCGACGGGGACGCGGACATCGGTCCCCGGCAACGCGTCCTTCAACCGCCGCGCGACATCGATGACCATGGGAATGCGGCCATCGCGCGCGGGGTCGAAGGGTTTCAACGCATAGCCGTCTTCAAGGGAATGGCAGGGGTTGCGGCTGATGGCGGGGATGGCGTCGCCGCCGGGCGCTTCGACCGGCGCGCCGTAGGCTTCGGCTTCGAGGTTGTAGATGTCGATGCCGACGACGATGACCTGGTGGCGGTATTCGCGCCAGGCGTCGCGGTGGCCGCGAAACATCAGCTCGGGGTCACGCGAAGTCTCATACGGGGGCTGGCCGGCGAATCGCGCGGCGTGTTCGTAGATGGAAGGAGTAAAAGGGATCTTCATTGCGGCTGATCCGGACCCATCCTATCGCGTTCCAGCGGTTGCGCACGTCCGGCCAGCCGGGGCCGCTCCCCGGAGTTGGATCGTTCACCCGCGGGCAACCGGTCAATCGGAGTTCGTTTGGCGCTATCCTGAATCCGATATGGCGACACGCATCTCCAGACGCTCCCTGTTTGCCCGCGCCGCCGCGGGCGCAGTCGTTTACCGCGCCGTGGGCGCGCCGGCCCAGGCCCAGACCAAAGGCGATGTGGCCCTTGGCTTCATCGGCAGCGGCATCCGCGGCAAAGGGCTCATCGACGAGTTCAAGGAAGTGCCCGGCGTGCGCGGCATCATGGTGGCCGACATTTACGACGGCGCCCAGCAACGCGCCAAGGAGCAACTCGGCGACTCGATCCTGACCACCAAGGACTACCGCCGCGTTCTCGACAACAAGGACATCCAGGCCGTCGTCATCGCCACGCCCGACCACCTGCACCTGCAAATGGTCCTCGACGCGCTCTCGGCCGGCAAGCATGTCTACTGCGAAAAGCCGCTCACCTGGACCCACTCGGAAGGCAAGAAGATCATGGATGCCGTCCAGAAGTCGGGCAAGCTGCTTCAGGTCGGCAGCCAGGGCAAGACGACCACCATCGTCGCCAAGGCGCGCGAAATCATCGCTTCGGGCCAGATCGGCAAGGTCAACATGGTGCGGCTCTCCGAACACCGCAACACGGCCGAAGGCGCCTGGGTCTACCCGGTTCCGCCCGATGCCAGCGAGAAGACGATCGACTGGCCGCGCTTCATCGGCAAGACGCAGATGAAGAAGTTCGATCCCAAGATCTTCTTCCGGTGGCGCTGCTGGTGGGAATACTCAGGCGGCGTGGCGACCGACCTTTTCGTCCATCAGTTCACCACCCTGCACGAAATGTTGAACGTGGCTCATCCGGCCTCGGCGGCGTCATTCGGCGGCATCGTGAAATGGAACGACGGGCGCACGGTGCCCGACGTTCTTCAATCGATCCTGCAATACCCGGAAGGCTTCGTCGTCGATCTCTACGTCAACCTCGCCAACGGCAGCAACCGCGGCCGCGGCATCTGGGTGATGGGCAGCGAAGGGACTCTGCAACTTGGCGACGGCGGGCTCACCGTCTATCCGGAGCCCATCTTCTCCGAGAAACAGATCTACGGCAGCGAGTTCATGCCCAAGGCGACGCGCGACGCCTATTTGAAGACGTTCGAAGGCAAACCCGACACCCAGGAACGGCCGGAAAAGGAAGTCCGCGTCGAGCGCGGGCCAACGCATAACGCGCTGTTCATCGACGCGTTGCTCAACGGCAAGAAGAGCCCCGAATCGGCCGAGGAAGGCCACAATGCAGCCTCGGCGGCGCATCTGGTCAACGCCGCCTACCGCGAGAACCGGCGCGCCGATTGGAGCGACCTCGACGCAGTATAAATCCCAGGAGCAGTAAACCTGATGAGACAACTCGTTTTATTGGCGGCATTGTGTGGCGTGTGCGCTGCCGCCCCGCCCGGCGTTATCATCGACCACCAGCCCGCCCCGACGGGCCAATACATCGGCTCGCCGTCGATTGCGATCCTGAAGAACGGCGACTACGTGGCGTCGCACGATTTCTTCGGCCCCAAATCGACGCAAAGCCACTCGGCCGTCTCGCGCGTCTTCCTCTCCACCGACAAGGGCCGGACCTGGTCGAGGACGGCCGAGTTCTCAAATCAATTCTGGTCGAATCTTTTCGTCCATCGCGGCAAGCTCTACCTGATGGGCTGCACGTATGAATACGGACGACCGGTGATCCGCCGGTCCACCGATGGCGGGCGGACATGGTCGGAACCCTCCTACCTCCGCGCAGAGACCGGCTACCATACAGCGCCGATGCCGGTGGTGGTCCACAAGGGCCGCATCTGGCGGACGTATGAATGGCATCCCGAGGGCAAATGGGGCTTCTTCCAGGCGCTCGTCGTATCGGCGCCCGAGAAGGCGGACCTGATGGACCCGAAGAATTGGACGTTCTCGCCCCGCCTCACCTTCCCTGCCACCGGCGCCGAACCCGGTAAACACTGGCTCGAAGGCAACATCGTGCTGACGCCGAAGAAGGAGTTGTGGAACATCCTGCGGGTGAGCGACGTGGAGAAGGCGGCGATCGTGAAAGCCGATCCCTCGGGCCTGACCTTCGACCGTCTGATCGATTTCCCCGGCGGGGCGAAGAAGTTCACCATCCGCTACGACAAGAAGTCGAAGCGCTATTGGACGCTGTCGAACCCGGCCTTGCCGGAGTTTCCGCAGTCGGCGAAAAATCCGGCATCGGTGCGCAACACGCTGGAGATGATGTCTTCCGCCGGCTTGCTCGAATGGAAGACCGAGCGCAGGATCCTGTCGCACCCCGACCCGATCCATCACGCCTTCCAATATGTCGACTGGCAGTTCGACGGCAACGATATCATCGTCGCCTCCCGCACCGCCTTCGACGACGAGCACGGCGGCGCCTACCGCGCCCACGACGCCAACTTCCTCACCTTCCACCGCATCGAGAACTTCCGTATTAACCCACCGCCCGGCACGGGGAAGTAAGGGCCGCCGGGCGATAATGAAGGACGTGGAAGCAGTCCGCATAGCCAGCCGCATCATCGCCATCGACACGACATCGGAGTTTGGCTCGATTGCGCTAACCGAAGGCGGCGCGCTGGTGGAAGAGATCGAGATCCATTCAACCGACGGCTTCGGTCCCATCCTGTTCGACCTCCTCGCGGAAATGATGAAGCGCCACGGGTGGACTTACGATTCGGTCGGCGGGTACGCGGCGGCCGCCGGACCGGGATCGTTCACGGGCGTCCGCGTCGGATTGTCGGCCGTGAAGGGGTTGGCCGAGGTCTGCGGGGCGCGGGCGGCGGCGGTCTCCAATTTGCAGGCGATGGCCATGTATGGCAGCGCGGCGGTTCGCGCCCCGTTCTTCGATGCGCGGCGGAGCGAGATCTTTGGGGGGCTGTTCGACGGCAATTGCGAGCCGGTAGCGCCCGAGACGGCGCAGGCATTGACGTCGTGGCTCGGTTCGCTTCCGAAGGGCGCGGAGTTGCTGTGCCAGACTCCGGAGTCGTTCGGCGTGGAAGCGACGCGTGTGCCAAGGGCGCTGGCCTCAGCCGTGGCAAAACTCGCGCCTAGATGCTGGCAGGATCCGGCGGCGCTCGATGCGAACTACGTGCGACGGTCGGACGCCAATTTGAACTGGACGGACAAGTAGCGCCGGCGCGCTGCTACTGAAGCTTGCCGCGCCCAGCGACCGTCCAGTCTTCAACGACCTCGTCCCCCCGAATGCCGTATATCCTCTCCTGCAAATTGACCGCGGTGCAAACGTGATTGGGCAGGACGCGCAGGCGCTCGCCGACGTGGAACGTTCGTTCGGCCTTACTGATGTCGACGTACCCATGCTCCTCGTTCATCTTGTGGAACAGCGCGCCGGGCGCTTCGACGATTTCGCCAAATCCCGGTCCGCCGGTCGAGAGCTTGTCCGAGGAGAACGTCTTTGACCCGCCGTCGATCATCATCCGCTCGCCCTGGACGCTGACCACGGTTGTCAGCATCGTCGCGGCGCAGTCCTCGCGCCTGCACGCCCCCGCGGCCCAGGTATTGCGGTCATTGAAGATGTAGGTGCCGGGCCGGATCTCGTTCATCCCCTCGAATCGGTGCGAGTGGAAGAGCAGGGGCGTCGAGCCGCCGCTGACAATCCGGGGCGGGATGTGCATGGCGACGAACCTGTCGAAGAGTTCGAGAATCGTCGTCTGGAGGGCAACGATCGCCGTCTCGTCGTTTGGGTCTTTGACATGGCCTGGATAGAAGGCAAGTCCCCGCCACTCGATCACGGGCAGCTTGATCATCTCTTCCACCAGCAGCGGGGCCTCCTCGACGGTCACACCCATGCGCCCCAGTCCGACATCGACTTCGACAAGAATCCCGGCACTGATGCCAGCCTCCGAAATCATGCGAGCGGCTTCGAGCGAATCGACGGCGACGGTCACCTGAGTCCTCTTCGCGATGCCGCGCAACCGTTCGAGCTTGGCCTTGCCGATGACGGGATAGGCGATCAGCAGATCGTCGGGCGACGCGGCAAGCATCACCTCGGCTTCGGTGGTCTTGGCGACGGTGATGCCCACGGCGCCAAGGTCGAGTTGGCGGCGGGCGAGGTCGGGGATCTTGTGGGTCTTGGTATGCGGACGCAGGCGGAGATCGTGCTCGCGGGCGTATTCGGCCACGCGCGCGAGGTTGCGCTCCATGATGTCGATATCAATCAATAGGGCGGGAGTATCGAGGTCGGAGATCTTCATTTCTTCTTTGGTTCCGGGAAACGGACGGAAAGGCGTGGCGGGGCCTTTCGATAGACGAATTCGAAGTGCTTGATCTTATGTTTGCCCTCGAAGACGAAATAGAGCAAGCCGGAGACAGGTCCTTCCACTTCGCCCTCGGGCAGGCGCTTCTCGTGCAGCAGTTTCAGCAACGCCTTCTGCTCCGGATTGGTCTTGTCGTCTTCGATCGAGGCCGACGCTTCCGAGGTGTCGGCCGTGGACGACCCGACGGTGGGCGGCTGCGATCCAGGCAGCGACAATGGCGGCCCTCCGCTACCCGGAATTCCTGGCACACCGTATGGGACGCGGCGCTGCTCGGAGCCAATCTGGCCCTGGCTGCCGCCGCGCGAACTGATCACCATCACCGATGCGCCGGCCAGTTGGCTGGGGAACAACGGCCGGGCGCGCTGCCCATCGTTGTCCGTGCGGAGAAGGAACTCGTCATGGTCGAGGTAGTACTTGCCTTCCTTGCGCGGCGCATACTTCACCTCCAAGATGATGACGTTTTCGCCGGGATCGGCGCCAAGGGCCGTCTTCATTGCGTCGCGCGTCAGCAGCAGCCGCGCTTCGATTCGCGCCCGCGAGTCTTCCGCCACGCCCAAAGGCGGTTCGGCCTGCCCGAAGACGGGCGTGACCGAGGCCAGCACCGCGATGATTGCGAGGGTTCTCATATTGCCTCCCCGGCGGCATGTGCCGAAGCCCAGGCCCACTGGAAATTGTAGCCCCCAAGCCAGCCCGTCACATCCACCACTTCTCCGACGAAGTACAGACCCGGTACGTTTCGCGCTTCCATCGTCTTCGAGGAGAGTTCGCCGGTCGAGACGCCGCCGCCCGTGACCTCCGCTTTTTCAAACCCCTCTGTCCCTGTCGGGACGAAGTTCCAGGCATGTAGGCGGGCATCGACCGCCTGCACCGGCAGGACAGGCTGAGTGAACCCTTCAACCTCCAGCCAGCGCGCCGCCAAGCGCTGAGGCAGAGTCGTACTCAGGATCTTGCGAGCCTCGGGCGGCGGAGCGTCAAAGCTCTGACCGGGAAGCAGATCCACCAACACCTTCCCGCCCGGCCGCCAATACGACGAAACTTGCAAGATCGCGGGTCCGCTCACTCCGCGGTGGGTGAACAGCAACTTCTCTTCAAACGAGCCCTCGCCGCTACTGGCCGCGACTGTCGTCGAGACCCCGGCAAGATCGCCCCAGCGTTTCCGGTCTTCCCCGCCAAAGACGAATGGAACCAGCGCCGGGTACGGCGTGACCACTTTGAGGCCGAACTGGCGCGCCGTGCGGTAGCCGAAATCGGTCGCGCCAAGTTTGGGAATCGAAAGACCGCCCGCGGCGATGACGAGAGCGGATGCGGAAAACCTGCCAAGTGATGTCTCGACGCTGAAGCGGGTGTCGCGGCCCACGGTAGTCACCTGACAGGACGTCTTGATTTCGACGTTGCCGGCAGAGCATTCAGCAAGCAGCATGTCGAGGATGAGGCGCGCCGACGTGTCGCAAAACAGTTGGCCCAGCGTCTTCTCGTGGAAGCGGATGTGGTGTTTCTTCACCAGCTCCAGGAAATCGTCTGGCGTGTACCGAGCCAGGGCGCTCTTGGCGAAGTGGGGGTTCCCCGAGATGAAGTTCAGTGCGGAGACCGCGCGGTTGGTGAAGTTGCAGCGTCCGCCGCCGGAGATGAGGATCTTCGCCCCCGGCTGCGGCGAGTGCTCGACCACCAGGACGCGTTTGCCCCGCCGGCCAGCGGTCGCCGCGGCGAACAATCCGGCTGCGCCAGCGCCGATAACGATAGCGTCGTAAATCAAATTCAAGGATATTCTCTGCGAGACGGCCGGAAGCCGCTGCGGCTGTCAACCATCCGCCCGCACTCCCTTCGGATACAGCGTCGCCAGCGCCAGCAGCGGGAAGTAGTCGCGGTACAGATGATACGAGAGGTAGAACACGTTCGGAAAGCCGGTTCCCGTCGCGAGTTCTTCGTCCCAGCGGCCATCGGCTTTCTGGCGTTCAAGCAGCCAGCGGATGCCCCGTTTGGCCGCGGGCAGTTCGCCCAAGCCGGCCGCTTCAAGCCCCAGCAACGCCCAGGCGGTTTGCGACGGTGTGCTCGGGGCCTGAACATAGTGGTGCGTCTTGTAACCCAGACAGCTTTCGCCCCATCCGCCATCGGCATTCTGAATCGACCGCAACCACTCGGAGGCGCGTTCAACCGCCGTCCGCGTCCCAGTCACGCTGGTGGCGCGTAGCCCACGCAGCGCCAGGAACGTCCCGTAGATGTAGTTCACGCCCCACCGGCCAAACCAACTTCCGTCGCGTTCCTGGTTTCGCAGCAGAAACTCGGCTCCGCGCACCACCGACGGATGATCCGCCGCCAACCCCATCTTCGACAGCGCTTCCAGGACCCTCCCCGTGATATCGGGACACGCCGGATCGAGCATCGCGTTGTGGTCGGCGAACGGGACCTTATTCAACAGGCTCCAATTATTGTCCACATCGAAGGCCGCCCAACCGCCCTCGCTACCTTGCATGCCGAGCAGCCACTTCACCGCCCGGCGCTCGACCCTGGCCTGTTTCTCCGGGTCTGTCGCCTTGGCGTGCCGCAGCGCCAGCAGCACCATGGCCGTGTCGTCGATGTCGGGATAGTATTCGTTGGCGAATTCGAAGGCCCAACCCGACGGTTCGAGTGTCGGCCGCTTCACCGACCAGTCGCCCTTGCGCCGGATCTCTCTCGTGAGCAGCCAGTCGGCCGAACGGGTCATCTTCTGTTGATCCGCCACGCCCGGTCTCTTCGACTCGAGTTCGCCCAGCGCATAGGTGCAGATCGCCGTATCCCAGACAGGCGACACGCAGGGCTGGAATTGGAAGCGGTCTTCGGTCTCGATCAGCAGATTCTCAAAATGCCGGATTCCTTCCACCAGGTCAGGATGATCCGGCGCGTAGCCCAGCGATTCGAGCGCCATGATGAGGTACATCATCGACGGGTAGATGGCGCCGAGACCGTCGCTGTAACGGGTCCGTTCGAGCATCCAGCGCTCGGCCTCGCGGATGGCCCGCGCCCTGACGTTGCGCAGGTTCCGCCTCTCCCAGATCTTCACCGCCCGGTCCACCTGGGTGAAAATCAGGCTCACGGCATCGCGCTTGGGCAGCGAGAGTTTCTTGTGCGGAACCAGCAGTTCGTCCACGCGCAGTCCCATCGGCGTTGGCTTATGGCTGCCCACCCCCTGGATGATCGAAAGCGGCACGATGATCGAGCGCGTCCAGGACGACATTTCGTAGATGAGGTCGCCGGGCACCAGCGCGATTTCGGGCGGCACGCTAGGCACATACTTGCGCGGATAGAGGTCGAAGAGGCTGAAGTTGATCTTCGTGTAGCTGTTGCAGGATTGCAGGCCGCCCAGCTCATGCACCTTCTCGCGGGCCTTCCGCATCGGCTCGGAGTCCGTGTCCATGCCGCACATCTTGAGCATCGTGTAGGCGCGCGCCGTGGCGTTGATCTCCGCGCCCCCGCCGGGATAATTCCACCAGCCGCCATCGCTCTGTTGACGGTCGAGGATCGCCTTGGCCGCCTTGTCGATCCGGCGCCGGGATGGCGGGTTCCATTCCTTGCCCGGCTCGGGCGGATGAAGCCACAACTGGACCAGGATGTAGTCGGATTCAAGCGTCGAATCCGCCGTCAGTTCGCCGCACCAGTAGCCCTGTTCGGCCTGCAATTCCAACAAGGCCAGGGCGATCTGCTTCGACCCGCGCAGATGCCGTTCACGTAATTCCTTCTCGGACAGTTGCGCGGCCGCCAAAGCCTCTTTGTGCGATCCTCTCGAACCGTGACTGACGAGTTCCATAAACCCCTATTTTCGTTCATCCGCGGGACGATTGGGGCAACCGTCCCCGTTCGCGGCGATTTGTAGGCGATCTGCCGCGGGAGAGGCGCCCGATCGGCGGCCAGTGCGCTTTTTCATCACCTTGGGTGGCCTTGACGGGGTCTTGCGCGACTCCCTGGCAGATCCTCGGTCGCCCGATCCCGCTCGCCCGTTCCATACAAATCGAAGGCAGTAATGAAAGTTTCTACAGACTGCGTTACAAAATGGTTACAACTTGATATATTTGGCATGGTCTTGTGGAGGTTCATATGTTCTATCGGCTTGTTCTTCTCATCCTGTGCTTGGTTCTGGCTCTCGCCGGACAATCGATCACGGGCACCATTACCGGCATCGTCACCGATCCCAGCGGCGCCGTCATCCCCAACGTCACCATTGTGGTGATCAACACCGAAACCAACTCCCGGGCGACAGTCAGCAGTGGTCCAGAGGGCAACTACGTCGCCCCGCTTCTGCCTCGCGGCGCATACAGAATCGAAGTTAGCGCCGGCGGATTCAAGCGATTTGTCCAGGATGGCATCCACCTCCAGGTCCAGCAGACAGCCCGCATCGACATCCAACTCGCCGTGGGCGAGGTGGCGGAGTCGGTGCTGGTCACCGCCGACGCGGCCCGAATCGAGACGGAGAACGCCACGCTGGGCAAGGTCGTCGACAACCGCGCCATCGTCAATCTCCCGCTCAACTCCCGCAACGTCTACTCGCTGGTCTTCCTCACCCCCGGCGTCACCGGCAGCGTGGGCAATAACTACGGCGATATGCGTTACTCGGTCAACGGCGGCCGTCAGCGAACGATGGACACTCTGATCGACGGCGTATCGGCCGCTCATCCAACCGTGAATGGCTTTAACGGCATTAGCGTATTCCCGTCGGTCGATGCCATCGAGGAGTTCAAACTCCTGGGCGCCAACTACCCGGCGGAATTCGGCCGCAGCCTCGGCAGCGTCCTCAACATCGTTTTCAAGTCAGGCACGAACGTATGGCACGGTTCGGCTTACGAGTTCCTCCGCAACTCGAAACTCGACGCCACTGACTTCTTCGAGAACTCACGAGGCCGCCCCCTCGCCAGTTTCAAACGCTCGCAGTTCGGCGGCGTCTTCAACGGCCCCGTGGTCAAGGACAAGACCTTCTTCATGGTGTCGGTCGAGGCCCTGCGCCAGCGTAGCGCAGCCAATACGGTCTTCAGCGTGCCCACGGCGCTCGAGCGCGCCGGCAACTTCTCGCAGACCCTCAACTCCACCGGCGCCCTCATCCGCGTCTTCGACCCGTTCTCGACTCGCGTAAACCCCGCCGGCGGCTTCATCCGCGACCAGTTCGCCAATAACACCATCCCGGCGTCCTTCTTCGACCCCGTGGCCCTGGCAGCCACCAAGTACTATCCGCAGCCCAACACGCCGCCGACAGGGGTGACCAACGCCAACAACTTCTCAAACTCAGGTTCCGCCATGACCGACCTCACGCAGTCGGACTACCGCATCGATCATCTTCTCTCGCCCACTCAGCGGATTTTCGGCCGCTATTCGAAGCGCAACACCGCAAACGGCCCAGCCAAGTTCTTCCCCGGCGAGACCACCATCGCCGAGGGCCGCATCGTCGAGGAAGACCACGTTCATGGCGGGGTCATCGACTATACCAGCACACTCAACCCGACCACTATTTTCAGCGCGCGGGCGGGCGTATCCCGAACCAACTACATCTACAGCAACCAGGGTCTCGGATTCGTTCCATCCTCTTTGGCTCTGCCGAAATACATCGACACGGCAGTCGACCGGCTGATGTTTCCCGGCTTCAGTCCCACGGGTTACCGTTCGCTCGGCGGCGGCGACCATCGCGACAACGGCTTCATGACCTACACCGTAGCCAGCAGTATCAGCAAGGTAATGGGCGCGCACACGCTGAAGTTTGGCGCCGACCTCCGCATGATGAGGGTCACCGTGTTCGAAGCGCGTTCCGCGGGCAGTTTCAGCTTCGGCAACGCCCAGACGCAGGGACCGAATCCGAACACGGCCAGTTCCAGCGCCGGCAATGGCTACGCGTCCATGCTGCTCGGCTTCGGCAGCGGCGGATCGGTCCAGCAGAACTACAAGAACGTGGCGACGCAGAGCTTCTATTACGCCGGCTACTTCCAGGACGACTGGCGCGTCACTCGCACGCTCAGCGTCAATCTTGGCGTTCGCTGGGACATCGACGCGCCGCGCACCGAACGCTACAACCGCACCAACTACTTCGACCCGAACGCCCAGATCGCCGCTGCGTCGGCTTTGCCGGGCATCAAAGGCGGCCTGGTGTTCGTGGGCGTTGGCGGCATCCCGCGCACCCAGTTCGACCCCGACACCAACAACTTCGCCCCGCGCATCGGCATCAGTTGGCAGATGCTTCCTAGGACGGTGCTCCGCATCGGCTACGGCCACATCTATGGCGCATCCCAGCAGGCGGCGGCGGGCACCATCGGCACGATGGGATTCCGCGCCGATTCGACCTGGGTGAATTCAATAGACGGCATCACCCCGAACCACCTTCTCCGCAATCCGTTCCCGAGCGGTTTCGCGCCGACTCTCGGCGCCACGCTCGGCACGATGACGCAGTTCGGCAACAACATCGAAGCCACCACGCGCGACATCGTTAGCCCGCGCACGCAGCAGGTCAACATCAATCTTCAGCGCGACCTGCCATTCAGCACGGTGCTCGAAGTCGCCTATGTCATGACCCGCGGCTTCTACCTCCACCGCAACGCCGAAGGCGGCCTGAGCCTCAATCAACTCGATCCGTCGCTGATGGCGCTCGGATCCAAGCTCAACGAAAAGGTCGCCAACCCCTTCTATGGCAAGTTCTCCGGAGGCATCCTGTCCAGTTCCCAGATCAGCCGGGCCCAGTCTCTGCGGCCCTATCCGCAGTTCGGCAACGTCATTCCCATATATTCCGTTGGAGGGACGAACTCCTACAACTCGATGCAGGTGACCGTGACGAAGAATCTCTCCCGGGGCCTCCAGTTCAACGGCGCCTACACCTGGGCCAAGAACCTGGACCTGGGCATGAGCCACCACAACAGCTACGACATCCGCGACTCGAAGGCTCTGGCCGACATCGACGTCGCCCATATGTTTGTCGCCGGCTACGTCTATGATCTGCCGATTGGCCGCGGCAAACGGTTCGGCGCGGGCTGGACCAAGTGGATGGATCTCGCCTTCGGCCAGTGGCAGCTGAACGGCATCACCACCATCTCGACGGGAACCCCGCTGGCGATCTCTGCCTCCAACGTGGCCGGAATTTTCGGCATGGCCTCCCGCGCCAACACCAATGGCACTCGCGCCACGCTGTACGGCCCCGTCCAGGAGCGGCTCACAAAATACTTCGACACCTCCACGTTCACGCAGCCGGCGGCGTTCACCCTGGGCAGCGTCAGTCCCCGTGTCGCCGGCCTGCGCACCGACAGCGGCTACAACTGGGACATCTCCGGGTTCAAGAACTTCCACCTCACCGAGAAGTTGAACCTCCAGTTCCGCGCCGAATTCCTCAACGCTTTCAACACGCCGAGGTTTTCGGGTCCCAACACCAGTGTGACGTCCAGCAGCTACGGCGTCGTCACGAGCCAGAGCAACGCTCCGCGCCAGATCCAGTTCGGCCTCAAACTGCTGTTCTGAGTCCCGGCTCTCCGCAACCTCCCGTCGTTCCGCGGCGCCGGCCGAGCCGCGGAACGACCAAACGAACCTCCTCCGGACCATGAAGCCCGTCTATACCCCTCCCGCTCCGATGGGGTATGTCGTTCCTCCCGCCTGGACATCCATCGTTAACTTATTGAAAATACACGGAATACGTTGCGAGTCGATCCCGTTATGATCACCGCCTACATGCCGTCTTGCTTGTTGCGCAGGGCATGACCT
>CAZLDN010000062.1:0-29074 GCA_964558355.1 uncultured Candidatus Solibacter sp.
ATCTCGACCAACTCACGCCGCCCCAGCGCCCGCGCCGCCGCCCCCGCACCCTTCACCTGCTTCTCCAACCCTTCGAGATTATGCGTCCCCGGATGCAACTCCAGAAACGCCATCAACTCCCGCTCGGCCTTCTTCAGCTTGACGCCCTCAGCCCGCCCCTTGAACGCCACCCGCAGGCGCCCCGCCGCCGCCCGCATCGGGTCCCGGGAGACGATCTCCTGCTCCGCCTCCACTAGCCCTTTGTTTGCCAGCGTTTTCAGTAACTTACGCGCCCCAGGGACCTTCCCCTCCAGCGTCGTCTCGGCCAGCGCCCGCTTCGCTAGGCTGTAGAGGATCTCCGCTGCCGGGTCCTTGCCGAATTCGCCGATCAGGACCTGTTTCACCAGATCTTGGCCCCGCTCGGTCAGTCCCCATACTTTACTCCGCCGCAACTCCCCGCCCAACGGCGCCATCGTCCTCAGCACTTCCCCCAGCGGCGCGCAGTAATACTCCGCGATCCACCGCCCCAATGCCAGCAGGTGCGCGTCAAACACCGGTTCTAAGTCCACCAGTTTCAACGCCATCCGCGTTTCCACCCGCGGATGGTCGTTGTGGACCTTCAGCGCCACCCCGGTCAACTGCCGCGCCCCGAATGGCACGATCAGCCTACACCCGGCCTTCACCCGCCGCCCCAGAGTTTCTGGCAGCGAGTAGGTAAACGGCCGGTCCAGCGGCACCGGCAGGCTGACGTCAACGAAAGAAAAGTGGCTCTCCATGGGCAGGATGAGTAACCTTAGGAATTTGGCGGCGTTCTTCAATCTAGCAGGAGTTCACGAATGAAAACACTCATTTCCCTTTCCCTGATGCTTTTCTTGCTCTGCGGTATCGCCCTCGCGGCCGGTATCGACGGCAAGTGGCTATCCGAACGCAAGATGAATCGCGATGGCCAGGAGTTCACCATCAAGCAGACCTTCGACCTCAAGTCCGAAGGAGCCAAACTGACCGGCACGATCACCATGGCTTTCGGCGACATGGAGCCGCGCTCCATGCCCGTCAGCGATGGCAAGATCGATGGCGCGAAGTTCAGCTTCACGGCGACCATGTCCACTCCGAACGGTGAGTTCAAGACCACCTACACTGGAACCGTCGAAGGTGACGTATTGAAGGGCGCGTCGGTTCGTGAGGGCGGCGAGCCGCGCCCGTTTGAAGCAAAACGCCAGTAACTCTCCGAGAGAAAGAGTAAACCCATGAAAACATTGACAATCGTTGCAGTTTGCCTTTTCTTGCTCTGCGGCGCCGCCATGGCCGCCGACATCACGGGCAAGTATGTGGCTGAGCTGAAGTTCACCCCGCCCAACGGCGGCGAAGCCCGCATCATCAAGATCACCTTCGATCTGAAGTCGGCAGGCGACGTCATCACAGGCACGGTCACCGGCGGCGGTATGCGCGGTGGTGGTGGCGGCGAAGCGCCCCCGGCCAACCCGATTAAGGAAGGCAAGCTCGACGGCAGTAAGTTCACCCTCAAAGTGGTCTCTCAGGGTCGCAGCGGTGAAGTGACCACAGTCTATGCCGGCACGGTGGAAGGTGACACCCTGAAGGGTACTTCCATGCGCGAAGGCGGCCAGGGCGAACCCCGCCCCTTCGAAGCCAAGAAGCAGTAGTCTGTTCGTCCTCCCGGACGCCATGGGCTTCGCTGGAAACGGCGAAGCCCAGCGTGTCTCTGCAGGCCGCGCAACCGCACCAATACGTCTGTCCCGCTTGGGATTAAACTGGGGGGGTGGGTTCGGTGACGATCGCCTTTTACAAGCCGTATGGCGTGTTGACGCAGTTTACCGACCCGGATGGAACGGGGCGCAAGACCGTGGGCGACTATGTTGGGGTGGCGGGGGTTTATGCGGCGGGGCGGCTGGATGCCGATAGCGAGGGTCTGCTGATTCTGACAAGTGATGGCGGGTTGCAGCACCGCTTGACGGATCCTAAGTTTGGGCATGAGAAGACCTATTGGGCACAGGTGGAGGGTGAGCCGGAAGAGGCGGCGCTGGAGCCGTTGCGGCGGGGCGTGACGATTCAGGGGTACAGGACAAGGCCGGCGAAGGTGCGGGTGCTGGGGGAGTCGCCGGAGGTTGCGCCGCGGGATCCGCCGGTCCGGTATAGGGTTTCGATTCCCACGTCTTGGGTTGAAGTGACGTTGGCCGAGGGGCGCAACCGGCAGGTGAGGCGGATGACGGCGGCGGTTGGCTTTCCGACATTGAGGTTGATTCGAGTGGCAATTGCCGGGGTGCGGCTCGGCGGACTTGAACCGGGGCAGTGGCGGCAGTTGACTGAAGACGAAGTGAAGGCGCTGATCCGGGCCTGATGTCCGGTGGAACCCCTTCGACGCCGCGTCCATCTCACTACATAGGCCGAGGCGCAGACCATGGCGCGACGGCCTGCCGCCGGCGGACTGGGTGACTCGGGCCGGTCGTGACGGCGCGGCGGGGGCGTGAATTGTTTCGCGTCCCCGCCGGATTTACTTGAGGGCGATGGTGGATTCGAGGCGGACGGTTTTGGGCGGCAGGCACTGCTTGTTATCGCAGGCCTGATAACGGGCCGTGACGGCGAGTTTGTGTTCGCCGGGCTTGGCGTCGCGGTTCACCTCGATGGGGAGCGTGAATTCGACTTCGCCGAAGTAGAACTCAACCGACATGTCGAAGGCTTCTTCGTGGGCTGTCAGTGGAACAGGCGCATCGATCACGCCGGCCAGTTTAAATTGCTGGGGCGCGGGGACGGCAATCTGGGTGGCGATGGGTCCACCTTCCAGATGCCTCAACGAGTAGAGATGCCAGCCTTCCTCGATAGTGGCGGTGAGCAATGGCTCGATTCTGGCGCCGGGCCGGGCGGCGGCGGGCGCGGTAAGGGACCACTTGACGGGGTTCAGCTTCGGCTCGGGTTCCTGCACGGCCGGCTCCTGGGCGGGGAGGGCGGCGGCGAGTGCGAGCAGTGCCAGTAAGATGCGCATCGGCGGATCAGAGATTCCGGATCACGGCTTGGGTGAATTCATCGGTATGAGCCGTGCCCCCGACGTCACGGGTGAGGCAGGCGGCCTGGCGGAAGGTCTCGGAAAGGGCGTGCTGCATGCGGTTGGCCGCGTCGGATTCGCCGAGGTGGCGGAGCATGAGGATGGCCGAGGACATAAGCGCCGTGGGGTTGGCGAGTCCACTGCCGGCGATGTCGGGCGCGGAGCCGTGGACGGCTTCAAAGACGGCGCATTTTTCGCCCATGTTGGCGCCAGGGACGACGCCAAGGCCGCCGACCAGGCCGGCGGCAAGGTCGGAGACGATGTCGCCGTAAAGGTTTGGCAACAGCAGCAGGTCAAAGGTCTCGGGGCGCATGACAAGCTGCATCGCCGCGTTGTCGACAATGAGTTCGTTGTAGGCGATTTCCGGGTACTCGGCGGCGATCTCGCGGCAGCAACGGATGAAGAGGCCGTCGCTGAGCTTCATGATGTTGGCCTTGTGGATGGCTGTGATCCTCTTGCGATGGTTCTGACGGGCGTACTCGAAGGCGTAGCGGGCGATGCGGATCGAGGCGTAGCGGGTGATGATCTTGAGGCTTTCAACGACATCCTTGATGACTTCGTGTTCAAGGCCGGAATAGAGATCTTCAGTGTTCTCACGGAAGATGACCATGTCGATGTTGACGTCTTCGAAACGGGTCTTGAGACCGGGCAGGGTGAAGACAGGGCGCACATTGGCGAACAGGTCGAGCTGCTTGCGGAGCGCGACGTTGACGCTTTTGAAACCGCCGCCGATGGGGGTGGTGACGGGGCCTTTGAGCCCGACGCCGGTGTGTTCGAGCGACTTGATGACGTAATCGGGCAGGCTGGCGCCCATTTGTTCGATGATGGACCCAGTCAACTCCTGGCGGTCCCATTCGATGGGGACCTTCAGCGCCGCGAGCACCTCGATGGTGGCCTCGGCGACTTCCGGGCCGATGCCGTCTCCGGGGATCAGGGTGACTTTGTACGCCATGATTCGATGGTAGCCCAGCGGCCGTGTAAAAATGGAGGGTCATGTCTGAAGTCACACGAGCACTCTTATCGGTCACCGACAAAAGCGGTCTCCTTTCTTTCGCGCAGGGGTTGGCGCAGTTGGGCGTGAAGCTGGTCTCGACGGGCGGGACGGCGAAGCTGCTGCGGGGCGTGGGGCTGGAGGTGCAGGACGTCAGCGAATTGACCGGATTCCCCGAGATGCTGGACGGGCGGGTGAAGACGATCCACCCGAGGGTGGCGGCGGGTGTGCTGGCGCGGCGCGATGTGCCCGAGCACATGGAGGCGCTGGACCATCACAACATCCCGCTGATCGACATGGTGGTGGTGAATCTCTACGATTTCGCGGCGGCGGCGGCCAAGCCGGACGCGACGATCGGGGAGTTGATCGAGAACATCGACATCGGCGGCCCAACGCTGATCCGCGCAGCCGCGAAGAACTATCAGGATGTCGCCGTGGTGACCAACCCGGCCGACTACGACGCGGTTCTGGCGGAGATGCGGGCCTCGGGCGGTGGGCTTGGTCTGAAGACAAAATGGAATCTGGCGCGCAAGGCTTTTGCGTTGACGGCGCGCTACGACTCCGCGATCACAGCCCGGCTGGCGCGGATTGAAGTGGAGGACGGAGTCTTCGCCGATCACGTTGCCTCGCTGCCGGCTTCGTTGCACATCCTGGCGCCGCGCAAGCAGGCGTTGCGCTACGGCGAGAACCCGCACCAGCAGGCGTCGCTCTACGGGCAGGGCGAAGCGGGCGTGGCCAACGGCAAACAGATCCAGGGCAAAGAACTTTCTTACAACAACCTGGTTGACCTGGATGCGGCGTGGCAGTTGGCCTGCGAGTTCACAGGCCCGGCGGCGGCGATTATCAAGCACACCAACCCTTGCGGGTGCGCGCAGCAGGATGCGCTGGTGGACGCTTACCTCAAGGCATTGGAAGCGGATCCGATTTCGGCGTTCGGCGGCGTGCTGGCGTTCAACCGGGAGTTGGACGAAGAGACTGCGCTGGAAGTGTCGAAGCTGTTCGTCGAGGCGATCGCCGCGCCGGCGTTTTCGCAAATAGCATTGTCGGTGCTGGCGGCAAGGAAGAATCTGAGGCTAGTGGCGGTGAAATCGGGGGCGCTGGACGAGCCGGTGTTGAAGTCGATCACGGGCGGATATCTGGTGCAGACGGCCGACCGGGGCATGATCGCGCGCGCGGGGTGCAAGGTGGTGACGCAGAGGCAACCGGGCGAGGCGGAGTGGGCGGCGATGGAGTTTGGCTGGAAGGTGGCCAAGCATGTGAAGTCGAATGCGATCGTCTATGCCAGGGCGGGACAGTTGCTCGCGGCCGGGGCGGGACAGATGTCGCGGGTGGATTCGGTGAAGGTGGGCGCGATGAAAGCGGTGTTGCCGCTGGAGGGTTCGGTGGTGGCGTCGGATGCGTTTTTTCCGTTCCCGGATGGAATGGAGTTGGCTGCGAAGAACGGGGCGACGGCGTTCATCCAGCCGGGCGGGTCAGTAAAAGACGGGGAAGTAATCGCGGCGGCGGACAGGTTGGGCGTGGCAATGGTGTTCACCGGGATGCGGCACTTCCGGCATTAACCAGGGCGATTGGTAGACTAGGGGAGTACCAGCCATGACAGCGCAAATCTTTGTGACGATGAAGAAGACGGTTCTCGATCCGCAGGGACAGACCATTCAACGGGCGCTGAGCTCGATGGGCCACACCGAGGTAACCTCGGTGCGGCAGGGCAAGTACTTCGAGATCGAGTTGAACGGCTTGGACCGGGCAGCGGCCGAGGCCACAATGACGCGCGTGGCCGAAGAAGTGTTGTCGAACCCGGTGATCGAGGAGTTTCGCGTCGAGATCATCGACTAACCTGGCCCGTGGGAGACTTGACGAGCGAACCATGTGCGGGATCATCGGCTATGTTGGTCATCGCAAGGCACTGCCCATCCTGCTTGACGGGTTGAGGCGGCTCGAATACCGGGGTTACGATTCCGCTGGGGTGGCGGTGGGCGGCGACAGCGGGGCGCTCCAGATCCGGCGCGCTTCGGGCAAGCTACATCAACTGGAAGAGGCCGTGCGGCTGAACCCCGTGGAAGGCTGGTATGGCGTCGGCCATACTCGATGGGCGACGCACGGGCGGCCGACGGAAGAGAATGCCCACCCGCACCAGGACTCGACCGGCGAAGTCGTGGTTGTGCATAACGGCATCATCGAGAACTATCTCTCGCTGAAGCGGGAACTTCAGGCAGAGGGCCACGTCTTCAAAACCGAGACCGACACAGAGATCATCCCTCACCTGATCGAACAGAACTTTCAGGGAAGCCTGGAAGAGGCGGTGAGGGTGTCGGTCGGGAAGATGCGAGGCGTCTTCGCATTCGCCGCGATATCGAGCCGCGAGCCTGGCAAGATCGTGGTCTGCCGCAACGGTCCGCCGGCGGTGATCGGACTGGGCGAGGGCGAATTTTTTGTAGCCAGCGACGTGCCGGCGATATTGGCGTACACGCGCGACGTGATCTTCCTGCAGGACGGCGACATGGCGGTGCTGACGCCGGACGGGGCGCAGGTGACCGGCTTCGACGGCCGGCCGGTGAAGCGCCAGATGTCGCACATCCTGTGGGATCCGATCATGGCGGAAAAGGGCGGCTACAAGCATTTCATGCTCAAGGAGATCTTCGAGCAGCCGCGAGCGGTGCGGGACACGATGTTGGGACGGGTTGGGCAGGAGAGCGGGCGGGTCTTCCTGGATGAGATGCAGATATCGGCGCGCGAGTTCACCGATTTCGAACGGGTGAGAATCGTGGCGTGCGGCACGTCGTGGCACGCGGCGCTGGCGGGGAAGTTCATGATCGAGCGGCTGGCGCGGATGAGCACGGGCGTGGATTATGGCAGCGAATTCCGCTACCGGGAGCCGATTCTCGGCCCCGAGACGCTGACCGTGCTGATCTCGCAATCCGGCGAGACGGCGGACACGCTGGCCGCGCAACGCGAAGCCAAGGGCAAGGGATCGCGCACGCTGGCCATCTGCAACGTGATGGGGGCGATGCTGTCGCGCGAGGCTTCGGGCACGCTGCTGACCCATGCAGGGCCGGAGATCGGCGTGGCGTCGACCAAGACGTTCACGGCGCAGTTGACGGCGCTGCTGCTGCTGGCGCTTTATCTTGCACAGGTGCGCGGGCGGGTGACGAAGCAACAGTCTGTCGCGATGTGCCAGGAACTGATGGCGATTCCAGGCAAACTCGAGCAGGTGCTGTCGGAAGAGGCCCAATACGAGGAACTGGTGCGGACGCTGCACAAGGCGAATGATTTCCTCTACCTGGGCCGCGGCATCCACTACCCGATCGCGCTGGAAGGCGCACTGAAGATGAAAGAGATCTCCTACATCCACGCCGAAGGCTACCCGGCGGGCGAGATGAAGCATGGGCCGAACGCACTGATCGACGAGTCGCTGCCGACGGTGGTGATTGCGACGACGGATCCGGCGGACGAAGGGTCTGTACTGCGATTCGAGAAGACGCTGTCAAACATTCAAGAGGTGAAGGCGCGCGGCGGCAAGGTGGTGGCGATCGTCAGTGAGCCGAGCGAAGAGGTGGAGAAGGCGGCTGACCATATCATTCGAGTCCCATCGGCGAGCGAACTGCTGTTGCCGATCATCGAGGTGGTGCCACTGCAGTTGATGGCGTACCACATCGCGGTGCGCCGGGGCTGCGATGTGGATCAGCCGAGAAACCTTGCCAAGAGCGTGACGGTGGAGTAGCGACGAGGCGATGCGTCAGGCAACCGGTGTGATCGAGGTCGGAACAGGGGGTAAGGGCTTGTATGAGGTCACGGCGGACGTCGAGCGGTGGGTGGACGCGCAGGGGATGATGACGGGTCTACTTACGCTGTTTTGCCGCCATACCTCGGCCTCGCTGGTGATTCAGGAGAACGCCGACCCCGACGTGCAGACCGACCTGGTCAATTATTTCGAACGCATCGCGCCTGAAGACCGCCACGCGTATGTCCACACGATGGAGGGCGCCGACGACATGCCGGCGCACATTCGCAGCGTCTTAACGGGGGTGAACCTGTCAATTCCGGTCATCAACGGGCGGCTGGCTCTGGGTACGTGGCAGGGCGTATATCTGTTCGAGCACCGGCGGTCGCCGCATGTGCGCGGCTTGGCGCTGCACTTGATCGGGGAGTGAGGCGGATTCCCCCTTCGCTCTGCTGATCCGGTTAAGATGAACTGGAATGCTGACCCGGCTAGGAATCAAGAACTTCAAACAGTTCGACGATGTTACAGTCGAACTCGGCAACCCCGTTGTTTTTGTAGGTCCCAATAATTCGGGAAAGACATCCGCTCTTCAAGCCCTCGCGCTTTGGAGCCTTGGGCTAAGGCGTTGGTCGGAGAGGTGGAAGGATCGAGAGCCGACCACGAAGCGCACGGGCGCCACGATTAACCGCAACGACCTGTTCCCCGTGCCGGTTTCCACTGCACTCTATCTGTGGCGCGACCTCCACGTGCGGCAGTCTCGCGGGAGGAGCCAGAGCCCCAACGTACTCATGGAGGTTCTGGTAGAGGGGGTGACTGGGGAAAAGAGATGGGAGTTTGGATTCGAGTTTGACTACGCCAACGCGGAATCGTTCTATTGCCGTCCGATTCGAGCGAGCGCCGAGTTGGAACCATCCAAACTGAAGGTGCCACCCGAAGCCGCTGAGATAACGGTGGCATTCCTGCCGCCGATGTCGGGGATGGCGGATCGGGAGCACGTGAAGCAGCGTGGCGAAATCGACTTCCTGCTGGGCCAGGGAAGAACGGCTGAGGTGCTGAGGAACCTGGCCTACAAATTGAGCGAGGGGCCCGAGGGTAGGGAAGCGTGGGGTGTGATCACCGAGAATATCGACCGCTTGTTCGGCTGCAAATTGCTCCCGCCAAAGGTGATCCCAGAGCGTAGCGAGATCGAGATGCACTACGTGCAGAGGGGGCAGGAGTTCGACATCGCCTGCGCTGGCCGCGGGCTTCACCAGACATTGCTTCTGTTGACGTTCATCTCGAACAACCCGAAGTCAGTGCTGCTGCTGGATGAGCCTGATGCGCACCTTGAAGTGATAAGACAGCGGCAGACCTACGAACTCCTTTCGGAGTACGCAGCCAAGCACCAGTGCCAGGTCGTGATCGCCAGCCATTCCGAAGTCATCTTGCAGGAGGCGGCAGATCGGGATGTTGTCATCGGGTTTCTCGGTACACCGCGCCGGATCAATGATCGCGGCACACAGCTACAGAAGTCGTTGAACAGGATCGGCTGGGAGCACTATGCTCAGGTGTTGCTCAGAGGCTGGGTGCTGTACTTAGAGGGGTCGACGGATCTTGCGATTCTGCGAGCATTCGCAAAAAAGCTCAACCATCCCGTACTCGCAGATCTCGAAGCCCCATATGTAGACTACATAGGAAATGTGCCGAGTAAGGCGCGCGAGAGCTTCTATGGTCTCCGTGTTGCCAAGCCCGACCTCGTGGGACTTGTTCTGTGCGACAGGCTGACACAACCGGAGGAGAGTGCGCCTGAACTCCAGAGGCATTGGTGGAAGCGGCGCGAAATCGAGAATTATTTCTGCCAACCAGCAACTCTGCGTGCGTGGGCAAGAGCGCAAGACCCCCAGGGCGAATACCCGCTCCTCGGGACATTTGAGCGATGCATGGATGAAAGCCTTCAGGGAAGGCTCGGTCCTGACGTTCTCTCGAATCTGGAGGATCCGTATTGGAGAGACACTGCCGTGTCGGAGGAATTCCTGCGTCCCCTCTTCAGGTCGTTTTACACGAAACTGGGGCTTCAAAACCTCATCGACAAGAAGCACTTCCACGTCCTAGTCGAGTTCGTTGACGAGCGTGACATCGATGACGAAGTTACGGATGTCCTCGATATGATCCACAGCGTTGCGCTTGCTGCTCGCCCTTGATGGCTTGTGAGACAATCCAAGGCAAGGAGATTGAGCATGAGCCTGTCCAGACGCAGTTTCATTGAGTCCGCGACGCTGGCCGCCCTGGCGCGTCAAGCCGTGGCGCAAGAGCGGGACCCGAAGACGGGAATGCCGATGAGGACGCTCGGCAAGACCGGCGCGAAGGTCTCTTTGCTTGGCTTCGGCGCGGGTTCCCGGTGGTTGGCCTACAAGGACCCGGAGAAGGCCCTCGCGGCGCTGGATCGGGCGTTGAAGGCGGGCGTGAACTATGTGGACTCGGCCGCGGGGTATGGCAACGGGCAGAGCGAGCAGTGGGTTGGCCAGTATCTCAAGACACACAAGAAGGACTTCTTCCTGGTGACCAAGATCGACGGCAACCGCACCTACGACGACGCGATGAGAATCATCGAGCGGAGCCTGAAGAATTTGGGCGTGAGCCAAGTCGACCTGATGCACATTCACGCGCTGGGCAACGAAGACGATCTGGCCAAGATCGAAGCGCCGAACGGCCAGATGAAAGCGATGCTGAAGGCCAAGGACGAGAAAATGACGCGGTTCCTCGGCGTCACCTGCCATCAGAATCCGCAGGTCCTGAAGACGCTGCTGGAACGGCACGACCTCGATTCGACTCAAATGGCGTTGAACATCGCCAGGATCGGCAACACGGCGCCGTCGAACAAGGCGGGCGAGGGGATGACAGGGCCGTCTGGATTCGAGGCGATCGCCATGCCGGTGGCGCTGCGCAAGAAGATGGGGTTGACCGCGATGAAGGTGTTCGGGCAGGAGAAACTGCTGGGCAAGGCTTCGCCGGAGATGCTGCTGCGTTACTCGATGACGCTGCCTGTGGCGGTAGCTGTGGCGGGTATGCCACAGATCGAGCACATCGACTTCAATACAAAGGTCGCTCACAACTTCAAGCCGCTAACGAAGAAGGAAATGAGCGAGCTTCCCGACAGCGTGACGGCGCGGATGCGGGCATCGATCGACAGCTTCTTCCAGGATCACGAAGACTGCTGAGGAACGGCTGAGCCAAGCATCTTCGCCGTTGGATCGGCTACCTGATTCACGCTTGCGCGCCGCATCGCATCCGCGGACTGCAGGCGCGGGAGAACTAATCGGCCGAGACGATTTCAGCGCCTAGATCGAGCAGTTTCGCGTTGAGATTTTCGTAGCCGCGCTCGATGAGGCCGACGTTGGTGAGCGTGGAATCGCCCTCTGCCGCCAGAGCTGCGATGACGTAGCTGAAGCCTGCGCGAAGGTCGGGGATGTGGATCTCCGCGCCGCGCAACGGGGTGGGCCCTGCGATGACGGCTGAGTGCTTCCAGTTGCGCTGGCCGAAGCGGCAGGCGAGGCCGCCGAGGCATTCGCGGTAAAGCTGAATCTGCGCGCCCATGCGGTTCAATGCTTCCACGTAGCCGAAGCGTTGTTCATAGACCGTCTCATGTACGATCGAGATGCCGCGGGCTTGGGTGAGGGCGATGACGAAGGGCTGCTGGTAATCGGTTGTGAAGCCGGGGTAAACGTCGGTTTCGAGCGCGATTGAACGCAGGCAGTCCCCGGCGCGCCAGAACTCGATGCCCTCGTCGCTGACCAGAAAATCGCCGCCGATCTGGCGGTACTTGTTCAGGAACGTCATCATGTCGACCTGCCGCGCGCCGCGGACGAAGATGCGCCCGCCCGTGGCGACAGCCGCCGAGGCCCAGGAGGCGACTTCGAGGCGGTCAGGCATGGCGGTGTGGTCGAAGCCGTGAAGTTCGCGGACGCCGGCGATGGTGATGACGCGATCCACGTCAACCGAGATATAGGCGCCCATCTTCTGAAGGACCATGATGAGGTCCATGATCTCGGGTTCGATCGCCGCGTTTGAAAGCTCGGTGACGCCCTCGGCGCGGACGGCCGAGAGGATCACCTGCTCGGTGGCGCCGACGCTGGGGAACTCGAGGCGGATCTTGGTGCCGTGAAGCCGGTCGCAGGTCAGATGCGATGCGCCGGCCTCTTCATGCAGGGTTGCGCCCATCTGCTGCAAGGCGTTCAAGTGGAAATCGACGGGGCGTTGCCCGATGCGGCAACCACCCAACGATGGTACGGGAGCGTCGCCGAAGCGCGCCAGGAGCGGCCCGCAGGTCAGGATGGGAATGCGGCTACGGCCGGAGAAATCGCGCAGCACACTGCGCTCCATGGGTTGGACGTTGCCGGCGTGGATGACGACGACACCGCGTTCGGGGCGTTCAACCGTGCCGCCCAGCGCTTCGAGGAGTTCAGAGACGATGGCGACGTCGGCGACGCCGGCGACATTGCGCAGGGTGCATTTCTCGCCGGTAAGCAGAGCCGCGACCATGATCTTCGGCAGCGCGTTCTTGGCTCCGCGGACCGCGACTTCGCCAGACAATGGGCGGCCGCCTCGCAGGACAAGGCGTCCGGATCCGGCCGCCGCGGGACTCATTGAAACAGTTTCCTCTCACGCTTCAGGAACGCCGGCGTATCGATATCCTCGAAGTCGAAGACATCGTCCGCCAGAACCGGTTCGGCCTCGGCGACGTGCGGGGTAGCGGCGGATTGGGCGGGAACCGGCGTAGCCTGCTCGACAAAGTCGATATCGAGCACCGTTTCCGCGGTGTCCGGCTCGTCTTCGACCATCGTAACTTCCCTAATGGGCGGCATCATACTGATGAAAACCGGCTCGGGCTCGGATCCCTGATCAGGTTCGTCGAACAAAGGCGCGGAATGGAGTGCGCGCGCTGCCACTGGCTCGTCGGGCGCAATCCGCGGCGTTGATTTCCGTGCCGGCAGTGAGGGCGCGTCAACCTGCGGCAGGTCGTCGCGCATGAAACCGGTGGCGATGACCGTGATCCTGACCTCGTCGCCCAGTTGTTCATTGGGGACTAGGCCGAAGTTGATCTGGACCTCGGGATTCTCCGTCGCTTCGCGGACCAGGTTGCAGGCGTCCTGCATTTCGTGGAGGCCGAGCGACGAGGCGGCGGTCATGTTCAGCAGGACCGCGCGGGCGCCCCTGAGCCCGCCCTCTTCGAGCAATGGGCAGGCGATGGCCTTCTTCGCCGCCTCGAGCGCGGCGCCCTCGCCCGATGCGCTGGCGGTCCCCATGACGGCGAAACCCATGCCGAACATGATCGCCTTGACGTCGGCGAAGTCGCGGTTGATGAGGCCTGGGGTGGTGATGATGTCGCTGATACCCTGGACGCCCTGCCGCAGCACGTCGTCAGCCATGCGGAAGGCTTCGAAGAAACTGGTGCCGCGCGGCACGAGATCGACAAGCCGGTCGTTGGGAATGGAGATCACCGTGTCCACGGTGGCATGCAACTCGGCCAGACCCCTTTCGGCCTGGCGCAGCCGCCTGGGACCCTCGAACTGGAAGGGCCGCGTAACGACCGCGACGGTGAGGGCGCCGAGTTCTTTCGCCAGCGCGGCAACCACCGGGGCCGCTCCCGTCCCGGTGCCGCCCCCAAGGCCGGCGGCGACAAAGACCATGTCGGCGCCTTCGAGGATTTCGATGATGCGGTCGGTATCTTCAAGGGCGGCCTGGCGGCCGATCTCCGGATCCGAACCCGCGCCAAGGCCGTGGGTGATACGCGCGCCGAGTGCAATCTTGTTGGGCACTTTGCATGCCCGCAGGGCCTGCGCGTCGGTGTTCAAAACATAGAACTCGACGCCCGTGACGCCGAGGTCCATCATGCGGTTGACGGCATTGGATCCGCCGCCGCCGACGCCGATCACCTTGATGCGGGTGCCGCCGAGCGATTCGTCGGTGATCTCGAACTTCAGGGAATCGAAAGCATCCATATCTTCCATTGTGCAACCTCTCAACCGCGATTGGAAAAAAGATTCAAGAATCGCGGACCCGTTGTGCGTCCGCGACGCTGCCGCAGCTTCGCGGAGTACATCGCGAGGCCGGCGGCGGTTGTCCATTCGGGGGTGGCGAGTTCTTCCGGAATCTGATCGACGCCGCGGATGAAGCCGAGGCGGGCCTGGCAACCAAGCACGCGTTCCGCCACCTCGACGACGCCCTCCATCCGCGCGGCGCCGCCGCACAGCACGATGCCCTCGTGCAGGCTGAGCTGCCGCGCGAAGTCGACGCGGAAGCGTTCGACATATTGGAATAGCTGGGTGGCGCGCGCTTCGAGAATCTCGATAAGATCCCGGCGGCTCAGTTCGCGGCCCGGGCGTCCGGGAGCGGGCGCCAGTTCAATAACGATGTTGTCGGCTGTGAGCCCGAGCAGCGCGCATCCGTGCTTGAGCTTGATCTCCTCCGACTCCTCGATCGACAATGCCTTCACCTCGCTGATGTCCCGCGTAAAGTGCTCGCCGGAGAACGGCATGCCCATGGCGAACAGCGCCAGGTCGCCGTCGTAGTAGACGATTCCGGAAGAGTGCGCGCCGATGTCGAGCAGGGCCGCGCCGCCAGCCCGTTCCTCGGCCAGAACGCAGGCATAGGCGGCTGCCATGGCTTCGAAGACGGTCTCTTCGACATCGATCCGCGCCTGCTGAACGGCGCTAAGCAACGTTTGATGCTCCTGGGCGCCGATGGTGATCAGCAGCGTGTGGGCCTCGAGGCGCAGGCACTCGACGTTGAGCGGATGCAGTGTTGGAGACTGGCCGTCGACAGTGAAGTCCTGCGGTAGCACCTGCAGTAGCGCCCGGTCCTCTTCGAGAGGGGCCATGGCGGCGAGCTTGACTGCATAGGCGAGGTCCTCGCGGCTGATCCGGCGCGGATGGCCGAAGTCGTAGACTCCCCGGCCCTGCTGCGACCTGACAGTGGGCCCGCCGACGCCGACCACGGCCGAATCGATGTCGAACCCCGAGGACTTGCGCGCGCCGTCCATCGCCTCGCGAATCGATGCGGCCACTCCGTCCTGGTCGGAAATCTGGCCGCGATGCCAGCCCCGGGAAGCCGCCACGCCATGGCCTGCCCATCGCATCACGCCGCCCTCGACGGACAGGACGAACGCTCGGGTCCACGCGCTGCCGATGTCCAGCCCAACGGCGATCTCGCCCTTCCGCTTCACTCCTGACCACCTCCTTCCGGTTTGGGCGGCTCGGGCGAAGACTGCAGGATGACGCGCCCGTCCATCGTGAGGTCCAGAACGGCACGGTCGCGCAGCACGTGGCGAATCCTGTTCGCGTTCCTGTTGAAGTAGTCGAGCCGCTTCCGCCACGAGGATTCTCCGATCAACAATTCAATCGTGGCGCCCTGAATCTCGTAACCGATGGTCACGGCCGGTGCGGCGGACAGATCGACTTCCGGAATGCGATCGCGATAAGGCGCAAGTTCATCCATCACCCTCAGCATCAGGCGCGCCCTGGCGCGGCGCTGCTCCTTCGGATCCTGAACCCGTACACCCTTCAGCAGCGGCAGCGCCAGCGCCTTCTGCGACCTGATGCCCAGGATCTCTCCGTCTTCGTCCACCAACATCGGCTTGTACGCAACCGGATTTTCCATCGACCCCGTGACGGCCGACGGCGCCTGGATGAAGGCGATCGGAGATCTCTCGATGATTTCCACCGCGACGCGGCTCGGCCAGATGCGACGCACCGTGGCGGACTTCACCCAGGGCAGATCGTCGATCTGCTTCTTGCGCTCATCCGGGTCCAGCTTGAACAGGCTGCGGCCACGGTCCTGTTCGAATACCTCGAGTATCGCCTTCAGGCTGGCATTGCGCACGCCCGTCACATCGATTGCAGGCGTCTGGCCCGGCATGTCCTCCGCGCCGATTCTGAACCTGTCGTCGTTGACCAGGAACTCCTCGCCGCTCCACGCCAGCCAGCCCGCGGCGAAAACGGCAGCCACCACGGCAAGCGTCATGCCGGCGAACTTCAGTAACCGGAAGGCGTCGATGCCCCGCCGCGGCGGGGCCTGGTTGGCGGGGGCGAGGTTGTCGCTCTCGGGCGGCTGTTTCTTACGCCTCGCCATGTGCACCCTCCCCGGTGGCTTCCGGTTGCTGGAGCAGATCGAGCAATTGCGGTCCCAGGCAGGTCACGCTGCCCGCGCCGAGTGTGAGTACCAGATCGCCGGGCAGCAGAGTTGGGAGAATCGCCTGGGCAGCCTCTTCGATCGGTCCGGCGTAAGATACGCCTTCGTGGCCTGCGGCGCGTATCCTGGCTGCGAGAGCCTCGCCGGTGATGCCCGCGATCGGCTGCTCGCTGGCCTCATAGACGCTCAGGACAAAGACCTCGTCGGCCGAAGTGAAAGCGTGGGCGAACTCGTCCATCAGCGCCGCTGTTCTTGTGTAGCGGTGAGGCTGAAAGATGACCACCAGGCGGCCGGGCTTCAACAGCCGCAGGGCCTCCAGTGTTGTTTTCACTTCCGTCGGGTGGTGGCCGTAGTCGTCGATCACGTCGATGCCGCGCGCCGCGCCGCGCCATTCCATCCTCCGGCCCGGCCCGCGAAACTTCGAGATCGCATCCGCCGCCACATCGCCCGGAATGCCCATCCGCATGGCGGCGGCCAGCGCGGCGGCGGCGTTGAGCGCGTTGTGGCGGCCAACGACGGGGAGTTGAACGGCCAACGGGTCCCGGCCATCACGGATCAGCGTAAACCGGCTTCCAGAGGCGTCACAGGTTTCATCGGCGATTCGGACCTCTGCGCTCCCCGAGCGTCCGTACCAGACGACACGCCTTCGAGAGGCCGAGAGCACGCTGGCCGTGGCCGGATCGTCGGCGCAGGCGATCACCGCGCCATAGAAGGACACGCGGTTGCTGAATTGGAGAAACGCTTTCCGTACTGCTTCGAAGTCGCCATAGTGGTCGAGGTGTTCACGGTCGATGTTGGTAACGATTGCCAGTTCAGGCGAGAGTTCGAGAAAAGACCCGTCGCTTTCATCCGACTCCGCGATGAACCAATCGCCTGCCCCAAGCCTGGCGTTCGAGCCGCCGAAGGCCGGCACAGTCGAGCCTATCGCGGCACTTGGGTCGAACCCGGCCTCGACGGCGATGGAGGCGAGCATGGCGGATGTGGTCGTCTTGCCGTGGCTGCCTGCCACGGCGGCCGACCGTTTCCCTCGCATCAATTCGGCCAGCAGTTCACCCCGGCGGACAATAGGGACGCCTCTGCGCCGCGCCTCGGCGAACTCGGGATTGTCCTCGCCCACCGCCGAGGTGACGACGAGCGCCGCCGCGCCGGCCGGCAGGTTCTCCGCTGCGTGTCCGATGGCGATCTGGATGCCGAGCGCGGCAAGGCGCTCAGTCGACGGCGATCGCTTCGCGTCGGATCCAGTGACCACACAGCCCATGCGGTGCAGGATCTCGGCCAGACCGCTCATGCCGATCCCGCCTGCTCCCGTGAAATGCAGAGGCTGCGTACCAAAAAACATTCGATTATCCTATTGTTCCGGCGTATCCGCGGCGCTGTCAATCTCTCCGGCGCATTGTTCAAGCAGGCTTGCCGCGCGCTGAGCCGCGCCAGGCCGGGCCAGTGCGCGGGCGTTCACTCCCATCTTCGCAGCAGATTGCGGGTCCGAGGCCAGGCGGAGGATCTCGCGCGCCAGACTAGGCCCGTCGAGTGCCTTGTCCTCGATCATGATCGAGGCGCCTGCCCGGACCATGGCCAGTGCATTGTGCTTCTGGTGGTCATCGGCGGCGAATGGGAAGGGAACCAGGATCGAGGGTCTGCCGGAGGCGGCGATCTCGCTGACCGCGCCGGCGCCGGACCGGCTGACGATCAGCGAAGCCGCGGCATAGGCGGCGGGCATGTCGTCCAGAAACGCGACCACCTCGCCGCCGAGTCCGCAACCGCTGAAAGCCGCCTGCGGATCGCCGGCTTCACCTTGACCGCATTGAAGCGTGACCGTGACCGGTGAAGAGCTCTGCGCGAGCAACGGCCATGCCTCCCGTGCTGCCCGGTTGAGTGACCTGGCGCCGCGGCTGCCGCCCGTGATCAGCACGTGAAATGGCGAGGACGGCGCGGCGGGTGCAATGGCGAAGAACTCGTCGCGGACGGGCAGGCCCGTTCTCTCGGCGCGCCCTCGCGGGAAGTAGCGTTCCGTCTCCTCGAAGCTCACAAGCGCATGACGCACCCAGCGGGCGGTGAGACGGGAAACGAGCCCGGGCATCGCATTGGGTTCCATGGCGATGATCGGAGTCCGGTTGAGAATGGCCGCGGCCACCACCGGGCCGGCGACGTACCCGCCCATGCTGAACACGCCCGCGGCGCGGCGTCGCTTCAGGATGCGGCGAGCATGAAACACCGCGGCAGGCAGTTGAAGAAGGCTCGAGACGGACTTCCGCCAGCCGACCCGGTTGAGCCCGCCTATCTCGATCCAGTCAATCGGGAACCCGTGCTTCGGCGCCAGTTGGGCTTCCATCCCCGTACGGGTCCCCACGAATACGCATTCGTGACCTCGCCGCCGGAGTTCAGTCGCGACGGCCAGCGAAGGCATCACGTGGCCGCCGGTCCCTCCGCCCGCCATGATGAAGACCAGTGGATTGCCGGTCAGGGAGTCCTCCTACTCAGTTGCGCGCTCGCTGACGCTCATCATGAGGCCGAATGTGATGAGCGTGCAGATGAGCGCGCTGCCGCCATAGCTGACCAGCGGCAACGGGATCCCCTTGGTGGGCAGGAGGCTGATCACCATGCTCATGTTGAACAAAGCCTGGGCGACGAGCAGCGAGACACAGCCCAGCGCGAGGTACCGCCCGAAAACGTCGTGGGCGGTCCAATAGAGGCGGAAGCCGCGCCAGAAGACCACCAGGTAACCGCCAAGCAGCAGGATCGCTCCAACCAACCCGGTCTCCTCGGCGATCACCGCATAGATGAAGTCGGTATGCGCCTCGGGCAGGAAGCCGAGTTTCTGGATGCTGCGGCCCAGGCCCACGCCGGTCACCCCGCCGCTGCCGGAAGCGATGCGGGCCTGGCGGGGTTGGTGGTCGGCATCGCGGGCGGCCTTGCTGGCGGCGAGATGCGGCTCCAGCCACTTCAGCGCCGGTGTCTCGTGGATGGTCTGTTCGGTCACGCCGCAGTAGGCCATGATCCGGAATAGCCGGTAGGGCTTCTCCTGGAGGAAATAGACAAAGAGACACGCGCCCAGCAGCAGCGTGACATAGAAGTACTTGCGCTCGATGCCGGCGACGAAGAAGACGACGACGGCCGGGACAAGAACGATCACCGCCGTCCCGAGGTCGCCCTTGGCGATCAAGAAGGTGAGTGCTCCGACCACGAGCGCGGCAGGCGCCAGCGTGTAGCGGTCCATCACCTTGTTTTCCCGCCTGGACACGAACCACGCCAGGAAGAGGACGATGGCCGGCTTGGCAAGTTCGGAAGGCTGGAACTGCACACCGGCAAATCGCAACCAGCGGTGAGCGTCCGGGTCGGCCTTGATGACAACCACCAGCAGGACCCCGACAATGCTCACCGGCAGCCAGATCCAAAGCGGGTGTTGGAGACGCGAATAGTCGAGACGCTTTAGTCCCAGCATCAAGCCCAATCCCACCACGGCGAAGACGAGTTGCTTCGCGGCGTAGGTCCAGTTCTCTTTGCCATGCATCACCTCGGCCACGACGCTCGACGCGCTGTATACCATCACCAGCCCGAATGCCATGAGCAGCAGCGTGACGCTGAAAAGCGGCCAGTCCGTTCTCAGTTTTATCGACATGAGGTAATCAATCCTCCAATGCGTGGACTAGGCGCTTGAAGACCTGTCCGCGGTGCTCATAGCTGTTGAACTGGTCGAAACTGGCGCATGCAGGCGCCAGCAATACGGTATCGCCGGGTCGGGCGTACGCATGTGCGTGGGCCACGGCCGACGCCATGTCGCCGCACTGTTCGATGTGAACCGCACCCTCGATCTGATTCGCGATCTTGTCCGCTGCCGCCCCGATCAGCAGCGCTGCGCGCGCCCGCCGGGCAAGCGGATCGCGCAATGGCCTGTAGTCGCTGTCCTTGTCCTTACCGCCCAGGATGGCCCACAGTCCGCGGTCGAACGACTCCAGCGCCTTGATCGTGGCGTCCACGTTGGTCGCCTTCGAGTCGTTGAAATAATCGACTCCGCTCAATGTGCGGACAAACTCGATGCGATGCTCGACGCCCGGGAAACTCGCCACCGCGCGTCGCATCGCTTCCGGTCCGGCTCCGGCAAGCGCGCAGGCGCAACCCGCTGCCAGCACGTTTTCAAGATTGTGGCGGCCGCGCAGGCCGATCTCGCTCGAAGGCATCCAGGGCTTCGCGCCGGCCATCAGCGTCGACCCATCGAGCCAGAAACCCCTCTCCACGGGGCCGCCGGCGTTGAACCAGTGCACGCCGCCGCGGACACTCGCCGCCCAAGACCGGGTAATCTCGTTCTCCGCGTTCAACACCGCGAAGTCGCCCGGCTCTTGCCCGGTGAACATGTTCAGCTTGGCCGCGGCGTACTCATCAATCGTGTGATGGCGGTCCAAGTGATCGGGCGTCACATTCAGCGCGACGCCGATCTGGACACGGGTGCGGCGGAACATCTCCGTCTGGAAACTCGACAGCTCCAGCACGTTCCATTGATCCTCCCGCGACGAGTCGATCATTGCCGCGACAGCTTGCGTGCCGATGTTGCCGCCCACCTGCGCGGGGATCCCGCACTCCTTCAGCAGATGCCCGGCGAGCGCCGTGACTGTCGTCTTTCCATTTGACCCGGTGATGCCCAGGATGGGACCGCGCAAAAAATGACAAGCGAGTTCAACGTCGCCCGTGACCTCCAAGCCGCGTGCGCCCGCCTCTTCGAATAACTCCTGATCGGGCCGCACGCCGGGGCTGAGAACCGCCAGGTCCACGCCCTCCAGCGCCTCGGCTCCCTGGATTGCGAACTTCACGCCCAGCATCCCGATGAGCGCGGCCGCGGCGGGGAGTTGATCGAGCGGCTTGCTGTCGCAGGCGGTGACCACGGCGCCATGGCGTACCAGCAGCTCAATCGTCGCCAGTCCCGACTTTGCACAACCGAAGACAGCAACCCTTCTCCCGGCCAGTTCCATCGTTACCTCAACTTCAACGTGGTCAGCGCAAACAGCGCCATCACCAGTCCGGCGATCCAGAAGCGCGCAATCACCTTCGACTCCTCCCAGCCCATCTTTTCGAAGTGGTGATGGATCGGCGCCATGCGGAAGACGCGCTTGCCCGTCATCTTGTAGCCCGCCACCTGGATGATGACGCTCAACGCCTCAATCACGTAAACGCCGCCAATGAAGATCAGCAGGATCTCCTGCTTGATCAGAACTGCAAGCACGCCCAGGCTTCCGCCCAGCGCCAGCGATCCGACATCGCCCATGAAGACCTCGGCCGGGTGCGCGTTGTACCAAAGGAACCCCAGGCTCGCTCCTGTCAGCGATGCGGCGAAGATGGTCAACTCGGATGCGCCGGGCAGCCGGGCGATGTCGAGGTAGTCGGCAAAGACCCTGTGGCCGCTCACGTAGCAGAGCACCGTCATCGCTCCTCCGGCGATGATCATCAACCCGGAGGCGAGCCCGTCCAGACCGTCGGTTAAGTTGACCGCATTCGAAGCGCCGACGACGACGAGCCAAAGGAACAAGAAGAAGATTACAAACGCCAGAGGGTAAGTGAACGGGTTACCGAGCAGCGATTCGATCAGTAAGCCCGGCCGCCAGCTCTTGACAAACGGTACGTTCATCTCAGTCGAATACAGCCCCTTCGAATGCAGCACGAGCAGCCACACGCCCAGCAGCAGCACGAGCAGAACTTGCAGCCCCATCTTCTGCCGCCCCGTGAGGCCGAGGTTGCGGCCTTTCTTCACCTTCGACCAGTCGTCGAGGAATCCGATTCCGCCATAACCGAGCAGTCCGAACAGGGCCACCCAGACGTAGGGGTTGGTGAGGTTGGTAAACAGCAGAGTGGGGATCACAACCGCCGTGATGATCAGCAGCCCGCCCATCGTTGGCGTGCCGGCCTTCTTCATGTGAGACTCGGGGCCGTCATCCCTGATGTGCTGGCCGATCTGAAGTGCGCGCAGCCGGCGGATCATCCACGGACCCAGAAACAGAGCGACGAGAAGCGCCGTCAGGCTGGCGGCGAGTGTGCGGAAGGTGACGTAGCCGAAGATGCGGAACGGCGTGAAGTGCGGATAGAGTTTTTCGAAAAAGAGCCAGTACAACATGTCAATCGATCTCCAGCCGGGCGGGCTCCATGAAGGCCGCAAGCGCCAGTTCTACCCTGGTTCCGCGCGAGCCTTTGAACAGGATCGCGTCGCCCTCCTGGGCGAACTCCCGCAGCCAAAGGCCTGCGTCACGGGACGTGTCGAAGTAGAAGACGGACGGTTGGCGCGCTTCGAACTTCGCGGCTGCCTCCACCAACGACGACGCTTGGCCCTGAATGCCCGCCACCACGTCGATGCCGCGCTCGGCGGCATACTCGCCTACCTCGCGGTGCAGGGCCTCGGACCAGCGTCCCAATTCCAGCATCTCACCCAACACGGCGATCCGTCTGCGGGCGGGCGTCCGGGCGAGCAGGTCGATCATCATCTTCGCCGCTTCCGGGTTCGAGTTGTAGCTGTCGTTCCAGATCACGGCGCCGCGGGCGTGGATCCTCTCGAAGCGCATCTTCGGCGGAGTGAGCGTCTCAAGCCCCTGCCGCGCATCCATGAACGGAACATCCATCACCCTTGCCACCGCCAGCGCGGCCAGACACGCCATCACGCCCCCCAGCGCGGGCAGCGGGCACGCCACGGGTTGACCATCCACGCGGAATCGCGAACCGAATTCGGTGTACTCGACATCGGTAGCTCGCAGTGTGGCGCCCTCTCCAATGCCGAACGTGACCACGCGCCCTCCATGGACGCCGGCGAAAGCGCGCACCCGCGCGTCGTCATGATTCAACACCGCCACCCCGTCGGGCTTGAGCGCTTCGACGAGTTCACGCTTGGCCGCGGCCACGCCCTCGATGGAGTCGAAGTTCTGGATGTGGGCTGTCCCCGCGTTGGTCACCACGGCTATGTCAGGCTGGGCGATAGCGCAGAGATCGCGGATCTCGCCCGCGTGATTCATGCCGATTTCAAGAACGGCCACGCCGGCAGCGTCCGGCATGTTGAGGATCGACAGCGGCACGCCGATATGGTTGTTGAAGTTGCCCTGCGTCTTGCCCACTCGAAAGCGCGGCGCCAGCGCGGACGCGATGGCGTCCTTCGTCGTCGTCTTGCCCGCGCTCCCCGTGACGGCAACCACCGCGCGGCCCCAGGCGGCCCGGCGCCGCGCAGCCTCCTGCTGCAACCAGGCCAGCGTATCCGGCACGATCTCCTGAGCGATAGCGGCCTGGACCGGTCTTGACAACACCGCCGCCCGTGCGCCCTTCTCAATCGCCTGTGCGACGTAGTCGTGGCCGTCGTGGCTGGCGCCGCTCAGTGCGACGAATGCCTGCCCTGGGAGCAGCGTGCGCGTGTCGGTGCTCGCCCCTTCGCAGGCGATTCCGGCGACCTCAATTCGCATTGCCGTCCCCATTCCGCCGGTATCCAAGCGAGGCGAGAATCTCGCCCGCCGCTTCGCGGTCGTCGAAGTGAATCGTGCCGGACCCCAGCACCTGGTAGTTCTCGTGGCCTTTGCCGGCCAGGATCACCACATCGCCGGGACGCGCCTCGGCGATCGTCCTGCGGATTGCCTCGCGGCGGTCCGGAATTACATCGAACGGCGTATCGCACTTCTGCACGCCCACCCGAATGTCGTTGATGATCAGCAGCGGGTCCTCGCTGCGCGGGTTGTCGCTGGTCACGACGACGTAGTCGCTCAACTCGGCCGCGGCCTTGCCCATCAGCGGGCGCTTGGCCTTGTCGCGGTCGCCGCCGCAGCCGAACATCGTGATCACTCGCGACTGTGTCAGCCTCCGCGCCGCCCGAATCACGTTCCGAAGCGCGTCGTCGGTATGCGCATAGTCCACCACGACGAGGAACGGCTGACCGGCATCCACACGTTCGAATCGCCCTGGAGCGCCTGGACAGCGGCTGACCGCCTCGGCCGCCTGTTCCGCGCCGGCATCGAGCGCCAGCAGTGCCGCGAAGGCCGCCAGCAGGTTGTAGACATTCATGACGCCCGTCAGTTTCGACGTGACAGGGAATCGTCCGCCTTGCCATTCGATGACGAACCGCAACCCATCGATGCCCGTCTCGACGTCGATCGCGCGAATCGCCGGGCCCTCTTTCAATCCGTATGTCAACAATTCGACGCCGTGCGCGACCTCGATCTTGCGGCCCCACTCGTCATCCGTGTTGATGGCGGCGAATCGTGGCGGCGCGCCGCCGGCGCCCTTGAACAGCAGGCACTTCGCGGCGAAGTATCGTTCCATCGTTTCGTGGAAATCCAGGTGGTCGCGCGTCAGGTTGCTGAAGATGGCGGTATGGAAATCGAAGCCGTGCACACGGCCGAGTTCAAGCGCATGTGAACTCACTTCCAGCGTGCAGTCGGTTCCTCCGCCCGCCGCGACCTCGGCAAAGATGCGCGCCAGGTCGAGCGACTCGGGCGTCGTGTTGACCGCCGGCCGCACCTCGTCAAGGACCCGGTACTCCACCGTGCCCACCATCCCCGTCCTTCGCCCCAACGCCCGCAAACACTGATCTATGACATAGGCCGTAGTCGTTTTTCCATTCGTGCCCGTCACGCCCGTGAGGCGGATTTTGCGGTCAGGGCAATCGAAGAAAAGCCGCGCCATTTCGGCGAGCGCCTTACGGCCGTGCGGAACCTGGATCCACGGGGCGGGGAAGCCGGGCGGCGCGCCGGACTCGCTGACCACCGCCACGGCGCCCTTCTCGACTGCCTGCGCGGCGAACTCCCGGCCGTCTTTGATCTTGCCTGGAAACGCGAAAAATACGAAGCCCGGTTGAACCCGGCGTGAATCGTATTCAATTCCTTCGACGGGAAGGTCGCGCGCAACGGGCCCCGGATCAACGGTTGTGAGGATCTGGCCGAGCGTCTTCACTGCCTTGCGAACTCCACCCTGACGCGGGTTCCCGCCGGCAACACTTCGCCCGGCGGCGGGTTCTGACGCTTCGCCTTGCCCGATGATCCAACCACCTCGACATCCACACCAAGGGCCGTCGAACGCCGAAGGACAGCTACGAGAGGCATCCCGCGGAAGTCCGGCACCGTGGGACCCGCCAGCAGCGGACTTGCCACCGCGATCGGCGCCGGAACGCCTGCTTCGGCGGACCGCGCCGGTTGAACGAGCGGTTCAATGCTGGCAGGACCGGCGGCGATCGATTGCGGCTGCGGTTCCGGAACGCTGGTTTCCGGCATGTCCATCGGAACTTGCAGCATCCGCAGCGCTGCCGCGGCCACCTTGGCGAAGATCGGCGCGGCCACGGCGCCGCCCTGCCGCGGAGTGCCGTTCAATGTCACCACGACGACGATCTTCGGATTCGAAGCCGGCGCGAAACCAATAAACGACGAGTTGTGACGGTTCACCCAGCCTTGCCCCTTGACGAACATCTCAGCCGATCCAGTCTTGCCGGCCGAGCTCCAGCCGCCCACCTTGGCTCTCTTGCCGGTGCCCTCCAGAACCACCCGCTGCATGATCTGCCGCAGCAGAGCCGCGGTATCTCCGCTGATGACGCGCCGCGGCTTATTGCGTACCAACGGCAGTTCTTCCATGGCGCCGTCCGGACGAGGCCGCTGCATTCTTTCGACCAGATGCGGTTCAACCAGGTAGCCGCCGTTGGCCACCACCGCCGTCGCCCGCGCCAATTGGATCGCCGTCGCCGCGATCTCGTGGCCGAAGGCGATGTACTCATGGGAGTTCTTGCCCCAGCACCAGGTGTCGTTCGGCCCGCGGCACTCCAGATGACGCAGGATGCCGATGTCCTCGCCTGGCAACTCTATGCCGGTCTTGCTTGTCATGCCGAACTTCTGCAGGTAGGTCCACAGCGTCTTCGGACCGAGGTCGATGGCTACCTTCGCCACGCCAATGTTGGACGACTTGATCAGCACCATCGGCAGCGGCAGCAAGCCATAACCGTGATGCAGATCCGTGATCGGCTTCCGCCCAGGGCGCGGGAATCGCCCGTTCTCGCAGAAGATGGTCGACTCAGGCGTGTACTGGCCCGTATCGAGCGCCATCGAGACGGTGATCATCTTCATCACCGAACCGGGTTCGCGGGGCGCCTGGATGCCAAGATTGCGCCGGCGATTCAAGGCCGCCTCGCGGGCGGACTTCTCGGCTGGCACCTCCTCGGAGGGATCGAAACTCGGATAGTTCGCCATCGCTAGGACGGCGCCATTTTCGGGCCGCATCACGATCACCGTGGCGCTCTCGGCGTCGGCGTCGGCAACGCCCTGCGCCAGGGCGCGCTCGGTCTCGTACTGGATCCCGCTGTCGAGCGACAGCGTCAGATTCACGCCTTCCGCCGCGGGCTTTTCAACCCACGTGATGTAGCGTTCCTGCAGCGAGTCGGTCAGCACACGCATTGCGCCGGGCTTGCCTTTCAGCTCCGAGTTCAGCTTCTGCTCGATGCCGGCGTTGCCGTCACCCTCGCTGTTCAGGCTGCCAATGACATGTGCCGCCAGCGTGCCGTTGGGATACTCCCGCCGGCTGTCGGGCACGATTTCGATATACGGGAACGGCTGCCGCTTCAGCCGCAGGATTTCGTCCATGCTGACATGGCGCTTCAATACCATGTACGAGCGGCCTGACGCGCCGATCGGCCGGCTCCTGCGCTCGTTGATGACAGCCTCGATTTCCGCCTTGGGCAGGCCGAGAATCGGCGCCACCGAACCCGCGAAGAAACCGCTGTCAACCACCCGGCGGGGGTTGATCACGACTGAACTGGTTTGAATGCTGATGGCTAGGGGATGTTTGCCCGTCCGGTCCAGGATCTCGCCTCGCGTAGCTCGCACCGAAACCACGTGTTCGTGCTGGTTGCGCGCGATTTCCACATAGTCGTCGTGCTTGACGATCTGCAGGTAAACCAGCCGCAGAACGATCGCCAGCGCCCAGAAAAGCGTCAGCCGGGCGACCCATATCGCCCGGCGCGCCGACTCTTTCTCCACACGGATTGCCATCTCGAACTCCGCCTCATCTGCTGAAAGCGCTCAACGGCGATCCCAGCGGCCGCCCCCAGGCGGTCCTCGTCTCGCGCCGCCCTACCTGCCGCCTTGCCCCAGTTTCGCCACGGTCTCGCCGCCAGGAGCCGCGTACAGCACGGCCGTCGCAACCGGTGCGGCATACTCCGTCGCCGCCCACTGCTCCACCTGGGCCGGGCTCTCCAGCCGCGCCCGCTCGGCGCGCATCGAGCGGAGTGTATTCACCAACTGCTCGCGATTCTGTTTCGTCTCCTCGATCCGGTGGCTTACCACCAGCGAGTATGTGCCCGGCAGCAACAGCGCAATCACCAGAACGCTCGTCGCCAGGACGCCTCCTGCCATGCCCACATTGGCCAGCGTCTCCTGACTGTCGGCAACGCGCTCCACCCCCGCGTTATCGATCTCCTTCACGAAAAGCAGAATATCCTCGCGTGGCAGCGCCCTCAGCCTGAAGTCCGATTTCTCCCGCCGCGCCGGCGCCTTCGCCGCGCCCAACCATTCCATCAAACCGCCTAAAGTAGCCATCGCCGATCCTCCATTCACCTCGCCCAACCTGTCTCAATCCTCTTGTTCAATGCGCCTCGCCAACCATCTCCAGCGCCCTCAAGACCGCGCTTCTGCTTGGCGGGTTGATTCTGCACTCTTCCGCTTCCGGCCTGACCACGTGCTTGGTCAGAATTGCCGCCCGCTTCTCCCGGGCCAGCGACTGAAAAGCTCTCTTCACCTGCCTGTCGTCCAACGACTGGAAGGCGATCACCACCCACCTGCCACCCGGTTTGATCCACTCCGGAGCCTGTTCCAACAAAGCGGCCAACTCCCCTTCTTCGTCGTTCACCACCATCCGCAACGCCTGAAATACCCTCGTTGCCGGATGCAGTTTTCCGGTCCGGGGCGCGACCGCTGCGATCAGCTCCGCATACTGCAAGCTGTCCCTCAGCGGTCGTGCCCTGACCGTGGCTCTGGCAATTCTTCGCGCGTGCCTCCTTTCCTCGCCTAATCGGAAAATCCAATCGGCGAGTTCTTTTTCCGATGCCCTGTTCACAAGATCGCCGGCAGTTAACTCCTGCCCGCGATCCATCCTCATATCCAAGGGGGCGGCATGCTGAAAACTGAAGCCGCGCTCGGGTGACATCAACTGCCACTTCGAAACCCCAAGGTCCGACAAAATCCCGTCCACCTTGCCCACGCCCATCGCCCCCAACGTCTCGGAGAGTTGCGAAAACCTGCTCTGCCGGAACGTGATCCGATCCGCGCAATCCAGCGTGTTGGCCTTGGCTTTCTCGATCGTCTCGGCGTCCCTGTCCAGCGAGATCACCATCCCGGACTTCAGCCGTCTCGCCAGTAATCCCGTGTGCCCGCCCAAACCCGCTGTCGTATCCACATACACCCCGCCGTCCACCAGCCGGAGGTACCCGGCCGCCTGCTCCGCCATGACGGGATAATGCTCCATACATCACACAAACCCCAACTCTTCCGCCTCGGCCTTCACCGTGTCGCGGTTGGCGTCGTTCTTCGCCGCCATCCGGGCGTACTGCTCATCCGTGTACATCCAGATCACTTCACCGTGAAATCTCATCTGCAAAGTCGTGTCTTCCACCCGCACTTCGTCTCTGACCTTCTGGGGCAACGTCGCCCGGCCATGCGAATCCGGCACGACATCCTGACCAAACCGGTCGCCATCCTCCCAAACCGATTTCTTCACCGCCGGCTTGACGTCCAGCTTGCTTAGCTCTTGCTCCCAGCTCGAACTGGTGTATCCTCGGATCATTCCGAAAATGACCGTCACGAAGATCTCTTTCTCGGCGAGACTGTCGAGATACTCCTTGTACGCAGCCGGGAACTTATACCTGCCCGTCGAGTCCACTTTCACCGGGTGCGTGCCACGCGGTGGACGCTTCGGGCCGGTTTTTGAGGATGCTTGAGACATGACGGTCTAATTCGGGCCGGATAGGATCGTTTCGGCCTACGAATGCAGATTACACGACTCCTACAACCACCGCAAGCGGTTTTTCACCTAAAGTCCCTATTTCCCCTTTTGTTCGCTATACTTGCATCGCCAGGGCATACCTCCGGCGCACTGCAATCCTAGCCCACCAAGGGAGACCCCCCGGCTTTGCCGGGGGACTGGCGTTTGGCCCGTCAGGCAAAGCGGGAGGCGT
>CAZLDN010000063.1:0-28977 GCA_964558355.1 uncultured Candidatus Solibacter sp.
GCGACTGCGGCATCGCCAACGTCAACATCGGCACCAGCGGCGCCGAGATCGGCGGAGCCTTCGGAGGAGAAAAGGAAACCGGCGGCGGCCGCGAAGCCGGCAGCGACAGTTGGAAACAGTACATGCGCCGCCAGACCGTCACCATCAACTGGTCCAAGGACCTGCCCCTTGCGCAAGGAATCGAGTTCAACCTATGAAACAAATCCTGATCGTCCTGTTCGCGTCCTCAATTCTGGCCCAGTCGCCTGTCCGCCGCGTCACCGACCCCGGCGTCGTCACCACGCGTCAGGAAATCACTCCCGCCGGCGTGCCCGCCGTCTTCGATGGCCGCGTGTATGGCGTCGCCTTTGGCCGCGACTCCAGCGAGATTCACGTCCTCGCCTCGACGGGTCTCTATCGCTACGACTGGGCGAAAAACTCGGTCGTGCAGCGCCTCGACGCAGGCCGCCGCCCAGCCCTCCAAGGCGTCGCTTTCGATCCCGTCGCGGGCCAGGCGCTCTTCGCCGGTGTTGATCGCGCGCCGGGCGTCTGGCTCGCCAGCGCTGGCGCGGGCAAGACCATCGTCGCCGAAAAACTCGGCCTCAACCACGCCGGCGCACCCGCCGTCGCGTTGCGCGCCTGCAAGGACGGCGGTCGTCTGGCCGCGCTGCCGCTGATCTTCGACAACCAGGTCGCGCTCGTCGACCTCGATGGCGTCAAACCGCCCGTCCGCGTGGCGGTCTCCACCGCCCCCGCCTCCGTCGTCCTCTCCGATGACGGCTGTACCGCCTGGGTCTCGCACTGGGGCGGCCGCAGGCCGAAACCAAACGAAAAGACCGCGCCGACGGGTCTCTCCAAGACCGCCGACCAGGTCCCCATCGACGCCCGAGGCGTCGCCGCATCCGGCACCGTCTCCCGCATCGACACCCAAACCGGCCTCGTCACTCACGAAATCGAAACCGGCCTCGCTCCCGTTTCGCTTGCCTGGGACCAGTCCCGCCACCGCCTCTACGTCGCCAACAGCAACGCCGACTCCATCACCGTCGTCGACACGTCCACAATGAAGGCCGCCACCACCTGGGCCATCGATCCGTTCGACCAATCGGCCCCCGGCATCGCTCCCACAGCCCTAGCTCTCGACAGTCGAGCCGGCCGTCTCTACGTTGCCCTTGGCGGCATTAACGCCGTCGCCATTCTCGACACGTCAACCGGCCGCCTGCTCGGCATGATCCCTACAGCCTGGTATCCGTCGTCGCTCTCCCTCAGCGCCGGCGGCAAGCGTCTCGCCGTCGGTGCGCTGCTCGGCGCCGGCTCAGGCTGGCGCGATGCGCCCGGCAAACGCTACGTCCACAGCTACCGCGGCTCGGCCGCCGTCGTCGACATCCCTGACGCCGCTCAACTCGCCAACTACTCGACAGCCGTCGCCGAGAACACCCACCTCACGCTCAAAGGCCGCGCCGCCCGCCAGACCCGGGTCATAGGCCCACGTCCCGCCCCGAAGGCCATCCCGGTCCGCTCCGGCGACCCATCGCTCATCGAACACGTCGTTTACATCGTCAAGGAAAACCGCACCTACGACCAGCTCTTCGGCGACCTCCCCGAAGGTGACGGCGACCCCTCGCTCGTCATGTTCGGCCAGAGCGTCACGCCCAATCAGCGCGCCCTCGCCCGCCGTTACGTCCTGATGGACCGCTTCTTCGCCACCGGCGGCAACAGCGCCAACGGCCACCAATGGGTCACCCAGGCCAACGAGGTCGCCTACACCCTCTGGCCCGGCTACGAAGGCCGCAGCTACCCCTACGACGGCACCGACCCCATCGCCTACTCCCGCGGCGGATTCCTCTGGGACGCTGCGCTCAAGGCCGGCAAGACCGTCAAGGTTTACGGCGAATACGCCCCGCGTCTGAGCGAAGCCAAGCCCCAGCAGCGAGCCGATTACTTCGCCCGCTGGCGCAAGGGCGACGATTTCAAGTTCGACTTCAAAGTCTCCTCGCCCATCCCGCCTCTCGACGCCCTGCTCGCCCGCAACTACCCCACCTACACCAACGGCGTCCCCGACCAGGTCCGCGCGACCATCTTCCTCAAGGATGTCGAAACCTGGACCAGTCAGGGCAAGATGCCCAATCTCGTCATCGTCCAACTCCCTTCAAACCACACCTACGGCGCAACGCCCGGCGCATCCACGCCCAAAGCCATGGTGGCCGATAACGACTTCGCCCTCGGCCGAATCGTCGAAGGCCTCTCCCATTCGCCCTTCTGGCCGAAAATGGCCATCTTCATCGTTGAGGACGACGCGCAGAACGGCGTCGATCACGTCGATGGCCACCGCACCGTCTCGACCGTCGCCAGCCCATACGCCCGGCGCGGCGCGATCGACTCCACGTTCTATTCCAACCAGAGCATCGTCAAAACCATCGAGTTGATCCTCGGCCTGCCCGCCCTGTCCCTGTTCGACCTGATCGCCAACGACATGCGCGCCTGTTTCGCCGACATGCCCAATCTCGAGCCCTTCGCCGCCCTGACCCCCGCCCAGTCCCTCGACGACTTAAATCCGCCCGTCCAGGCCCTGCGCGGCAAGGCGCGCCAGGCGGCGATCGACTCGGCCAAGATGCGATGGGAAGTCCCCGACGCCGCACCCACCGAGCGGCTCAACCGCATCGTCTGGGGTATGATCCGCGGCTGGAACACGCCTTATCCGCAACCGCCTCGAAACGTCTTCGCCCCTCTTTCGCTGGATATCGACGACGACGACAGGTGAGATTTTCTCTTCCGCCGCCGCACTACTCTTTGTCATGCGCAAGAGTCTCTGTTCGGTCGCGGCCTGTCTGCTCGTCCTGTTGCCTGTCTTCGGCGATCCGCCTGCCGCGGTCTCGGAGGAGTTGCAGCTCACCGAACGAACGCTGGCCGAACTCCAGTCCTTGAAGGCGGACGTTCAGTCCCTGCAAAGCCGGCTGGACGTTCTGATCACCGCGTTGAGCGAAAGGCGCGGCCAGTTGCAGAACGTAAAGCCGATCCCCTTCGGCGGCATCGCCCCCGTCTCGGCTGTCCCCGACAGGCCGGATACAAGACCCGCCACGTTCCGCTGCGCCGCACTAACGAAGGACGGAACCCGCTGCACCCGTCCGGCGCTCGCCGGTCAGCGCTACTGCAAACAGCACGCCCCGGCAAAGCAAAAGTAATCCAGCCAGAGCCGGCTCAATAGCGCAGGCCGCGAACGAAGAGAGCGGGTTCCCATCCGCAGTCTTCGAAGGGCTTCAGCCCGCCTCCCATCAGCCAGCCCTGACTTTCCTCGGGCCGGTCATCTCCTTCAATCGGCGCCGCTACGACTTCGGCGCGTAATACCCCTTGCGTGACCGCACTTCCAGCCCCTTGCGCTCCTTCAGTCTGATCTTCACCTCGTGGTACAACCCGTCGGTATGCATCGGCTCCGGCCGGTACATGATGCTGTACTGGCTGCGAAGCTCGTTGGCCAGGTTTTCGAAGTCCTGCGTCAGGTCTTCCGCTTTGAACGGGAAATACGCCAACCCGCCAGTCTCCTCGGCCATGTACTTCAGCAGTTTGTCGCCGTCGGTCTCCAGCCGGGTGATGTTGGTCGAGATGGCATAAATCACGACGTCGGCCTTGTGGGCCATTTCGAGCGCCTGGTCGCGCGAAATGCGGCTGGAATTGTCTTCCCCATCGCCAATGATGATGACGGCGCGGCGGAACTGGTGGCGCGGCTGCTCCCTGCCCAGATGGTCCCGGCAAGCTTCGGCCAGCGCGTCATGCATCGCCGTGCCGCCGCCCGGCCGCAGATTCATCAGCTTCTTTTGCAGGAGGTAGGGATCGCTCGTCAGCGACTGCACCAGTTCGGCCTGCGTGTCGTAGCTGTAGATCAGCGCCTTGTCTTTTTCCGGACGGATGACGTCGGCCAGAAACTCGCTGGCCGCCTCAAGCTGGAATTTGAACCGCGTCTTGATGCTATTGCTGGTGTCGATCAACAGCGCGATGCGCAGCGGCATGTCGGACTCCGCCAGGAAGTCCAGGATCTTCTGCTGCTTCTTCCCCTCAAGAACATCGAAGTCCGTGCTCTTGAGGTCTGTCACGAATCGGCCCTTCTTGTCCGACACCGTGAACAGCAGATTGACGCGCGTCACCTCCAACGTGATCGTCTGCGTGGGGTCGATCGGCGGCTGGGCCGCCTGTTGCCGCCCGAGCAAAGCTCCGGCCGCGGGCAGTCCAAGGCAAAAGGCGCGTCGCGTTGAATTCATCAGTGCTCTCTAACTCGATTATAGGAGTCCCCTTTTCCACGCCTCAAGCTCTTCCGGTACGCGCGCCTCGATTGTGATCTCCTGCCCGCCGGTTGGCAGCGCGAATCGCAACCTGAAAGAGTGCAGCCACGGACGCCCTAAATCCGCCCTGCCCTGGGGATTCGCCGCCGCTCCATAAAGCGTGTCTCCGGCAATCGGGTGGCCAATCGACGACAGGTGAACGCGAATCTGATGCGTCCGCCCCGTCCCGATCTTCACCTCCAGCAGCGTGTACCTGCTGAACCTTTCAATCACGCGGTATTCGGTACGCGCCTCGCGGCCGGACTCCAACTTCGCAGTCATACGGGTCCGGCGCACCGGGTCGCGAGTGATCTTCCGGTCGATCCTGCCGGTCTCCCGTTTGACCACTCCTTCCACCAGCGCCAGATACGTCTTCTCCACGGTGCGCGAAGCGAACTGCCGCGCCAACTCCCTATGCGCCGCGTCGTGCCGCGCCGCCAGCATCACCCCGCTGGTCCCCTTGTCCAACCTGTGGACGATCCCCGGACGCAACTCGCCTCCAACTTCCGACAGCGTCCCGAAGTGATGCAGCAGGGCGTTGACCAGCGTCCCGTCATGCCTGCCCGCCCCTGCATGAACCACCATGCCGGCCGGCTTATTGATTGCCACCACGTCGGCGTCCTCATAGAGAATCTCCAACGGGATCTCTTCGGCCACCGCCCTCAGCGGCTTCAGTTCGGCCGGTTCCACATCAACACGCTCGCCCTCTCTGAGCTTGTAGGATGCCTTCTTCGCGTTCCCGTCCACCCGCACGCGCCCAGCCTCGATCCACTCCTGCAACCGCGCACGGCTATAGCCCGGCATCAACGACGCCAGATATTGATCGAGCCTTGCGCCCGACCGCTCCGCCGCTACCGTGAACATCTCCACCTCTATCAGACTACCCGTCGTGAGAGAATCGCGGTACTGCCATCCGTGCGTACTCACCCGTACACCTTCCTGGCCATCGCCGTGGCGGCGCTCGCCGCCCGCCTGTGCCACGTCGACATCCTGTGGGTCGAAGAGGCCTACCCCATCGCCGCGGCCCGCGAAATGCTCGCCGGGAAGTTGCTCTACCGCGACATCTGGTTCGACAAACCGCCGCTGTTTCCGGCCTTCTACCTGCTTTGGGGCGCGCTGGCCGGCTGGCCCCTCAGGTTAGCCGGAGCGCTGTTCACCGTGCTCTGCTCCTGGACTGCCTGGCTCGCCGCCCGGCGCATCTGGTCCGAACGAGAAGCGCTCATCGCCGCCGTCCTGATGGCGTTCTTCCTCATCTTCGGTATCCCCGCCGCTGTCATGGCGCTGACGCCCGACCTGCTCATGATTCCGTTCCACCTGCTCGCCATCGCCGCCGCCGCATCGGGTCAGCCGTTGCTGGCCGGCGTGATCGCCGGCACGGCCGTGTGGCTGAACGGCAAGGCGCTTTTCGTTCTCGCCGCCTGCGCCATCTGGCAGTGGCGGCGTCTGCCGGCGCTCACTGCCGGGTTTCTGCTGCCAAACGCCATCGGAGCCGCATGGCTCTATCTGAACGGGTCGCTTGACGATTACTGGCTCCAGGTCTGGCAGTGGGGCGCCGCCTACAGCCGGGCTGTTCCCTTCCAGGACGTCTTCTCCGAAGGGGCGCGCCGGACGCTGAACTGGGCCGGATTCCACGCTGCCGCACTGCTGGCGGCGATCTGGGCATTGCGGCCAAACGAACCTAGGCGGCTCCGCTTGGCCGGCTGGTTCCTGATTTCACTCGCCGCGGTCTGGCTCGGTGGACGGTTCTTCCCTCGCTACTTCTTCCACCTGCTGCCCGTGGTAGCCGTGGTAAGCGCACGGGGATTCGCGCTCTTGCCCAAGCGACACGCCGCCGCCCTGGCACTGCTGCTGTTGATCCCGATGGCGCGATTCGGCCCCCGCTATGCCGTCCTGGCTTCCGATCTGGCCGCGCACCGCCCGCATCAGTGGCAGGACCTGGCCCTGGATCAGGACAGCCGCGCCGCGGCCAACCTCCTCCGTCAACATGCCAAGCCCGGCGAAACCCTTCTGGTCTGGGGTTACCGCCCTGAACTCTACCCGCTCTCCGGTCTCCGCGCCGGCACACGCTTCCTCGATTCCCAACCGCTCAACGGCGTCCTCGCCGACCGCCACCTCCGCGATTCAGCCCCCACGTTCCCCGCCCTGGCCGCTGAGAACCGCGAGGCCCTGTACGCCTCGAATCCTCCCGTCTGGATCGCCGACGGCCTCGGCCCGCTCAATCCCGCCCTGGCCGTTTTCGCCACCTCCGGACTCGCCCCCTGGGGCGATCACTATAAGAGGATCGCAGAGACCCGATTCTTCATTCTCTACCGTCTCAAACCATAATGAAGTCCATCCGAACCGCCGCGATCATCCTTCCCCTAACCCTCGCCTACGTCACCTTCCCCACGCTCGGCAAGGTCAGCGTCAAGGGCGGCGGCATCACTCCGCCATACGCCTACCTGACTGCCGCTCAGGGCGGCGGCGTGAAGTGGAACTTCACGAAATTCCTCGCCGGCAGGGACGGCAAGTTGGCCCAGCGCTTCGAGCCCAAGACCGCGCCTGACTCAGCCGAACTTGCCGCCGCCATTGAACAGCTTTTGAAGTAGGCCGCGCAGCGGATTCTGATACCTTGGAGGTTTGGGTAACTCAAGCGAGCCCGGAGCTCTTTTTTATGGCGCGCATCCTGGTCACCGGCGGAGCCGGATATATCGGCTCCCACACCGTACACTTCCTGCTCCGTCTCGGTCACGAGGTCACCGTCGCCGACGACTTATCGAAAGGCTACCGTCACAATGTGCCCGAGGGCCTGCTCAGAGTCGTTTCCTTGCACGACCGGCCGGCGCTCGATGCTCTGTTCGCCGCTACAGCCTTCGACGCCGTCATCCACTTTGCGGCATTCATCGCGGTTGGCGAGTCTGTCCGTGAGCCAGAAAAGTACCTCCACAACAACGTCGCCGGGACGCTGAACCTGCTTTCCGCGATGCGTCAGGCAGATGTGAGGAATATCGTCTTTTCATCGACCGCGGCTGTCTATGGCGATCCCGAAAACGTCCCGATCCCCGAAAGCGCGCCGCTCAGGCCTGTCAGTCCCTACGGCGAGTCGAAGCTGATGGTGGAGACGGCATTGGGCTGGCTGGACCAATGTTCGGGCCTGCGGCACATCATCCTGCGGTACTTCAACGCCTGCGGCGCGGACGCCGAGGCCGGTGTTGGAGAAGAGCACGAGCCGGAGACCCACCTCATCCCGCTTATTTTCAGGGCGATCCGGACCGGCGACCCGGTGACTGTCTTCGGCGGCGACTATGACACGCCAGACGGGACCTGTATCCGCGACTACATCCATGTGAGCGACCTGGCTTCGGCCCATGCCGCCGGACTCGACCATCTGAGCCGCGGAGGCGGCAGCGGCATCTTCAACGCCGGGACGGGCCGAGGGTACTCGGTGAAAGAGGTGATCGACTCGGTGGAGCGGGTGACCGGGAAGAAGGTCCCGTCCGTGATGGGTGAGCGCCGCGGGGGCGACCCGCCGGAACTGGTGGCCGACTCCGCTAAGTTACGGAATCAATTGGGCTGGATGCCGGCAATAGCGGGCCTGGATGAGATGATCTCAAGCGCCTGGGCGTTTGACTGCAAGGTCCGCGGCCCGGCATGAATCGGCGTCCGCCTGTAACCGGAAGGTGGTGGGCGAGCGCCATATTTTCGACTATTGTGCGCCCAAGCGCAGAAGGATACGTCTAATCAGGCGAGACGTGCATTAGTCTGAAGAAGAGAGCTTGGCGGTCCATGTGGCTGCCAGGCGAGGAAACTCCAGGAGCGAAGAATCCCGTTATGCCGGCGACGAGTAACCCAACATCGAATCCAGGCGACAAGCCAACTCCGCCGGAGAGCACCGGTAGGCCTGTTTGGCTGAAGCTGGTCTTCTTCCTGAGCCTCATTGCGTTTGGCGCGGCGATTCTCTATTACGTGAACCGTCCCGTGCCCGTCAAAACGGCCACTCCCGCAACCGTCAAACTTGCGCCGGTCGAGCGTGGAGACGTCGAGTTCCGATTGCGGATCGTCGGATCCACCACGGCGAAGCGATATGCCGCTATTTCCGGACCCAGACTAACTGGGCCGGACAGCGGTTCGAGCATGGTGCTGCTGCGGTTGGGCGAATCGGGCAAGTTCGTCAAGAAGGGCGACATCGTCGCCGAGATCGACCCGCAATCGGCTCAGGATCACATCGACGACACAGTCGCCGGTCTCCGCGACAGGGAGAACGACGTCAAGAAGAAGCAGATCCAGCAGGAACTCGACATGGAGAACCTGCGGCAGAGCCTGCGCGTGGCCAAGGCGACGCTGGACAAGGCGAAGTTGGACTTCTCCGCTCAGGAAGTCCGCACGGTTGTGGATCAGGAACTGCTGAAGCTGGCGGTCGACGAGGCCGAGGCGTCATACAAGCAGATCAGCTCCGAGGTGGCTCTTCGCGAAGCGTCGCAGAAGGCCGACATGCGGATCGCGACTATCTCGCGGGATCTGGAGATTGCTCACGTCAAGCGGCATGAAGTCGACATCGTGAGGTATGTCATCCGGGCGCCGATCGATGGCATGGTCGTCATCGAGACGATGAACCGTCCGGGCGGCGACCGGGTGCAGATGGCTCCGGGAGACCGGGTGCATCCGGGGCAGCCGTTCATGAAGATTGTCGACACCAGTGAGATGCTGGTGAATGCCACGGTGAACCAGACCGAGAGCAACCTGTTCCGCTTGGGGCAGAACGCGACGGTGAACTTGGATGCGTTTCCGGATGCCCGGTTCTCCGGCAAGATCGATTCGATCGGCGCACTTGCCACCGGCGGGCGGAGCCAGAATTTCTACATCCGGTCGTTGCCGGTGCGATTGGTCATGACGTCCACCGACGCGCGGGTGATTCCGGATCTGTCGGCGTCGGCCGATGTTTTGCTCAACCGGGCGGAAAGCGTCCTGACGGTGCCACTGACGGCGGTGTCGGCGGAGAAGGATCAGCATTATGTCGAAGTGAAGGCGCCCAAAGGTTTTGAGAAAAGGGCGATCAAGACCGGCTTGAGCGATGGCGTCAAAGTGGCCGTACTGGAGGGCCTGAAACAGGGCGAACAGGTCCGCCTCAACTAGGCCTCGGCTAGTCAACCCATTCGAATTGACCCTTGCCGGCCGGGAGGATGATCCTCCTGGCCGGTTTTTCTTTGGGCGAGTGGAGGACGATGGCGCGCGAGCGGGATTCGTAGAGGAGACGCCAGCCGGCGGCGGTCTTTTCGACGCCAAGCAGGGTCGCGTTCAGATCGGCAACAGTCCGGGCAGCCGGTCCTGGACACGGCGAGACGCGGTGGCGGCCGGCGGGCAGCAGAATGTCATCAGGACCGCCAACGGGCCAACGCATGCCGTTGACCTCGGCGCAGCCGGTCCAGGGTAGAACGGCCGGCTTGCGGGCGTCGACATCGACGCAGCCGCCGGGCAGCTCACGCACATCGATGCCGGCGGCGGCGGCTGACGGGAGAAGGGACCAATCAGGGGCCAGGATCGAATTTTCGAAGTAGAGGGCAACGCGAGGGAAGGCCTCGGCCGCACGACGGACCAGCATCAGGAGTTCGCCGCCGGTCTGCTGTTTGGCCGGGTAAACGTCCTGGTAGCGTTCAACGATATTGAGGTCGATGGCGAGCAGGTCAGGCCGGCGGGCGAGAGGAGCGTAGCGGCGGGCGATTTCGGTATAGCGGGATGGGCCGAGGTGCCAGACCGTTGCCGGGTCCTCGATGAGAAACGTCGCGCCAAGCCGTTCGGTCTCGGGCAGCAGCGAGGCGGCGTCGGCGCCGAGTGCGTCCCGCATGGTTGAATCGAAGCGGTCGTCGATGTGGGTTAGGACGAGGTCGAGGCCGGGTTTCGCCGTGCGGTAAGCGGCAAGGCGGCCGAGCCAGCGTTGCTGAAGAGAGCGGGCGAGGGCGGCGCGGAAGTCGAGGAACTGGCGCATCGGGGCCGCAGTCCGCTTGTGTGAACGGGGCGAGGATTCGTCGTACATCTCGGCCGGGTCAAAGCCGTGACCGGCTTTGAACTGTTCGCGGATCGACGGATGGAAGGGTGTGAAACGAGCCGGGTTTTGGTAGCCTTCGAGGGATTCGAAGTAGAGTTCGCCCAGGTTGATGCCATCCCAGTCGAAGCGGGTAGCGAGGGAATCCAGGCCCGAGTGGATGGCGCGGTCGCAAGCCGGGTCGGCGAGGTTCATGAGCTTGCGCCAATCGAGGTGGGCGTCCTGACCCGTGGCGGTCTTCTCACGCCACTCGGGATGATCTTGCCAGAACTTCTCGCTGACGTGGGGAAACTCGATCCAGGCATGGACGAGGATGGCGTGGTTGTGGCAGGCGTCGATGAGCGCATTGAGCCAGGCGTCGCGCTGGGGGTCGGGCTCCCAGAACTGCCAGGCGGCGATGTGGAGCCCGGCGATGCCGCCGCGGCGCCAGAGGGAGGCGAGGAATTCCGGGTCGGCGCGGAGACGGTAAGACGCGTCGAAAAAGGCCCAAAGGTCGCGCGACTGGGCGCGGGGTTTGAGGCCGAGAGAGACAAGGGCCTGAAGCAGATAAGGGTAGCGCTCGTAGCCCTGGCCACCGATGGGCGTAGCGGTCCAGAAGATGACCTGGGGGCCGCGAGTCCAGCCGGCGGCGAGCGGCGCGCCGGACCAGCGTTCACGGGTGAAGATGCGGGCCTGGGACGGGAGGGCGTAGACGGGAACAGTGGCGTCGTGCTGCCAGACGATCTGGAGGTTTTCGTTGAAGACGTCGGTGACGCCGCGGACTTGAACGGTGTTTTCGCCGGGTTGGATGCCTTGGCTAAGAGCTTGTTTTGATGAGCCTTCGAGGATGGTGAGACGTGTTGGGTCCAGGTTGACGGATCTGAGGAGGTCGTCCCAGCCGGCTTGGAGGGTTGGGAGGAGGGCCAGGAGGAGGACGGACTGGAGAAGATGCTGAAGAGGGCGGCGAGCTGCCCCGTTGAACGCCATGCCTGGCTGCGCGGACGCAGGCGGGCTGAAGCCCTTCGCAGGCTGAAGCCTGCCCCACGAGGAGTGCGAACAACTAGTGGGTGAAGCCATACCAGAGGCCGGCGCGGAAGTCCCAGTAGTTGGGGCGCAGGGGGTTGGATGCATTGCGGAGGTGGACGCCGCGAAGGGCGTCGATGCGGAAGGTGACGCCCCTGGGGAGGGTGGACCAGCGGAGGCGGATGCCGGGTCCGATTTCAACGAAGTTGCCCCAGTATTCGCCCAGGCGGTCGGCGGTGGTCTGCCAGTTCCAGAGGAGTTGGGCGGAGCGCGAGAGGGTGTAGCCGGAGCGAGCCTGGACATAGAAAAGAAGGTCGTGGCGGAAGCGGCTGACGTAAACCGAGTCGATATTGGATTCGGAGAACCAGCCTGTTGAAGCGCCAAGCGGGTGGCCCCAGCCCTTGAACCAGGAGAGGCCGCCGCGGAAGTCGGGGCGGGAGCGCGATTCGTTGCGGCGATTCATGTAGCTGACGGCCTGGCCGGCTTCGCCCCAGGCGAGGATGTTGCGGGCGATGGGGTAGGACGCGCCGCCGCCGAGGATGACGGCGGATTCGGAGAGGTAGGCGGGGAAGTACGGATTAACACGGGATTCGGCGGTGCGACCCTGGGTGTCGGCCATGAGGCGCATCGACAGGTAGGGGCGGAGTCTGGTGGAGGCGAGCTTCCATTCGCCTTTGAGTTGGCCATACATGAGGGCGCCGGACCAGCGGGAAGAGTAAAAGGGCAGCATCCAGGTGGTGAAGTGGAACGGGGCGGAGGTTTCGTAGAGCCGGGAGTAAGACTGGCGGGCGTCTTGGGCGGCGGGGGAGTGGCCTGATTTGCGGGCGCGGTCGAGCCAGCGGAGGGCGTCGCGGTCGCGGCCGAGTTGGTTGTATGTGTTGGCGAGGCCGAGCATGACTTCGGGGTCCGAGGGATCATTTTCATTTGCGGCGCGGTAGAAGCGGAGGGCGTCGTGGAGATAGCTCTTTTCCAGGCTGCGGCGGGCCATTTCCTTATCGGGGATCCTGGCCGCTGGCGGAGTTCTGCCTTCGAGGAGATCGAGTTGCCGGCGGGCGGATTCGTCGCCGGGGTAACGGCGGAGGAGGTCAGCAAAGGCGGCCATGGCACCGGGCTTGAGGTCCATGGAGAGGAGGAGAAAGGCGTATTCGCGGCGGAGATTGGCGTTATCGGGGTCAAGTTCGAGGGCTCGGACGAATTCGTAGGGGTAGGGGTAACGGCTGGGCAGCAGGGCGCGGGCAGTCTCGGCAAGGCGGGGCTCGTCAGCGCGCGAGAGGGCGAGCCGGAGGGCGATGGCATCTTCAGGCGGCGAGACGCGGGCGGCGTCGAGCATGAGCTTGCGGCGATCGGGTTTGAGACGGAAGGCTTCGCGGTAGTGTGTGAGGGCGAGGGCGGTTTCGTCGCGCTGCTCGGCAAGTTGGGCAAGTTCTTCGTGAGCGGAGTATTGGCCGGGGGCGGATTGAACCGAGAGGGTCCAGCGGTCAATGCCTTCGCGCAAGGGGCGGTCGATGTTCTCGAAGGCCAGGGCGGCGGTGCGGCGGATTTCTTCATTTGACGAAGATTGGAGGCGGGCGAAGGTGCGGCGAGCCTGGATCTCCATTTTGGTTTCGTAACAGAGGAAGGCGTATTCGATGGCGGCGCGGTCGTCTGAGGGGTCGAGGTTGAGGGCGGCGAAGAACTGGTCTCGGGCGTCGTCTCTCTGGCCGACTTTGAGGAGGGCGTAGGCGTAGTCCTTGCGGAGGGATGGGCGGGTGGAAAGGACGGCGACGGCTTGACCAAACGAACTTACCGCAGCAAGATAGTCCTTTGTTTTCAATGATTCGTAGGCGGCGTTGGCGGCAGCTTCGGCGGCGTGGATGGCTTGAGGGGTAGGCTCGGACTCGGCAGCGGAGGAACCGGGGGGGATGGGCGTGGCGGGGGATTGGGTCAGGCCCGAGGCGGATAACACGGACTGACCAAACGAACTCTCGTCTGGTTGTAAGATATTGTTTATAAATGGGTTAGAGGCCTTATAGGCAGGTTGGGACTGGGCAGCCAGGGGAAGGGCGATGGCTAGGAGTGCGACGAGTTGTTTCCCAATGGGCATAGACATCCTCTCGAAAGGAGTAGTGCCCGCAGGGGAGAGATATTCTCTGACCGGGATGGAGAAAGTGCCGGCGATTGGCTGGGCGGCGGCTGTGGAGATCGGTGCAGCCGCGGCGAGCCGGGAGCGGCGGGTCCAGGCCGGACTTCGCGGACCTTCGGAAAGGGAGCGATGTACGAGAGTCTGATGGAAGAGGCCGTCCGGGACGAGAACATGGCGCGGACGCTGGCAGCGGTGGAACTTGAACCAGGGCGCGCCGGGCATCGACCACATGAAGACGACGGAATTCCACCAGAACTTGCGGCTAATTGAGGCTGCCGGGTTGAACCGCCGGATGCGGAAAACCGCACGTCCGGTGGTGTGGGAGGGTGACGGGGCGCAATCCCCGTCACCCGACCTGATCTAGGGTGCGGCTTTTCATGGCTTGACGATTAGGACGGAGGCCTGGGCTTCGGCGGAGACGCCTTCGCCTACGGGCCCGACCTTTTCGGCGGTTTTGAATTTGACGGAGATGCGGTCGAGGGGGAGGTCGAGAGTCCGGGCCAGGGACTGGCGGATGGGAAGGCGGAAGTCGCGGAGTTTGGGGCGCTGGATGATGACCGTCGTGTCGATGTTGGAGATGCGGTAGCCGCATTCGCGGATGAGGGTGAGGGCGTGTTTGAGGAAGACCAGGGAGTCGCAGTCCTTCCACCTGGGGTCGGAATCGGGGAAGTGGAGGCCGATGTCGCCGAGGGCGGCGGCACCGAGGAGGGCGTCGGTGATGGCGTGGGCGAGGACGTCGGCGTCGGAGTGGCCGTCGAGGCCGAAATCACAGGGGATGGGGACGCCGCCTAGGATGAGAGGGCGGCCTTGAACGATGCGGTGGTTGTCCCAACCGAGACCGGTACGGATATCCATAGCTCTAGTGTAGTGTCCCGGCAGATGGCGGACCGCTGTGCTGAAGGACTTGCGTGGAACTCCGATCCGTCGAAAATGCGGGCGCCTCGAAAGTCGCGCCTGGGGACCCGCTCTCTGCGTTCGCGGCCTTGAAGGGGCTACAGGCTGAGGGTCAGGTGGAAGTAGACGTTGAGCCAGCGGTCCTTGGTCCTCGCCGCGGGGATGATGCCAACACTGAGGCCGTCGGTGGCGCCCTTGTACATCTTGGTGGTCACACCCATGCGGAGAGTCCGCGAGCGATTGATTGCGACATCGCCGCCGGCCAGAGCATACCAGCCGAAGCCGTCGCGGGCGTTGCAGACGGGACAATCGATGCGATAGTAGTCACTCGGCTGGCGCAAGCCTTCGCTGTAGCGCATGTAGGCGCCGCCGCCACCGCCATACAACTCGGCCTTGCCACGGGCCAGGGGCAGAACGACGCGACCGCCGGCGGGGAAGTAGTGCTGGAAGTCGCGGATGCGGACTGCGCCGAAAGTGGGGCTTTCGTAGTAGTCGTTGACACGGGCCGCGTTGTAGGCGCCATCGTAGCCCAGATCGATCTGGAAGAACGAAACCGGCCTGAATCCGTAACCCAAGGTCCAGGAAAAGGCGTTCTGGTAGTAGTTGCTCAGCTCGTCGCGGGGGGTAGCAGCACCAAGCCCCCCGGTGAGGTGGTGCCGCCGAAACGACTGCCCGAAGCTAGGGCTGTTGCCGGCGAGGACCAGAAGTAAAAATATGTAGGGGCGCATGTCTTCCGCCCCGACAGACGCAGGGACAGACTTGTCCGTTTCTTCCCTGCTGTATAATTTGATGCATCTGGGGATAAAATGCCGTTACCAAGATTTCGTGTTCGTTTGGCGGCGCCGCTCGGCCTGTCGATAGCTTTGTTGGCCGCGCCGGTTACGTCCGGAGCCGGCTTCCAGGATCCACCAACCGTTGAGCCGGAAGAGCAGGCGGGCGAGGCGTCGGGGCAGAACTGCTCCTTCCGAAATGACCCGCAGGAGTTCGAGATGCGGGAGTACCGCGCTCGGAAGGATGCCTATGAGCGGGTCCTGCGCTTTGCCAAGACCGGCCGCTCATCCGCGAAGAGTGTTTCGGCGAACGAAGTTCCGCGCCGCAACCTGATCGACGATCAGATCTTCGGCAAACTCGCCGCGGCGGGCATGCCATCGGCCGCAATATCGGGTGACGAGATCTTCCTGCGGCGCATCTCGCTCGACCTCGCGGGCCGCATCCCGACGGTGAGCGAGATCCGGGCTTTCGCCGCCGATCAGGACCCGGAGAAGCGCAGCAAGGCGATCGACCGCCTGCTGAAGAGTCCGGAGTTCGTCGACAAGTGGACGATGTGGCTTGGGGACCTGCTGGGTAACGCACAGGTCAACTCGAACCGAAACCTCCAGGCAAAGGGAAGGAACGCGCTGCACTGGTGGTTGAAGGAAGCGCTTGAGAACGGCACAAGTTTCCGTGACGTCGCCTATGCCTCCGCGGCTTCCGCCGGCAGGAACTTCGACAAGCACACCGCCGGGACCAACTTCATGGTCCGGTCGTTCCACACGATGGGTCCGGCGCAGGACACCTATGACATGATGCTGGTGCGCACGGCCACCGCGTTTCTGGGCATGGGCCACTACGATTGCATTCTCTGCCACGACGGCCGCCGCCACCTGGACGCGGTCAGCCTGTGGGGCACGGCGGCCAAGCGCGCCGATGCCCAGAAGATGGCCGCCCATTTCTCCCGCACGACCATGGCGGCCTACCGCACGTCAGACACGACGGAGTATTACTACAACAGCTTTCTCGTCGAGAACGCGGCCGCCGGCGCCTATCGCTTGAACACGACCTCCGGCAACCGCCCCGTGCGGACCGCCGCCGTGGTGGATGGCGAGACCGTAAACAGCTATACGCCGGTGTACCGGAACGGCAAGACACCCGCTGGCTCGGGAACCTGGCGGGAGAGCTTCCTTACGTCGATGATCGAAGACGATCTGTTCGCGATCAACTATGCCAACCGGCTCTGGAAGGCGATGTTCGGCCTGGGATTGGTCGACCCGGTGGATTCGCTCGATCCCGCCAGACTCGATCCGAACAACCCGCCGCCAGAGCCCTGGACGCTTCAGGCCTCGCATCCGGAGTTGCTCGTCGAACTCGCCAAACTGGCCCGGGAGCAGGACTTCAACATCCGCGAATTTCTCCGCGTGCTGGCTGAGTCCTCCGCCTATCAGCTCGACTCCGCCTATGACGGGGAATGGGACATCACCAAAGCCAACCTGTTCGCCCGCCGAATACCGCGCCGGATCGAGGGCGAGGAGTTTCACGACGCCCTGATGGCCGCCACCGGAACGTTGCCGCCGAATCGGGGCTACACGGTCGAGGGCTGGGGCGACACAAGGGTTGTCCGGGCGATGCAGTTACCCGAACCGGTGGAACCGCGGTCGAACAGGGCGGTCAGCCTGTTCCTGGACACGTTCAACCGCGGCAACCGCGACATGGCGCCGAGATCGCAGAGCGGGTCGATTCTGCTTCAGTTGAATGTTATGAACAACGCTTTGGTGACCGACCGCATCAGATTGACAGGCGGGTCCGCATCGCCATTCGTCATCGAGATGTCGCGGACCGCCGACAACGCGAAGGTTGTGGAAGAGATGTTCCTCGCTTTCCTATCGCGGCAACCCAGCGAGTATGAGCGTGGGGCCGCGCTGAAGCAACTTACTGGCAAGACGGGCGCGGCGCGGAATACGGCGATTGAAGATGTGGCCTGGAGCCTGGTCAACAAGACGGACTTCATGTTCAGCTACTGAAACAGGGGGAGCACAAGCCATGAAGAAGGACCAATTCGGAACCGATCCGACTCACGTCGCCGGAACCCATTTCTGGAAGCGGCCCGCCCTGGACCGGCGCGTCTTCTTCCGCCATCTGGGCGCAGCGGTGACAGGGAGTTTCTTCCTGCCCGGCATCTCGACGTCCACGGCCAAGGCCGCTGATGCGCTCCCGGCCAAAGCCAAGAACGTCATCTTCATCCTCATGGCCGGCGGACCGAGCCACGTCGATATGTTCGACCTGAAGGAAGGCGCCTGGACGCCCCCGGCATTCGAGGCCACCAGCTATGGCGGCATCCGCTGGCCACGCGGGCTTATGCCGAAGATGGCCGAACATCTGGATTCCGTCGCGCTGTTGCGATCGGCGAAGGCCTGGGCCGTGGTCCATGGCATCTGCCAGACCTGGGTCCAGATCGGCCGGAATCCGCTGGCCGGGACATCGAAGATCGCCCCGCATATCGGCAGCGTGGTCTCGCGGGAACTGAGGCCGCAGGCGTCCGATAAGACACTGCCGTCGTTCCTTGCCCTGAACGCCAGCGAATCGCCGGGGCAGGGCTATTTCGCGCCGGAACATGCGCCGTTCAAAGTGAGCCCGGCGGGTACGGGGCTTGGCAACACCGCGCCCCCCTCCTATCTTGGCGGAACCGGCTTCGACCGCCGCTACGATGTGCTGCTGCAACTGGACGCGGAGACGCGGGCCGTTGGTCCTCTCGGGCCGGCAGGCGATGAGATGGCCCAGTTTAACCTGGCCGCCCGCATGCTTATGTTCAACAGCCGTGTGGACGAGGTGTTCACGTTCGGCGCCGAGGAGCGCCTGCGCTATGGCAACACGACTTTGGGCACGGCCTGCATCACGGCACGCAATCTGCTGCGCTCCAATCTGGGAACGCGATTCGTGCAGATCAACGCCGGCGGCTGGGACAATCATTCGGGCATATACACCGGCATGTTGAACGCGACGAACGCCAACTCCGGCGGGCGCAAGTTCGACGAGGCCGTTGGAACGCTGCTCGGCGACCTGAAGGCGGCTGGCTTGCTGGACGAGACGCTGGTGGTTGCCATGGGCGAGTTCGGCCGGACTGTGGGGAGCTTAAATAACCAGTCAGGGCGCGACCACTTCTCTGGGATGTCGGTTTTCCTGGCCGGCGCAGGGATCAAGGGGCCCAAGGCGATCGGCGTCAGCGACGCCGAAGGCAAGACCGTAACCGAAACCGGCTGGAGCGCCGATCGTTACATCTACCCGGAGGATGTCGAAGCGACAATCTATGCCGCGCTGGGCATCGATTGGACGAAGGCCTATCACGACGATCCGCTCGGCCGCGGCTTCTATCTGCTGCCGAACAATCAGGGGCTGGAATTCAAGCCTGTCCTGGAAGTCTGGGGTTAACAGCGGCCCGAAAAATGAACTGCCCCGGCACGCCTTCTTCAAGGCCGGCCGGGGCAAAGTTTTGTGCACGCGACTAGGAACGCTTGCCGTTTCGGTATTGCATCAGAGCGCCGCAGAATGCGCCTAACGCTGCGAAGGCCATGCACGCCGCGCCCTTGGCCTCCGAGGCGCCCATCGCGAAATAGTGCCGCGGGCTGATGAAGTAGCCATAGACCAGCAGGCAGAAGACCAGAAGAGTCCAGACCAGCAGAAGGGGTCTCATGCCTTTCAGCAGGCCGAGCAGAGCAGCGGCAACGCCGAGTATTCCAAGCGCCAGCAACCCGTAAAGCACCGGCTTCCCCTGCCAGAACGGGATCTGTGACAGGCGGAAATTGGAAGACCCGGAGATCAGGAGCACGGCCGCAATGCCGGCGAGAAAGAGGCCGAAGAGTCCGGCGAACAAATAAGACCAATACCGAAGCAGCAAAGCGAAGATCTTCACTCGAACCTCCACGGCCGCCGATCGTCGGCGGCAACGCACCATTCTATCAGCCAAATCGGACCATTTGGGCCGCAGCACGCGAACATGTGTTCGATGCCGCGGCAGGCGGTGATATGCTGACTGCCGAAGGGACGGCGATGCCCGCGAATCTTGGACCGGATTACCTGGCGGCGGAGCAGGAGTTCCGCCGCGCCGAGACGCAAACTGAGAAGATCGCGGCACTCGAGCGGATGTGGGCGCTGCTGCCCAAACACAAGGGAACCGAGAAGCTGCAGGCGGACCTGAAGAGGAAGCTCTCGCAGGCGCGCAAGGAATCGCAGAAAAAGGGCGCGGCCCACTCGACGCCGTTTTACATCATTGCCCGCGAAGGCGCCGGGCAGGTGGCGCTCGCCGGGCCGCCGAACGCCGGCAAGTCCCGCCTGCTGGCGGCGCTGACTCATGCTCACCCTGAAGTTGCGGAGTATCCCTTCACGACGCGCCTGCCGCTGCCCGGAATGATGGCCTTCGAGAATGTTCAGATCCAGTTGATCGACCTGCCGCCAGTCTCGGACGAATTCATCGAGCAGTGGCTGCCACAGGTGTTTCGCAATGCCGACTGTTCGCTCATGGTGATCGATGCCAACGATCCGGCGTCGCTCGATGAGATCGAGTTCATCGAAACGAGGCTCGAACAGTGGCGGGCGAAGCGGCCCAAACTGATGATTGCGAACAAGAGCGATCTCAAAGGCGAGCGCGAAAGCATTGCGGTGTTGGCTGAATTGTATGGAGACAGGTACCATGTGATTGCGGTTTCGGCGGAGACGGGCGAAGGACTGGGCGAGTTGCGCAGAGCGGTGTTCGATCTGCTTGGGTTGGTGCGGGTCTACACAAAGTCGCCTGGCAAGGAACCGGAACTCGATAGGCCGTATGTCCTCAAGAAGGGCGAGACGGTGCTGGATGCCGCGCGGCATGTCCACCGCGACTTCGCCGAGCATCTGAAGTTCGCCCGGCGCTATAGGATCAGCGGCAGTCATGAGGGCATGATGGTGGACCGCCATCATGAGGTGGAAGACGAAGACATCCTCGAATTTCACATCTGACGGGATGAGTTCGTTTGGTTCCTTGAGCGGCAAGGCGTAAAGTCGAATCATGTTGACGGATCCGGCAGAGATCCGGCGCCTGGCCGAACAACACGCGGCCGAGGATGTCGAGTTCCGCCGGTTTGTCCACAACCACCACATCTCCGACCATCCTCTGCGGGAAAGAGTTGCCGGGCTGCTGGCCGGCTTCGATTGCCGCCAGTGCGCGAACTGCTGCCGCCAGACGCGCGTGCCCGTGAGCGAGGGCGAGATCGGAGCGATCGCCGCCGATCTGAAAATGGAAAGCGGCCGCGTGAGGCAGTTCTATACGGAGCGGGGCGACACTTCGGACGAGATCCTGCTGAAGCAGGTTGACGGCGCTTGCGTCTTTCTTGACGGCGGCATATGCATGGTCCACGGCGCACGGCCCGAGCCGTGCGGGCAGTTTCCGGCCATCGCACTGCACGCCGATTTGCTGGGCAACCGGATGTCTTCGGTGTGCAGGCAGGCGGCGATCTGTCCGGTGGTATTCCAGGCGCTAGAGGAGTTCAAACATTTGGTGGGTTTCCACCCGGCAAGGCGCGCGGAATAGACGTATTCTGGGAGCACGATGCGACGCCGCAATCTCTTTGCTCTGCGCTTGCCGCCGATGGAGATCTGGTTGGGCGACCTTTGGGTCGAGGTCCTCGGCTGAACGGCGCGGAGCCAATGCGCCTGTTCGTCTTAGTGGGACTACCGGGGTCGGGCAAGAGCACGTGGCTTGAGCGGAACGGGAAGCCGGCACTCTCCTCGGACGCTTTGCGCGCCCAGTTGACCGGCGATGCGGCCAACCAGGATCAGAACCGGCTTGTCTTCGCGACCATGAGGCGACTGGTACTGGCGCGGCTCGAAGCAGGTTGTGCGGAAACCTGGATCGACTCGACCGCCCTCACGTCGCGGGAGCGCCGCGTCTGGATCCGGCTGGCGGAGATGCATGGGTGTCCGGTGGAAGCGGTTTTCTTCGATACGCCGGTCGAAGTTTGCCGGGCGCGAAACGAGTCGCGGGAGCGGAAGGTGCCGGCTGAGGCCATGGAGAGGATGGCCCGCCGGATGGTGCGGCCGGCGATCGAGGAGGGGTTTGAACGGGTGACCGTGATCCAACCCTGAGAAAGCGGCATCCGGCGGGAGCCGCTGTGCCGCAACGTGTCTTCTAAGATCGTTGCCCGATTCGACGATAAGGAAGCGCATGGAAGGCTATGTCGCCCGCCAGGCTATCTATGATCGAAACCTTACCGTCGCTGCTTATGAGCTCCTCTATCGGGGTAGCCCAGGTGCGACTTCAGCGGCCGGTATAGGCGCATCGGCGAGCGAGGAAGTCCTATCCAGCGGTTTCTTTTCAGTTGGATGGAAGATTCTGGTGGGCAACAAACCGGCGCTATGGAATGTACCGCAGGATCTGTTGATGTCGAACAAGATCCTGGTACTTCCTCCCGAACGGGTGTATCTGGAAATTCTGGAAACGACCGCATCGACGAGCGATGTGGTGGCGCGTTGCCACGAGTTGCGTGCAATGGGCTACAGATTGGTGCTGGATGACTATGTGGGCGAGGAGGAGAAGCAGCCGATCCTGGATCTGTGCCACTGGGTGAAGGTGGACTGGATGGGTAGCTCGCCCGATGTGAAGCGGCGCATTCCCAGGTTTCGCGGCAGAAAGTGCCTGGCGGAAAAGGTGGAGACGCGGGCGGAGTACGACGAAGCGATCAGTCTAGGCTATGACTACATCCAAGGGTACTTCCTCGAACGGCCGCAGCTTATGTCGGGACGGAAGCTGCCGGCGGCACAGATGGAGAGGTTGCGGCTGTTGAGTGAGTTGTCCAAATCGGAACCCGACAACGCTCTGATCGAGTCTGCCGTGAGCCGGGACATCGACCTGACCTACAAGCTGATGACCTGGGTGAATTCAGTGGCATCGGGACGGAGGGTTGCGGCTGCATCGATTCGGGATGCGTTGATCTGGATGGGGATCGAGAAGATCCGGCGCTTCGTCGGGATGTTTGCGATGGCCGGAATGGGCGGCGGGGCGAAGAACGAACTGCTGCATCTGGCCCTGATCCGGGCGCGAATGAGCGATCTGATGGCCCAGGCGACAGGCCATGGTGAGGAGCATTCGAAAGCGTTTCTCGGAGGATTGCTATCGATGCTGGAAGCCCTGCTCGAAAAGCCGATGGAGGAGATCTGCGACGACATGGCCCTGCCGGATGAGATCAGAGAGATGTTCGAGCCTTGCGCTGGCGAGGAGTCCGGGATTGCGAGGCGATGCCTGAACGTCGCCATCGCGTGGCAACGAGGGGAGAAGGAAGCGGCGAAGGCGTGCGCGTCGGCAGGCTCCTTGAGCGGCCCGGATCTGAGCCGGATCTACCTCGAATCGGTGCAGTGGGCCCAGGAGGGGTTGGACGGATAGGGAGGGATCCAGAACGTCGCGAAGTGGATCGGATTACCCGGCCAGTGGGAGGTTGAGCGTCATCTGGCCTGGGTGCGCCCGTTCCATTCCAACCTGGTTCAGGTTCGAGGGCCGGATTGCCGTTTGCGCGCTTCGACGACTCGGGGGTGGCCGGCGAGGTCCTTGGTCACATGGATGCTAGACCAGTCTTCGGTGAAGAGAGCGGGGACCGAGGCGCCTTGGTCGAAGCCAATCTCCGTGATGAACCAGCCTCCCTCGACCAAACGAATCCACGCTTGGGGGATGAGGCGGCGATAGACGTCGAGGCCGTCTGGGCCACCGTCGAGGGCGAGGTGCGGCTCATGGTCGCGGACTTCGCGGTCGAGTGACTCGATCGAGCCGGAAGCGACATAGGGGGGATTGGCGACGATCAGGTCGAAGGGACCGGCGAGCGCGTCCAGCAGGTCGCAGCGGATGAACTCGACGGGCGCATCCAAGGCGGCGGCGTTGGCGCGCGCGACTTCGAGGGCGGCTCCGGAGAGGTCTGACGCGACGACGGAGTCCGGATGGAGTTCGAGAGCGAGCGTGACGGCCAGGATGCCCGACCCGGTGCAAACGTCGGCGATGCGGCTGGCGGCGGAGGCGAGGGCGAGAGCGCGTTCGACGACGTGTTCGGTCTCGGGACGGGGTATCAACACGTCCGGCGCGACGCGGAATGGGCGGCCGTAGAATTCAGCGGATTTGATGATGTATTGAAGTGGCTTGCCACGCAGGCGTTCGTGCAGATAGCGGCCAAAGTGGATCCACTCGACGGTGGAGAGTTCACGTTCGGGATATGTGTAGAGGAATGTCCGGTCGCGGCCGAGGGCGTGGGCGAGCATGACTTGGGCGGTCAGACGAGCATCGGGGACGCCGCCGCCATCAAGTAGATCCGTGCCTTGAGCGAGCGCCGTGCGGATGTTCATCATCGGCAGCGGATCAGTTGCTCGCGGCTTCGACCTGCTCGCGGAGTTTCTGTGCGTTGTAGAAGGTGTTACAGGCGGTCATCAATTCCTCGAGATCGCCTTCCATGATGCGGTCGAGTTGATAGAGGGTCAGTCCGATGCGGTGGTCAGTGACGCGATTTTCCTTGAAGTTGTAGGTGCGGATCTTCTCGGAACGGTCGCCGGTGCCGACCTGTGAGCGGCGGTCGGCGCCGATGGCCTGCTGCTGCTTCTGGAGTTCGAGTTCGTAGAGGCGGGCGCGGAGGACGCGCTCGGCCTTGGCGCGGTTCTTGATCTGCGACTTTTCGTCCTGGCAGGAGACGACCAGGCCAGTTGGCAGGTGGGTGAGGCGGACCGCGGAATAGGTCGTGTTGACGGACTGGCCGCCGGGTCCGGAGGAGCAGAACGTGTCTGTGCGGACGTCCTTGGCCTCGAGTTTGACGTCGATATCGTCGGCTTCGGGCAGGACAGCGACGGTGATGGTGGACGTATGGATACGGCCCTGCTGCTCGGTGACAGGGACGCGTTGGACGCGGTGGACGCCACTCTCGTACTTGAGCTTGGAGTAAACCTTGTCGCCGTTAATCAGGGCGATGACTTCCTTCGAACCGCCGGCCTCGGAATCGGAAGTTGAGGTAACTTCTATCTTCCAGCCCTTGGTTTCGGCGTAACGCGCATACATGCGGAAAACCTCTGAGGCAAAGAGCGAGGCTTCATCGCCGCCGGCGCCGGCGCGGATTTCAACGAGGACGTTCTTCTCGTCGTTGGGGTCCTTAGGGAGAAGCAGGAACTGGAGACGTTCCGAGAGTTCAACGATGCGTGGTTCGAGTTCGGCGATCTCGATCTCTGCCATTTCGCGGAGTTCGGGGTCCTTTTCGACGAGCATGGAGCGGGCCTGTTCGAGATCGGCGGCGGACTTCTTATAGTCGCGGTAGGCGGTGACGAGATCTTCAAGGTCGCGGTGGGCCTTGGCGGACTTGCGGTAGGCCTCGGGGTCGGCTATGACCTCGGGGTCGGCCATCTGGGACGAGAGGTCCTCGAAACGGCGTTCTACTTCTTCCAGTTGTTTCTGCAGATCCATGGGGGTGGGGCCGGCTTAGGCGATGACGAGTTCGCCGCCGTTTTGCTTTTCGATTTCGAGAGCGCCTTCAAGTGCCCGGATGGCAACTTCGGTCTGATCGTCCGAGGGCGGCTGGGTAGTGATGCGTTGGAGCCAGAGGCCGGGGGCGACGATGGTGGCCATGAGGCTGGCGCGCTTGCGGGCAGCGAAGCGAACGGCTTCGTAACTCAGGCCGGTGATCAGCGGCAGGGCGAGGACGCGGACCAGCATTTTGGCGGCGAAGGTCGGCGCGGGGATGACGGCATAGACAGCAATGGAGACCATCATCACCACGAGGAGAAAACTGGTGCCGCAGCGGGGATGCCAGGTGACGAATTTCTGGGCGTTTTCGACGGTCAAGGGCTGGCCGGATTCGAAGTTGAAGACGACGCGGTGTTCGCCGCCGTGGTATTCGAAGACGCGGTGGATGTCTTTCCAGAGGGAGATGGTCCACAGGAAGGCGAGGAAGATGAGGAGACGGATGATCCCGTCGGTCAAGTTGAACAGAATGGCGTTTTCGAGCGAGGGCAAGGACTTCCTGAGCCACTCGGTGAGCACCAGCGGGACGAACTTGTAGAGTGCGATGAAGAAGACGAACGAGAAGATCAGGTTGAGGGCCATGGCCCAGCCAGGGATCTCTCCGGCGGGCTTGCCATCGGCCTTCGGCGCTTTGCCTTCGGTGGCTGCCAGGTCAGCCGTGGCCACGTCCGCGGAGAAGCGCAAAGCCTTGACGCCAAGCCACATGGCCTGGCCAAGGGTGCCGACGCCGCGCAGCAGCGGCAGTTTCCAGATGGGCCGTTTTTCCGACAGGCGTTCGAGCGGATACTGCTCGGTGGCCAGGGAGCCGTCCATCTTGCGGACGGCGACACAGTAGGCGTGAGGGGTGCGCATCATGACGCCTTCCATCACGGCCTGTCCGCCGACGAGGGTCTCCTCGCCGCTTTCGAGAACGGGCATGAGTTGCGTATGTACAGCCAGCCGGAAGAAGTTCTTCCAATTCAAGGTGGGTTGCGCCTCTTTCCCTTTGATTATATCGCAGGGGCGGTTGCTGCCCTTTTTGAAGGGTGGCGTGAAGGCGTCAGGCGGCGGCCGAACGAAGTGGACGGCGCAAGTGGGCGTCCAGGATCCAACGTAGCTGGATTGATTCAAACGGTGCGGCGCAGTAGTCCGAGGCGCCGGCCTCAAGGGCGTCGAGCCAGCCGGTCATGTCCGGGGCGCGGCTGACCACGACCACAGGGAGAGCGCCGAATTGAGCCTTAAGGGCATCGAAGCCATCCACGTCCCAATCGCAGAAGACGATCTGCGCCTGTCGCGGTTCATCGGTTATCTCGCAGCGGGCCAGGCCGAGGGCAGCCACAAGATCTGTCTTCAGTGGTTCGGCCAACCCGTGCAGGTAGGCTCTGGTTATTGGAGCGGTCTCTTTCATTGCATCCTCCGGCATTGCGATCCCTTTCCGAGGGTTGTAGCCCTTGGGCGGGCTGTTGCGGTGTGGCCTAGTTGAATCGACGCGGCTGCTAAACTGGGGGTTCCGAGTTGTAGCCCGGCGCCCGAACCGGGTTCTGCCGCATCAATAAAGGGGCGATGCGGGAAGCCGGGAGCGGTTCCCCTCCCCAGATTCAGGAGATTGCTCATGGCCCATATCGTGCGACATGAAACCGTAGCCGTGAATGTCGGCGGAGTCGTTGTAGGCGGCGGCCGGCCGATCGTGGTGCAGTCGATGACCAACACGGACACGGCCGACACCGCGGGCACAGTGAACCAGGTGGCGGCGCTGGCGCGGGCCGGCTCGGAACTGGTGCGGGTGACGGTCAATACGGAGGAGGCGGCGAGGGCCGTCCCAGTCATCCGCGAAACGTTGCGCAACTTTGGCATTCAGGTTCCCATCGTCGGCGACTTCCACTACAACGGGCACATCCTACTTAAGAAGTACCCGGAGTGCGCAAAAGCTCTCGACAAATATAGAATTAACCCCGGCAACGTCAATATCGGACGAAAGACGGATGACAACTTCCGCACAATGATCGAAGTTGCCCTGGAGCACGGCAAGCCGGTCCGGATCGGGGTGAACTGGGGGTCGCTCGACGGGGTGCTGCTGGCGCGTCTGATGGACGAGAACGGGAAGAGTGCGAACCCCAAGCCGGCCGAGGATGTCATGAAGCGGGCGATTGTCGAGTCGGCGCTGGAGTCGGCTCGATCGGCGGAGAGTTACGGCATGGCCCGGAATCAGATCATCCTGAGCGCGAAGGTGTCGGGCGTGCAGGATCTGATCGACGTCTACCGGATGCTGGCTGCCAAGTCCGACTACGCCCTGCATGTCGGGCTCACCGAAGCCGGCATGGGCGCCAAGGGCATTGTGGCGACTTCGTCAGCGCTGTCGGTGCTGCTGCAGGACGGGATCGGCGACACGATCCGGGCGTCGCTGACGCCGCCGCCGGGCGGCGACCGGACGGAGGAAGTGCTGGTCTCGCAGCAGATCCTGCAATCGATGGGCCTCAGAAGTTTCACACCGCAGGTAACGGCCTGTCCCGGCTGCGGGCGGACGACGAGCACCTATTTTCAGGAACTGGCCGAGAAGATCCAGAACTATTTGCGCGAGCAGATGCCGGCCTGGAAGGAAACGTATCCGGGCGTCGAGGAGTTGAAGGTGGCGGTGATGGGGTGCATCGTCAACGGGCCGGGCGAGTCCAAGCACGCCAACATCGGGATCTCTCTGCCGGGGACGTTTGAGGAACCGAAAGCGCCGGTTTATGTGGACGGGCAACTTGTGAAAACACTGAAGGGCGACCGGATCGCGGAGGAGTTCATGGAGATGATGAACGACTACGTGGACCGCCGGTACGTGCGGACCGCCGGAGTTTGAGTACACGGCCAGCGCAGCCGGGATTGCGGTATCCTGCCTCTCGTAAACCATGTCTCGACTCACACTCACCCTCAGCGCAGTTCTTTTCTTGACTCCGTTCGCGGCCACCGCCCAGTTGGTGGATGACTACAATCCACCGAAGGCCGGATGCTGCCTCCAGTCCACCGCTCAGAACCTGGCCGACCAGTTACAGGACTGGAACCAGTTGGGCCGTTACCATGCCGACAACCTGCGGTTGCAGGCGTTACCGGCCGAGGCGAAGCGGGTCGTGTTCCTGGGCGATTCGATTACTGACGGATGGAAACTGGGCGAATACTTCCCTGGTAAGCCCTATGTCAACCGCGGCATCAGCGGCCAGACGACGCAGCAGATGCTGGTGCGGATGTGGCCGGATGTGATCCGGCTGAAACCCGCCGCGCTGATCATCCTGGCAGGGACAAATGACATTTCGCGGAACACCGGGCCGGTGACGTTGCAGATGATTACCGACGACTTCCAGGCGATGTCCGAGTTGGCGAAAGCACACGGGATCAAGGTGATCTTTTGTTCGGTGATGCCGGTGAGCGACTACACGCCGCGGCCGCAGACCGTGCGGCGGCCGCCGTCCGATATCCTGAAGCTGAACGCCTGGCTGAAGGAGTATGCGGCGCAGAACGGCCTGGGGTTTGCCGACTACTTCGGCGCGACGGTGGACGAGAAGGGATTTCTCAAGGACGGGTTTTCGGGCGACGGTTTGCATCCGAACGCGAAGGGGTATGAACTGATGGCTCCGGTGGTGGAGGAGGCGATCCGGAAGGCGCTGGATTAGGCGATCGCCGGGCAGAAGAAGTCGACAGGCCAGGAGGCCTGTCCTACAGCGGCCAAACGAACCCTAGGCGGCCTAGGCCGTCCCATAGAAGTACCCCAGCGAGGACGAGCAGAACAACGCTAAGTGCTTGTAGTGTATAGACATAGGCATGGCCCGTGAGCAGGCCGCGGACACGTCCGAGCAGGACGGCGACGACGATCTTCGAACCGATCAGGCAGAGATAGAAGCTGGCCAGGAACGCGGCGGGCGCTGCCGGCCCGGAGGCGGATCCGCGTAGGATGATGGGTGCGCCGACGGAGGTCCAGAACAGGTATACGTGGGGGTTGAGGAAGTTCAGAGCGACAGCTTTGGGCAACGAGCGGGGCGGGCCATCGGAGGCCGATGCGGCCAGCGGTGGCTTGGCGCGGAAGGACTCGATTGCAAGCACCGTGAGGAAAGCCGCACCGGCCAGCGAGATGGCGGCCATGAGAAGGGTGACGTTCTGGAGTCTGGACAAGAGCAGAAGCGAGAGGGCGACGATGGGGAGATCTGAGAGGAGTGGGGCGAAGGCGACGATGATGCCTTCACGGCGGCCATAGCGGAGGGTCTGGGCGACGACGAGGGCGAGGATGGGGCCGGGCGAGATCCCGGCTGCAAGACCGAGGGCGGCGCCAGTGAGGAAGAACTCCGTCAAAGGACAATGTTATAACCGCTGAGTCCGCCGGGGTTCACATTCGGCGACGGGGCCGGGAATCACTTTTGTTCGGAGACGCTGCGGTCGG
>CAZLDN010000064.1:0-27871 GCA_964558355.1 uncultured Candidatus Solibacter sp.
AATCCTGATCGCCATCAGATTGGAATCAGTGATCGGCTTCGCTGGAATACGCACCAGAGCCGTCTGTCAATGGATAAATGTGGAGTATTTTGCCTAGTGCGTTGCAAGTAGAGTACAATCCACCCAGATGCGGATTGTGACGTTCTTATTGCTTGCGGGCGCGTTACTCCTGACGCTAGTGTCCTTACTGATCGACTTGCGGGGGGCCGATCCGAGCAGCCTGGCTTGCCGCATTGGCCTGTGCCGGAAAGACCAGATCCTCGACACGCTGAAGAACCGCCCTTCGGTCACGAATCACGCTGATAATCTTGGGTTTCGCCGTCTGATCGCGATGGCGCCGGCCGACGCGTACGCTTGGGCCGCGCTGGCAGAGTACCTCAACTCTGACTCTTCTAGCGGATCTAGGGATGCGAGAAAGGCGCTTGACCGGGCGGTGGAGCTGGCTCCAGGGGTAGCCCAGATCCGGATGCGGCGCGCCAACCTCTGCTTTGAGACGGGGGACAAAAACTGTGTTTTGTATGACGGCAGGGACGTGCTTGGGCGGACAACCGCTTTCGACGGCATTCTGTTTTCGTATTACAGATACGTTAATGTTGAGCTTCAAAATGTACTCAAATGGGGACTACCGAAAGAGGCTCGGGCGGCCCGGAGTTGGGCGATTTACCTCACGAAAAATACGAATTCGTCATTTCACATCTTACGCACCTGGGACTGGCTACGGGAGCGAGGCCTCGCCGACGCCGCCACGGTCTGTCGGCTTACCCATTTATTGCTAAACAAAGGGGACCCGGAGACGTCTTGGCGAGTGTGGAGCGATTACCGGGCAGGCGCCTACGGGCAGCAGGACGGAACTGACCGGCTGACGAATGCGAAATTTGAGAGAAAGCCGCTTGAGTCACCGTTTGACTGGTCGGCAACACCACAACCAGGCGTCAGTTTCCGGCGAGAGGGCGGTCTGGAAGTAAGTTTTCAGGGAGAGACGAACCTGTCGCTGGCAAATGTCAGACAAGTGTCATTCGTTCGCCCAGGACACCACCGGCTGGTGGTGGATGCGGCCCATGAGGAGCTAACGACGGATCAAGGACCATACGTGCGGCTGTTCGATGCCGAGCAACCGGGGCGTTTGTCGGTCCGGACGGAGATGTTCCGGGGGAGTGCCGGGCGGCGGGCGATTGCCGTGGACTTCGTGGTCCCGCTGGGCAGCCGTCTGATAGCGGTGCAGTTGGAGCGGAGGCCTTCGGAGAAGTTTGACAATAAGATCGCGGGGACGTTACACCTGTACCGGGTGTCGCTGACAGAACTCAACGCCAAGAACGAAAGCGATTCCGTTTCTCGGGCCGAGGGGCAAGGCCGGAGTCGAGAAGCGAATCGCTGACGGCTGCGCATGGGAAGTCCCCGGCAAAGTGGCGGGCATGGCCCGAGCTTCAGCGGGGGGCGATGGAACAGGCAGCGCGAGGCTGAGCCGGGGCAGGCGGCCGTGGTAGCGCCGGTGTCGTCGCCGGCAACCTGTTTCGGTCTTGCTGAGGGCCACTCCGATTCGCACGACTTGCAGTAAGCCGTCCTCTGAACGGATGCATGGCCAACTTCTTGTAGGTTGTTATGGCTCAGTGCCAGATCCGACGCCGATCCCTCCCAACGTGCTGCTTGGAATGCTGAGGCAGGAGCAACCGAGGAACCCAACCGCAGACGACCACGCCGGCCGTCATCGCGGTATTTGCCGAGCAAACGAACGAGTTCCAGCAGAACGGATTTTTCAGCTTCGATCTGTTCATGGTGGCTCCGTGCCTTGGAATGCGCGGGGGTAAAGTCCTCGGACTCGGTCTGGACGATCTGGATCTTGATGGCCAGCGGCTTCGCATCCGGCGCTCGCTGCAGCGGATCGAAGGCAAACTCAAACTTGTCTCCAGCAAGACCGAAGAGAGCCAGCGCACAGTCATGCTGCCCGCGCTTGTTGTGGCCGCATTGGGCGAGCACTTGGCCCGGCGCGAGCAGGAACGGGCCATTGCCGGCGACCACTGGGTGGAGTCGGGCTGCGTGTTCACGACCCGGCGCGGCACGTTTCTCGATGCCCGCAACATGCTGCGCGACTACTACAAGCTGCGCGATGCGGCCGCTTCACCCGCCATCCGCTTCCACGACTTGAGGCACTTGGCCGCATCGCTGCTCCATGCCGCCGGTGTCCCGTCGCAGGCGATCCGGAAACTCCTGGGCCACGCGTCGGTGCGGACCACCGAAGAGATCTACACGCACGTGACCAAGGATATGGAGCCGGCGGCGGCCGGCAAGATGACTTCAATTCTCACCGCACAAAATTCGGCGTAGCTGCCTTGGTAGCTGTCAAACGGGGTTCAGCGCAGGGTGAAATACCGCTAAAGTATTGAAAGGAATGGTGCGCCCGGACCGATTCGAACGGCCGACCTACTGGTTCGTAGCCAGTTGCTCTATCCAGCTGAGCTACGGGCGCACTTACAGACTCAAATATACCAATTCAGGCCGCGGCGGCACAAGACCGGGCGACGAGCGACGACTACTTGGCGAAGTAGAGTTCCACGGCCCGCTCGATGTCCGGCTTGTTGACATGGAGGCTTCGATTCTCATACTGGCTGATCGACTGAATGATGCTCAGGATGTCCATCGGATAGCAGGCGCGTAACTGGCTGCGGCCATTCGACAGGCACAGCTTGCGCAGGTATTCGGCGCTGTCGTATTCGGCGGGCACGTTCTTGAGCGTCATCAGCCGCTGGAAGATCATGTCGAAGACTTCCGGTTGCACCGGTTCGATCTCAATCTTGTTCTGAATGCGGCGCAGGAATGCTTCGTCGGCCAGGTCGGACGGGTCGAGGTTGGTGGAAAAGACGACCATCAGTTCGAACGGGACCTGGAACTTGACGCCATAACGAAGCGTCAGATAGTCCACTTTGCGGTCCAAGGGAACGATCCAGCGGTTCAGCAGGTCGCGCGGGCTCATCAACTGGCGGCCGAAGTCGTCGATGATGAAGATGCCGTTGTTCGCCTTCAACTGCATGGGCGCGGCATAGATGCCGGACGATTCATCCAGTCTCAACTCAAGCATCGACGGGATCAACTCGCCGCCGACGACAAGGCACGGCCGCTTGCATAGGACCCAGCGGGGATCGATGTCGGGATCGTCGTAGTCGACGCGGTGGTGGACGACCGGGTCATACAGGTTGATGATCTGGTTGTCGACCTCGACCGAGTAAGGGATCAGGATGCCGTCCATGTAGACGCGCAGCATGCGTTCGGCGATCGACGTCTTGCCGTTGCCCGATGGACCGTAAAGGAAGATCGAGTTCTGCGAGATGAGGGCCGGGCCGAGCTGATCGAGCAGCCTGTCGGGGATGACAAGGTCAGAAAATGCCGCCTTGAGCGCGCGGCGATCGATTTTGATGTGCGCCGACTGCGCCTTGGCGGCGGCCGAATAGTCCTTCAACGAGACAGGACAGGCGCCGGCATATTGAGAAATCTGGAAGCGGTCCGAGGCCAGTTGTTTCCCGGCGGAAGTGAGCACGAACTGGTAGTCGTTGCCGATCATGCCCTTCACTTCGAGAAGCTGCTGCTGGCGGAGGTGCCGGAAGCCGAACTCGATGATGGGGATCGACATTTTGAGGGCCGTCGACAGGCTGTTGAGCGTCGAAAACCCTTCGAGGGTGGTGCGCCGGAGGATCAGGTCGAGCACGAGGGACTGGGGAATACCCAGTTCCTCGACGCTCTGAGGGATCCTCGGCGAGTAAAGGGAACGCGGTCCTGCCGATGAGAACATACGCTTTCTCTATCGGCCATGAGGACCGCGGGGATTAGGTTACGCGACACGATGGCGCCTACAGGTCGCAGCGGAAGCAGGTGCGGACCGGCCAGGCCCCCCCCATGTGGGGGAGATCAGTAGCCGGGGCCGAAGTCCTTTTCAAACGCTGCCGTGAGCTTCTCGCCCCAGCCGCCGAGGGATTTCATGCGGCCGGCGAAGAAGCGCAATACGGGCGGCTCCTCGATGAATTCGAGTCCCCCGACCAGGTCGCGGTGCTCATGCAACCACTCCAGCCGGTCGGCTGCGTATTCGACATGCGACATGGTATAGGTCCGGCGCGGGATGGCCAGGCGAAGCGGTTCGATGCCGGAAGGGACGTCGTTGCCGTCCTTGTCCCGGTCCATCGAGACCGTGCCGCGCTCCATTCGCGGATGGGCGTTTGTTGAGACGCGCGGCTCGTGCGGACGGGCGAGAATGGTGTCCCGGAAGTCAGTGGGCCGCTTCCTCACGGTCGCTGCTTGGTTAGCGCGGGCGGAAGCGTTGCCGGAGGGGAGTAGGCGGACTTGTTTGCTTCAGCTTACGCCGAGGCCGCCGCCGCCCTGGACTTCTTCCACAACTCGATATACGGCTGCAAATCCTGCATCATCGCCAGCCAATGCGCCGGGTCGAGCGACTGCGCGCCGTCCGACATCGCCATGGCCGGATTCGGGTGGATCTCGACGATCATGCCATCGGCGCCGATCGCCACGCCTGCCCGCGCCAGCGGCGGCACCAGGCTGCGCTTCCCAGTGGCATGGGACGGATCGAGAATCAGCGGCAGATGCGTCAGTTCCCGCAGCACCGCCAGCGCCGCGATGTCGCATGTGTTCCGCGTTGCCGTCTCGAAGGTGCGGATGCCGCGTTCACACAACATCACATCCTTGTTCCCATGTGCCACGATATACTCGGCCGACATCAGCAGTTCCTTGATCGTCGCGCTCATCCCCCGCTTCAGCAGCACCGGCTTACCGCAGCGGCCCAGGGCCTTCAGCAGCGCGAAGTTCTGCATATTGCGCGCGCCCACCTGCATCAGGTCGGCATAGGAGGCGACAAGGTCCACGTCAGTGTCGGACATGACCTCGGTCACGATCGCCAGGCCGGTCTCACTCCGGGCCTGAGCCAGCAATTTCAGGCCCTCTTCTTCCAGCCCCTGGAAATCGTAAGGCGACGTGCGCGGCTTGAACGCCCCCCCGCGCAAAATCTTGGCCCCGCCCTTGGCTGCCAGGCGCGCCGTCTCCATGATCTGCTTCTCGTTCTCGACCGAACACGGACCCGCCATCATGACAAACTCCGCGCCCCCTACCTCAACGTCGCGTCCCACCGTGATCACGGTCGGCGCCGGCTTGAACTCCTTACTGACGAACTTGTAAGGGGCCGAGATCGGTACCGCCTTCTCGACGCAGTCCAGCGCCGATAACGCATCCAGACAGCTCGATGTGTCGCCGACGCCAATCGCCCCGATGACGACACGCTCCTCCCCCTCGATGGTGTGGATCTTGTAGCCGAAGTCGCGGATGCGGCTGATGACGGACTCGATCTCGGCTGGGGAGGCGTGACGGCGCATTGAGATAATCATAAGGAGACAGAATACCAGATACGCGCCACCTTGGGCAAGTGACGCATGTAGTTAAGTCTATATCTAACAGTACATTAAAGCACCACGTCGGGATGGTGTATAGATAGACGGAACCGTGGCGTCTCACTCGGGTATCGCGTCTGGCTGCCCGGACTTGAGCGGGCTGAAGCCCTTCGCAGGCTGAAGCCTGCCCCACCGGGGCCATTGGGGCTCCCTCATGCGGTAAGCTGGTTAGCCATGTGGCGAGGCTTGTTTGTCATGGCTGCTCTGATGGGTTCCATGATCGCGGCCGCGGACCAGGCTGTTGTCATCCAGCCGGTCGTCAACATGTTTTCAAAGCCTTCGGCCGAGGTGGATGTCGTCTCCCAGGCGACGCTTGGGACAACTGTCCACGTGCTACAGCAGCAAGGGGATTGGTCGCAGATCCAGACTCCGGACAGTTACACGGGATGGGTTCGTTTGGTCGGGATCCGGCCACTGGCGGCCGGCGCGGCTTACGCCGTTGCGGGGCGAACTGTCACCACGGTGAGTCTGCGAACTCATCTGTATCCGGTGGCCTCGGTCACCCGCCGCGCTCCCGTGATGACGGCCCCGTTTGAGACCCGGCTTGAGGTTATCGAGGAGCATCCTGAGGAGAACGGCCGCTGGATCGGGGTCCGGCTGCCAGACGGGTCGAGCGCCTGGCTGCAACGCGGCGACGTCTCTTTCGACCTGAAAACAATGGAGATCCAGGAACTTGTCGAACTCTCGAAACGTTTCCTGGGCCTGCCCTACACCTGGGGCGGGACCTCCTCTTTTGGGTTCGATTGTTCCGGCTTCACCCAGATGCTCTGCCGCCGCGGCGGAGTTGGAATCCCCCGCGACGCCCAGCCCCAAGCCCATTGGGACGGCATGACCAAGGTGGAGAAGGGGAAACTCCAACCCGGCGATCTGCTTTACTTCGGCTCGTCGCTACAGAAGATCACCCACACGGGGTTCTACCTGGGGAATGGGGAGTTTATTCACTCGACCACGAATGAGCATCCTGTCCTGCAAATCAGCCGCCTGACCGATGAGCACTGGACCGGCCTGTTTGTCGCCGCCCGCCGCTGGAAGAGGTGAGTCCACCATGAATCGAAGACAACTGATCGTCAACGCCGCTCTGGCCCCGGCCGCGCTGGCCCAGGCGCCAAGGGAAGTCGCCCGCCGCAAATGGTCGGGCAACGTCCAACGACTCGACTTGAAACACACCTGGACCACGGTGATGTCGTCGAGCCAGTTCCGCGAGACACTCTACTTGCGCTACGAGCAGGACGGCATCACCGGTCGCGGCGAGGGCGCCGGCATCGTCCGTTACGGCGAAACCGCGCAGAAGGGCCTCGATCTCCTTCATGCCAATGGCATTTGGATGGCCCAGCGCGATCCCTGGCAGTACACGGCGCTCATGCGCGACGTGTTTGGGAAGATCGAGGGCAACTACGCTTTCAAGGCGGCCGCCGACATCGCGTTGCTCGATTGGGTGTCGCAACGCGCCGGTGTTCCGCTGTGGAAGTTTTTCGGTCTGGACGCCGCGGAAGCGCCGTTGACCACTTTCTCGATCGGTATCGACAAGGCCGAAGTCATCAGGCGGAAGGTTCGCGAGGCGGAACCCTACCCGGTTCTCAAGATCAAGGTCGGGTTGGATAACGACGAAGAGGTGATCTCGGCTGTCCGCAGCGTGACGAAGAAGCCGCTGCGGGTGGACGCCAACGAGGGTTTCAAGACGAAGGAAGAGGCGGTTGAGAAGATCAACTGGCTGGAGAAGCAGGGCGCCGTGTCCATCGAACAGCCGCTGAAGGCAGACAATCTCGAGGATATGAACTGGATCCGCAAACGCATCCACATCCCCGTCATCGCCGACGAAGCGTGTCTCCATCCCGCCGATATTCCCAAGCTCGCGCCGCATTTCGATGGGGTCAATGTGAAGGTGGACAAATGCGGCGGCCTGCTCGAAGCGCGGCGCATGATCGAGATGGCGCGCTCACTGGGCCTGGACACAATGATTGGGTGCATGGTGTCGTCCTCGGTGGCCATTACCGCGGCGGCCCAACTCTCGCCGCTGGTCGATCATGCCGACCTCGACGGCAACCTCCTCATCTCGAACGACCCGTTCGAGGGCGTGAGAGTCGTCGCCGGCAAGCTCATCCTGGCTGATCGGCCGGGCCTGGGATTAATCGCCAGGAAGGGGTAGGACGAGTCCCGATTTGGGATACGGCGCGGCCCTGGGATGAAGAGGGCTTCATCTCTTCCCATCCTGGTACAGCGTGGGGCGCTGGAACTATTTAGATACAATCACTTAGCCTTTGGCTCGTTGCTTGCAATGGTCTTAGTGTGCGACTTCCGCAGGGCAGGCTCGAAGCTGTTGGCGTTCCCCACAACGTCAGACCCACCTTAAACTCCCTCTCTCGCCCTGCATCTCCTCGTTCCCCTGCCCCGCCCCAGCTTCGAGCCGACAGTATTCCGCAGCCAACGACTAAAGATCCTGTCCGGATAGACCGATGAAACAGAAGCATATGGCACCCGAACGAAGCGAACTTGGCGACATCCTGCGTTTTCAGGAGAGCCTCCTCCGGCTGGTTTCAAACAACTGCCCGGAGCAGCACGAACCGACGGCTCCGAGAAGGCCCGCGGCCGCGGAGAAGATCGCCGAGATGGCCCGCAAGGTGGCTCAGGCGTCCTGACGGGCGTTGGCGGCGGCTGGAAAGAAAAGAGCCGGCGGGAGGCTTGCGCCACAGCGCCGGCTTCTTGTTTGCGGGCGAACGCGGTTATGCGGTGACGATGCCGATCGGGGTCCGGCTTCTCCACTTGCCTCGGGTGAAATCGGGGAAATCGACGCTCTTGCTGCGGTTGGCGATTGAGCGTTCGCTCAGCTCCGTGACCGCGCTCAATGCCGCGGCGTCATAGACATCCATGTCGGGCGCTTCGCCCTTGATCAGGCATTGCAGGAGCCGGTAGTTCATGACGTAATCCATGCCGCCGTGGCCCGCGCCTTTGGCGCGCTCCTGGAGTCCCTTCCAGAGCGGATGCTCGAACTCAGCGGCGTAGCTTGTCATGAGGTCCACCCACTCGTCGCCCTTGTCGCGCCCTTCGATGTAGATCTGAGGCTTGGGGTACTTTTCTAGCACACCCTTCGTGCCCTGAAGCAGGATCTTCCGGCTATAGGGGCGAGGCAGGTTGGTGTCGTGGACCACCAGAATCGTTTGGCCGGCGCTGGTACGGATGAGCGAGCTGACGACGTCGCCGAGTTTGACGTCGAGTTTGGCCTGAGGGCTATCGGGGCCGAACTTCGCCCTGGCATATTCGCGTAAGCCCTCGGACTTTGACGCCATCGAAACCATGTGGTCGAACAGGTTGCCGCGGTTGACGTTCAGGGTTTGGGCGACAGGGCCGAGTCCGTGGGTGGGGTAGAGGTCGGCGTTTCGTTTGATGGCGTGATCCAAGCGCCAGAGACCTTCGCCCCGGCTGCTGAACTTAGTGCCGCGGAGGTCATGCAGGTAGCCGCACTCGGCATGGATGAGATCGCCGAACAGGTTCTTGCGGGCCATGTTGAGGGCCATGAGCTCGACTCGGTCGTAATTGCAGTTTTCGATCATCACGCAATACTTGCCGGTCGATTCGGCGGTTTCGACCAACTCCCAGCACTCCTCGATAGTTGTGGCGGCCGGGACCTCGACGATGGCGTGTTTGCCGTTCTTCATCGCCTCGACGCACATGGGGACGTGCAACTGCCAGGGACTGGCGATGTAGATGGCGTCCAGATCCGGGTTGGCGCAGAGACGTTTGTAGTCGGTTTCGCCCCTCGAATAGGCTTCGGGACGGCTCTGTCCAGCCTTCTGGGTCCAGTTCTGGACGGCTTCGACGCGGCTGGGCACGATGTCGCAGACCGCCTTCACCTGCACGTCTGGAACGCGCAGGACGTCGCGGACGTGGCCGGAGCCGCGGCCGCCGACCCCGATGAAGCCAAGCCGGACAGTGCCGAGGGGCTTGGCCTGTGCGGCCTGGACCGATTGGCCCGACCCGGTGAGCAGGGCGGCCAATCCGGCCGAGCGTTCAAGAAACTGTCTGCGATCAAGTGAATGTTTCATCGCTTGCGCTCCTTTCGGAATGAGGCGCCACGATTCCGCGGCGGCAATTGAATCAGGCCCAGTCTAACCGCCTGATCTTGCCGCGGTCAATCGAGGTACCGACGACGAATAAGCCTGCTTCGTCGAAAATGCGACCGCCTCCAGAAGGAGCGGGACCTGGGGTCCCGCACGGACGAAAGGCGCCCGCCCTCCGCGAACTCATGTCGCCGACTTGGGAATCAGGACGCTAACGTTTGTTGTGGTAGTCCGGGTAGGCCGGGCGCTGGTGTTTGGGCAGCGGCGATTTTTGCAACTGATCGAGGGCGATGGAAACGGCCTTTTCGAGTTGCGGGTCGCGGCCTTGGCGGACTTGCGCCGGGTCGTAGTCGACGACGACGACGGGATCGACGCCGTGGTTTTCGACATCCCACTGGGCCTCCGTGTTGTAGAAGGCGAGGTTGGGCGCGGTGACCCGGCCGCCGTCCAACAAGGCGGGGAAGCCGAAGATGCCGACCAGGCCGCCCCAGGTGCGCGTGCCGACGAGTGTGCCGATCTTCAGTTTGCGGAACATCCACGGCATGGCGTCGCCGCCCGAGCCGGCGAATTCATTGACGATCATGACCTTGGGTCCGAAGACGGCGTTCATCGGCGTGGTGAAATCGTGGCCGGCGCGGGTGCTGAAGAAGTTGAGCAGCGGACGGCGCAGGTAGTCGACGATGTAGTCGGCAATCCTTCCGCCGCCGTTGAAGCGCTCGTCCAGCACCATGCCCTCCTTGCCGACCTGGGCAAAGAACCAGCGGTTGAAGTTCGAGTAACCCTGATCGGCGGTGTTGGGCAGGTGGACGTAGCCGAGCCGGCCGCCGCTGAGTTGCTCAACCTTGCGGCGGTTGTCTTCGACCCAGGCCATGTAGCGGAGGCCAGTCTCGCTAGCAATGGGGACGACCGTGACGTCGCGCGCGCCATCGGCGCCGGGGTTGGGTCCAACCTTGATGACGACGCTCTTGCCGGATGTGGCTTCAAAGAAGCGATACAGGTCGTCCGAGGCAGTAAGGTCGCGGCCGTTGACGGAGAGCAGGTATTCGCCGGCTTTCACATTCACACCTGGTTGGGTGAGCGGCGCGCGGAGGCTGGGATTCCAGTTTTCGCCGTCAAAGACGCGGGCGAAGCGGTAACGGTTGTTCTCGATCTTGAAGTCTGCGCCGAGCAGTCCGACAGGAACGTTCTTGACGTCGGGGAACGATCCGCCGCCGACGTACATATGGCCAACCGACATCTCGCCGAGCATCTCGCCGAACAGGTAGTTCAGATCGGCGCGGTGGGCGACGGCGGAGAGGAACGAGGCGTATTTCTCCTTTGCCTTATCCAGATCGAGGCCGTGGAAGTTGGGGGCGTAGAAGAAGTCGCGTTGGAGGCGCCAGACCTCGTAGAACATCTGCTTCCACTCGGCGCCGGGATCGACACGCGCTTCCATGTCGGCGGTCTTGATGGTCCCTTCATTGGGCTTGGGCGGAGCGGAGGTGGCGGCGATGGCCCAACGCAGGCCCTGGCGGAAGAGCATCTTCTCGCCGTTGCGCGAGAAGACGATCCAGTCGACGCCGTCCATGATCTTCTCTGTCTTGCGGGTCTTGAGTTCAAACTTGTGGAGGGTGCTTGAAGGGGGGCCGTCGCCGGGGACAGGCGGCTCTTCCACGAGGTAGACGATCCCGGTTTTCGTCGTGTCGAGCTGCGAATAGTCGCGCGCCGGGATCGGGAGGGCGAGGATGCGCTGGGAGATGCCGTCGAAGTCGATGGCGACGGCGATGTCTTTCTTGTCGTCTTTCTTGTCGGCCGGCTTATCTTCCTTCTTGGGCTCGACGGCCTTCTCTTCGTCGCTTTCGGGTGCGAGAGGCGAGGGGTCGTCCTTGCGGAGAACAACGACATAGACGCTACGGTTCTGGACACGGCCCATTGAGGACAAATCGAGCCAACCGGTGGACAGGCCCTGGTTGGTGGAGGCGGAGAAGTAGAGAGACTTGCCGCCGGTGTCGAACCGGGCATGGCGGGCATCGGACAGGCCGTCGGAGATCTGAGTCTCCTTAGCGGATTCGAGCGAGTAGACGCAGACGGCGCGCAGGTGGTTCCTGAGCTGTTTGGTGTAGACGAGCCACTTGGAATCAGGCGACCAGGAGGGATTGATCTCCTCGCGCAAGGGGGAGTCGTAGTAGTCGCCTTCGATCCAGGTGGTCTTGGCCGAGGCGACGTCGAAGATGCCCAAGCGGAGCATGGCGTCGCGGAGCAGGAGTTTCTTGCCGTCGGGGGACCAGGAGTAGAGATAGAAAAACGTCTTGACGCCGAGGTCGTATCTCTTGACTTCGCCGAGGCCAGACTGTGGGGCGATGTGGAGTTGGTACTCGCCGGTCGCGTCTGAAAGATAGGCGATTGACGTGCCGTCGGGCGACCAGGAGGGGAAGCGCTCTGCCACGCCGGAGGTGGCGGTCAGGTTGCGGACGTCGCCCTTCTCGACCGGGACCGTGAAAATGTCGCCGCGGGCCTCGAAGACGGCGCGCGCGCCGGTGGGCGAAAGTTCGACGGTCGAGATCTTCGAGGCCACCTTGTCGTAGTAGGGGCGAACGCCGGGGATATCGCCATTCAGGGTGATCCTGACCGGGGTGAGTTTACCGGACTTGAGGTCGTAGAGTTCCAGGCCGCCGAAGCGTTCGAGGACGATGGCGCCGGGTCCGAGGGAGGCGGACTTATAGTCGAGGCCGGTGTTCTTGACGGCTTCGGCGACCTTCTTCGTCTTGAGGTCGTAGGAGAACAGCGAGACGGGGCCGTTGCGGTCGGAGAGGAAGAAGACGCGGCCGGGTGTGAAGATCGGGTTGAAGTCGTTGGAGTTGTCGCGGGGGATCTCCTCGACCTTGGAATCAGCGAGTTGGGCGATCCAAATTTTGGAGGTACGGCCGCCGCGGTAGCGTTTCCAGATGGTGAAGGCGGGCGGGAGAGGGGTGTAGGCGAGTTGTGTGCCGTCGGCGGAGTATGTGGCCTCATAGCCCATGGGGAAGGGAAGTTCCTCGGCCGGACCGCCGTCGAGCGGGATGGTAAACAGGCCTTCGACGCGGGTGTAGCTGGCGCGGGGCGATCGGATGAGCAGGCGCTTGCCGTCGGGGGTGAAGGCGAGTGGGGCGTCCTGGCCGGGATGGGCGGTGAGTCGTTTGGGAACGCCGCCGGAGACGGGAATCGTGAACACGTCGGTATTGCCGTCATATGCGGCGGAGAAGGCGACGGTCCTGCCGTCCGGGGAGAAGACGGGCGCGGTTTCGACGCCTTCGTGGGTGGTGAGGCGGATGGCCTCGCCGCCTTGGCGGGCGACGCGCCAGAGGTCGCCGGCATAGGAGAAGACGATTGAGTCGGCCGAGAGCGCGGGACGCTGGGGCAGGATGTTCTGCGCCGGGAGGGCGGCGGCGAGGAGGAGGACGGCAAGGATCAGTTTCGTCATGTTGGACACCACGAATCGATTGTAGTGGGCGCGGAAGGCGAGCGGTGCAACATTTCCGGGCTGAGGACGACAAACCGGCAGGGGGTGTTCAGAGAGTCAGTCCTAAAAGGGGCGAGGCCCTGAGATTTTGGGGTCTCAGGGCCTCTGTCAGAGGGGCTACGTGAGGGTCTGGGTACCCTCACTGGGATGCATGAAGTCGATGACGACTTATGTAATTGACCCTAGTATACATGGTTGAGAATCGGGCCTGCAACACCGATTTGATTAAGTCCTGTTTAATCCTCGAAGACAGCCTTCTTGGTCCTCTCGAGGAAGCGCTGGATGTAGTGGGTGTCGATGGCGGCATCGCGGAAAGCCTGGTCCCTGAGGATGCGCTGGTGCAGCGGGATCGAGGTGTGGATGCCCTCGACGACGAACAGGTCCAACGCGCGGAGCATTCTCGCGATGGCTTCGTCGCGCGTGGAACCGTAAGCGATGAGTTTGGCGATCATCGAATCGTAGTAGGGCGGGATGACGCCGTCGGCGTAGGCGGCGGTTTCGACGCGGATCCCGATGCCGCCGGGCACGTTGATGGCTTTGATGCGGCCGGGCGAGGGGGTGAAGGTCTCGGGGTGTTCGGCGTTGATGCGGCACTCGATGGCGTGGCCGCGCATGGTGATGGGCCGATCGAGGATGTCATCCAGTCGCTCGCCGGCGGCGACGCGGATCTGGGCTTGGACGAGGTCGACGCCGGTAATCGCTTCGGTCACCGGGTGTTCCACCTGGATGCGCGCGTTGACCTCAATAAAGGAGAGGCTGCCGTCGGTGTCCATCAGAAACTCGACGGTGCCGGCATTGGTGTAGCCGATGGCCTTGAAGGCGTCCTTGATGGCCGTCATCGTCGCTTCACGAACCTCGGGCAAGAGCACCGGCGAGGGCGCCTCCTCGATCAATTTCTGGTGGCGGCGCTGGACCGAGCACTCGCGCTCGAACAGGACTTCCACGTCGCCATGATTGTCGGCAATCACCTGGAATTCGATATGGCGGGGCCGTTCGATGAACTTCTCGACATAGATGTCGGCGCAGGAAAACGATGACCCGGCCTCCTGTGACGCCTGAACGAAAAGTTTGGGTAACTCCTCGGCTTCACGGACGACCCGCATCCCGCGTCCACCGCCGCCGGCCGACGCTTTGAGGATGACGGGATACCCGATTTGGGCGGCGATTTCGACGCCCTCTTCGGCGTCGCGGAGAATGCCCTCCGAGCCAGGCAGAATCGGCACGCCGTGGGCCTTCATCACCTCGCGGGCGCGCTGTTTGAGACCCATCAGGCGGGTGACTTCCGGGCTGGGACCGATGAACTTGATGCCGGAGGTTTCGCAGACCTCGGCGAAGTCGGCGTTCTCGCTCAGGAAGCCGTAGCCGGGGTGAATCGCCTGGACGTTGGTGATTTCGGCCGCGCTGATGACGGCCGGGATGTTGAGGTAGCTGAGGGCGCTCTTGGCGGGGCCGATGCAGACGGCTTCGTCGGCGAAGCGGACATGGAGGGAATTGCGGTCGGCCTCGGAGTAGACGGCGACCGTCTTGATGCCGAGGTCCTTACAGGCGCAGATGACGCGGAGCGCGATTTCCCCACGGTTGGCGATCAGGATCTTCTGAAACATTTCGTGTTGAGGAGTCCGGGCCTAGTTGGGCTTGACGAGGAAGAGCGCCTCGCCGTACTCGACGGGTTGGCCGTTCTCGACCAGGCGTTTGACGATGGTCCCGGAGATCTCGGCCTCAATTTCGTTCATCAGCTTCATCGACTCGATGACGCAGAGGACCCTGCCGGGCTGAATGTGGTCGCCGGGATGGACGAAGGCGGCCGAGCCGGGCGAGGGCGACTCGTAGAACGTGCCGACGATGGGCGAGGTGACGGTCTGCAGCGCCGGGTCTGTCAGATCGGCCAGGCCGGAACCGGACGCGGGCGGCGCCGATTGCGACGGGGCGGCCATATGAACCGCGGCAGGAGCGGCTGGACCGGCAGCGCCGGCGGGCATGACGAATTCCTGCATGACGCTGCCATGGCGCTTGATCCAGACGCGGTTTTCGCCGCGCTGCACTTCGAGCTCGGCGATGCCCGAGGCGACAACGGTATGGATCAGGTCTTGAATCTCTTCAATGGTCATGATGCGAGTACCAAAAGTTCCTTCCCTGTGGGGGTGAGGATCTCGGCGCCGGTTTCGGTCACCAGGATGGTGTCTTCGATGCGGACGCCGCCGAATCCCGCGAGATAGGCCCCAGGTTCGATTGTGATTACCATGCCGGCCTCGAGAGTGTCGTCGGAGGTGCGGCCGATGCGAGGACTTTCATGAATCTCGAGACCAAGCCCGTGGCCGGTGGAGTGCATGAAAGCGCGGTCGAGTTTGCGCTTCTTCAAAGATCGGCGGGCGGCTTCATCCACCTTGCGCGCCGCAACGCCAGCGCGGACTGCGGCGATGGCTGCCAACTGGGCCTCGAGTACGGCGGCGTAGAGGTCAACCGCCTGTGCCGTGGGGCGACCGAGGTGAGCCATGCGGGTCATGTCGCTGGCGTAACCGTTCAGGCTCGCGCCCATGTCAACCAATAGTAGCCGATCACGGCCAACGGGTTCGGCCGAGGGCTGTGCGTGTGGCAGGGCCGAGCGGGGGCCGGCGGCGACAATCGTGTCAAACGACGGACCAGACGCGCCGAGCTTGCGCATCTGGTAGTCGATCTCGCCGGCCAGAGCGACCTCGGTCGTCTCCGGCTTCACCTTGCGGATCGCCCGCGCATAGACCTTCGATGCCAGCAGAACCGACCGGCGGATCAGGTCGATCTCCTCGGGCGACTTCACCATCCGCTGGCGGTCCACAAGATTACCGGCGGCCACCAACTTCACAGCCTTGCCGAGGATTGCGGAGGTCGAGAGCCATTGCTGGTGCGATACCCGCGCCGATTCGAGAGCCAAGCGTGCGATGCGGCGGCGTTTGATGTCCTTGGCAGCGTCGGTCCAGGTGGATCCCGTCAGCACTTTGACGGTGCAATCGCATTCCCCGGACGCCTGGAAGTCGTAACGGGGATCCGTGTAAAGGACTGTTTTCTTTGCCGTCACCAGCAGCAGCGCATTGCTGCCCGTGAACCCCGAGAGGTAACGTACGTTGGGCAGATGCGACACGAGCATGGCGTCCGCTTTGCACGAGGCAAGGGACTCCAGCAACCGGGCGCGTCTTCGCGGACGGGGATCGGGAAGGACAGGCAAACCCCTCAATTGTAACATTCAGGGGTTGGCGGCCCGTGCGAGTTCGGGACTACCAATCCACAACGCTGCCGTCGTCGGCGTCGTAGGATTCCTGGTTGCGCCAGTCGTGTCCGAGCTTATCGGCGATGGCATTGTCGTCGATCTCCACGCCCAGGCCCGGCGCGGTGGGCAGTTCGAGATACCCTTCACGGATCTTGAAGGGCTGCTTGATATAGCCTTCGCCGAGCGAGACCTGCTCCTGGATGAGGAAATTGGGAATCGACGCGGCCAGTTGGACACCGGCGGCAAGCGAGATCGGACCCATCGGGTTATGCGGCGCGATCGATGCGTAGTAGGCCTCGGCCATGGCGGCGATGTAACGGACCTCGCTGATGCCGCCGGCATGGCAGAGGTCGGGCTGAAGGATCGTGGCGGCCTTCTTTTCGAGAACCTCGCGGAAACCCCACTTGGTGAAGACGCGCTCGCCGGTGGCGATCGGCAGGTGGGTGGAACGCGCGATTTCGGCCATGATGTCGTGGTTCTGCGCCTGGCAGGGCTCTTCGATGAACATCGGGTTGTAGGGTTCCAGGGCCTTGATCAGCATCTTGGCGTGGGCCGGGCTGACTGCGCCGTGGAAGTCGACTCCAATATCGATGTCGTCGCCGACCAACTTGCGGAACTCGCCCAGTTTCTCTCCGGCGTATTGGACCTCGGCCGGGGTCTCGACGTATTTGGGGTACCTGCGGCGCCGGGCCGGACCGGTCTTGAAGGCCGTGAAGCCCTGGGCGAGCAGGGCCTTGATCCGCGCCGGATCGGAGCCGCCGCCATGGGCGTAGACGCGGATGCGATTGCGCGTCGGGCCGCCAAGCAACTCGTAAACAGGCACGCCGAGCGCCTTGCCCTTGATATCCCAAAGCGCCTGGTCGATGCCGGAGAGGGCAGAGGTGAGCAAGGGGCCGCCGCGGTAAAACGCATGGCGGTAGATGGCCTGCCAGTGGTGCTGGACGGGGCGGGGATCCTTGCCGATCAGGTAAGGCTCGATCTCCTGGATGGCGGTTTGAATCGTCAGCGCGCGGCCTTCGAGCAGGGGTTCGCCGAGGCCGGTGATGCCGGCGTTGGTGTGGATTTTCAGGAAAACCCAGCGCGGTTTGACAAGAAAAGTCTCCAGGCGGGTGATCTTGAGCGGGTCCTTCGCCTTGATGGGCGCGGCGGCTTGACGCGCTGCGGCGGTTTCGGCGGCGAGAGGCGCCATCAGGGCCGAGACGGCGGCTCGGCGAGAGAATTTATTTGCTTGTGTCATCGGGGTGTTCTCCTTGACAATGTTGCCCATGGGCCGGACAACGATTCTATTGCTTTTTGCCGCGCTGTGCAGCGCTCAGGCGCCGACGCCGGAACAGTCGTTGAGTTTCAAGACACCCTCGACGGCGAGGATTTCGCCCGACGGCGAGCGGGTGGCATATCTGGTGCGGGAGACCGACTGGGAACAGAATGAATTCGTCTCACAGATCTGGATCGTTCCAACAGCGGGTGGCGCGCCATATCAGTTGACGCGCGGCAAGTCCTCCGCCAACAACCCACGCTGGTCGCCCGATTCAAAGCGGCTGGCGTTTTCGACCTCCCGCGACGGCAAAGGCCAGGTCTGGCTGATCTCCCCCACCGGCGGCGAAGCCGTGGCGTTGACCAACGAAGAGGCGTCGCCGGGCGGGTTCAAATGGTCTCCCGACGGCAAGCGCATCGCGTTCGTCTCGGCGGGTCCGGAACCAAAGGAACTGAAGGACCGCAAGGAGAAGTATGGCGATTTCGAGATCTTTGGCGAGGACTACCGCCAGCAGCATCTATGGACCGTTGATGTGCCCGAAGATGTGCCCTCGGCGTCGAAGGAGAAGCCGAAGGCCACGGCGCTGACCTCGGGCAAGGAGTTCAACGTCAATGGGTTCGATTGGTCGCCGGATGGATCGCGCATCGCATTCGCGGCGACCAGGACGCCATTTCTGCCCGATGGAGAAACGTCGGACATCTATGTCGTTGGCGTGGCGGACAAGGCGGTGAAGAAGGTCGTGGCGACGACCGGTCCGGATTCAGGGCCTGTCTGGTCGCCCGACGGCAAGTGGATCGCCTTTTATACGGCCAATACTCAACCGTTCTATTTCTACAAGAATGGCCGCATCGGTGTCGTGCCAGCTGACGGCGGTCCAGTCCGCATTGTAGCCGACGATTTTGATGAGGACACAGTCCCCGCCGAGTGGGGTAAGGACGGCATCTACTTCACGGCCTGGAAGAACCGGGAGAGTGGCATCTATGTCGTCGCGCCGGGCGCCGCGGCGAAGCGGTTGCTCGCTCGGGCGGGTCTGTCGTTCATGGGCGGCAGCCTTGACAGCGGACGGACGAAATTCGCGACGGTCGCGGCCAGGGTCAACGGATATGCCGAGGTCTATCTGGCACGGTTGGATGTGGCGGATCAGCCGCCGGTGCGGTTGACCGACTTCAGCGCGCAATACGCCAAGTTCAATCCCGCGAATCGCGAAGTGGTGCGCTGGAAGTCGAAGGATGGAGCGACGATTGAGGGAATCCTGATCAAGCCGGCGGACTTTGACCCGTCACGCAAGTACCCGCTGCTTGTTGTCATCCACGGCGGCCCGACTGGAATCGACACGCCTGTACGCTATGCAGATAGCTATTACCCTCTCGAACGTCTTGTCGCCAAAGGCGCCGTTGTACTGCGGCCGAACTATCGTGGGTCGGCCGGCTATGGCGAAGCGTTTCGTTCGCTCAACGTGCGAAATCTGGGCGTCGGCGACGCGTGGGACGTGCTGTCGGGCGTCGATTATCTGATCTCGCTGGGATTCGTCGACGAGTCGCGCATGGGTTCGATGGGCTGGAGCCAGGGCGGCTACATCTCGGCGTTCCTGACCACCAACACGACGCGCTTCAAGGCAATCAGCGTCGGAGCGGGCATCAGCGACTGGATGACCTATTACGTCAACACCGACATCACGCCCTTCACGCGCCAGTATCTGAAAGCGACGCCCTGGGACGATCCGGCCATCTACGCCAAGACCTCGCCCATCACCAACATCAAGCAGGCGAAGACCCCGACTCTGATTCAGCACGGCGAGAACGACCGCCGCGTGCCGATCCCGAACGCCTACCAGTTGAACCAGGGTTTGAAGGACGTTGGAGTCGAAACGCGCTTTGTCATCTATAAAGGCTTCGGCCACGGCATCTCGAAACCAAAGCAGATGCGGCACGTGATGGAAGACAACGAGCGCTGGTTTCTGAAACACATCTGGGGCGAGGAGATGAAGGAGCCGCCTGCGGCGGAAACAAAGGATGAAAAGAAGTAGATCTGAGGCCCCGGCCAAACGAACCTGCAAAACACCATGAGTACAGCCCTGAGCATCGACTGGATCCGCGCCATCTGCATGGCGTTGCCGCATGTGACCGAATCCGTGCAGTGGGGCGACAACCTGATCTTCAAAGTCGGCGGCAAGATATTCGTCATCGCGCCGCTGGAACCGGCCAACACGTGTCTGTCATTCAAATGCACCAAGGAGGAGTTCGGCGAACTCGTTGAGCGGTCCGGCATCATCCCGGCGCCGTACCTGGCCCGTGCGCATTGGGTTTCGTTGGAGGACGCCTCGGCGATGCCCAAGGCGGAAGTGAAACGGCGACTCGAAGAGGCGTACTCGATCGTCCATGCCAGTTTGCCGAAGAAGGTCCGGGCGGCGCTGGACGCCGGTCCTACTTAGGAATCTCAGGGACCTTGGTGGTCTGGTGTGCCGCCAGACGCCAGCCGGTTGGGGTCTTCACCCAGATGTGGGCGATGACGAGCTTATCGTCGAAATTGCCTGTGGCGTTGATACCCTGCATCCGTGCCCAGCAGTGGGTGGTGCCGAGTGAGCCATCGACGCGGATCTTCATTTTGAACTGCTCGACGGATTTGTACACCTGCTTGCCGGAGGTCACCTTGGCGATGTATTGGGCCTTGGTGTCGATGACGCCGCCCGAGTGGACATAGACCAGGTCGTCGTTCAGGACACGGTCGAGCGCGGCGGCGTCATGGGCCTTGATGGCGCTGATCCAGGCGTTTTCGGCGGCCTGGATTTGGGCTGCGGGGTTCTGGGCAAGACAGACGGCGGCCAGGAGGATGGCGGAGACGAGCAAGCGGCGGGTCATAGACAAGAAGCATATCGCAAGGCGCCGGCGAGAGGGGGGCGACACAATAGTGGGACCTGGGTTCAAGTCACTGGAATCGCAAAAGAGGCTGAGCGTACTGGCTACTCAGATCTCGACCGGCGATGTGGCGCGAACACTCATGTTAGCCGCGTCCGCACTCATGCGGACGCTTGGCCGCGCGTCGACACGATTGTCGACGCGGCAGACTGAAGTCCACGCCACGGTTTGCAGCGGAATCGCCCTTAAGTTAGCGCGGAAGGGGCTTGTCTTTGAGGTCTGGATAGTGTAAGAATTTATACTAGTCAGGCCAGCCATGCCCTACGCCGCTCTGCACAATCACAGTTGGTTCTCGCTGCTGGATTCGACCATCCCGCCCGAACAGGTGGCCTTGGCGGCCGAGGCTTGCGGGATGACGGCGGTTGGGTTGACCGACCGGGACACGCTGGCCGGGGCGGTGGCGTTCTGGAAGAAGTGCCGGGACCTGGGACTTCATGCTGTGACGGGCAGCGAGGTGACGGTGGAGGATGGCTCGACCGTGGTACTGCTGGTGGAAAATGCGCGTGGCTATTCGAATCTCTGCCACTTGTTGACCACCCGCATTGAACATCCCGATGGCGTCACCTGGGCCGATGTGGGCGGTTATGGCGAGGGTCTGATTTGTCTCGCCGGACCGCGCAGCGCACTGGCCCGGGCTGTGCGGCGCAACCAGCCGGCCGAGGGTGAACTGGACCGTTTGCGTGAGATCTTCGGCCGCAATCTTGCGCTGGAGATCGCCCCTCATAACGACGAAGACCTGCGGCTGGCGCGGCTGTTCGCCGAGTTGTCCAGACGGAACAAGGTCGCGCTGACGACGGGCGTGGACGCGCATTACCTGGACGAATCCGACCGTCCGCGGTTCGACATCCTGCAAAGCATGCGGACGTTGACGATGCTCAACCAGCCGCATCCGGAGAAACTTGCTGATGGGCGGCATCACTTCCATACGCCGGAAGAAATAGCCCGCTATTTCGGGTCGTTGCCACAGGCGATGGAGAATACGGCGCGCATCGCCGAGCGCTGCCAGTTCGATTTCGAATTGGGCGACATTCACTTTCCGAAAGTCCCGTGCGCGGACGCGGTGGCCGAATTGCGGGCGCGGACGCGAAAGGGACTGGAACGGCGTTACGGGTTGGAGCCGGGCGTCGAGGTGATGGAACGGCTGGAACGTGAGATGTCGATCATCGAGGAGGTCGGCTATGCGGAGTATTTTCTGGTGTTCTCGGAGATCGTGGATTGGTGCGCGTCGAAGAAGATTTCGACGCTGGCGCGCGGGTCGGCCGCGGGCAGCCTGGTCTGCTATCTGCTGGGGATTTCGAATGTCTGCCCGTTCCGTTTCGGGCTCTGTTTTGAACGGTTCCTGAACCGCGAACGAATGCAGTTCGCCAAACTGGCCGACATCGACCTGGACCTGCCGTGGGACAGGCGCGACGAGGTGATTCGCCACGTCTTCGACCGCTATGGCCGCGAGCATGTGGCGATGATCGGCGCAGTGCATACGTTTCAGGGCCGCTCGGCGGTGGCCGACATCGCCAAGGTCCATGGCATCCCGGAGCGCGAGGCGCGGCGGTTCACCGAACGTCTGCCGTGGCACACGGGCGACGCCAGGGAAGCGCTTATCGCAACGCCCGAATGCCGGGACCTGCCGTATGACGAGGAGCCCTATAAGACAGTCCTGTCGCTGGCCGGGAGTTTTGACGGCATCCCGAGGCACTTTGCGATGCACCCTTGCGGGCTGGTGGTGAGCGGCTCGCCGGTGGTGGACAAGATGCCGCTGTTTGAATCGTCGAAGGGGATTCTGACGACGCATTACACGATGGACGACGTGGAGGAGTTGGGTCTATTGAAGATGGACCTGCTGGGTCAGGCCGGGTTGGCTGTGCTGCACGACACGCTCGAAAACCTGGCGGACAACGGCAAGCCGAAACCCGACTTAGACAAGTTGGACTGGGAGGATCAACGGACCTGGGACGTGATTGCCAAGGGCGAGGCGCGGGGCGTGTTTCACATCGAGTCGCCCGCGATGACGTCGTTGCTGGTGATGACCAACTGCCGCGATATCGATTGCCTGACGGCGGTCGAGTCCATCATCCGTCCGGGCGCGGCGAACGAGGGCAAGAAGCGGGCGTTTGCGAGGCGGCATCAGGGGCTGGAGCCGCCGTCGTATGCCCATCCGTCGCTCGAACCGTTGCTGAAGGACACCTACGGATTGATGGCGTTCGAGGAGCATATTCTGTTGGTGGCCAACGGATTCGCGGCCATGCCGTGGGGCCGCGCGGATCTGTTGCGGCGCGCGCTGGTGAAGAACCGGGACCGGGCACGGATCGACGCCTTGGGCGAGGAGTTCAAGCAATCGGCGCGGGCGCTGGGACGGACCGAAGGCGAGATTGATTCCGTCTGGGCGCTGTTGCGCGACTTCGCCGGGTACATGTTCAACAAGGCGCATTCGGCGGCGTATGCGGTGGAGGCGTTTGCCGGAGCGTGGTTGAAGACGCGCTATCCGGTCGAGTTTTTGGCGGCCGTGCTGACGTCGCGGCGCGGGTTTTACTCGCCGATGCTGTATGTGCTGGAGGCGTTGCGCAACGGCGCGCGATTCCTGGCGCCGGATCTCAATGAATCGGATGCGAAGCGGTTTTTGACCCATGGTGAGACGGTTCGTTTGCCGCTGGACCAGGTGAAAGGCTTGACGACGAAGACGATCGAGAAGATCGCCGATGGGCGGCCGTTCGCCGATGCGGGCGAGTTCTATCGGAAGACGCGTCCGGCGCGTGATGAATGGCTGGCGCTGCTGAAAGGCGGGACGCTGGATGCGCTGGGCGAGCCGCGTGGACGGCTGTTCTGGCGGCTGCAAAGGTTGGAAGCGTCGATGAAGAAGGGCGGAGCGGAGCCGTGGGTGAACGGCGAGTTGCCGGAGTCGTTCGAAGCGGGCGTCGAGATGCGGGCGAAGTGGGAGGTGGAGACGTTGGGCTTTCCGGTGTCGCTGCACCCGCTGGAATGCTTCGGTCCGAAGGTTGCGTGGAAGAACTATGTCACGGTGGCGCGGCTCGTCGAGCGGCAGAGCGAGTTCTATGGGAAGAACGTGCGGGTCTGCGGGCTGGTGGTCGCCGACCGTCACCACCCGACGGCGCAGGGGACGATGAAGTTCCTGACGCTGGCCGATTGGACGGGCTTCGTCGAGGTGTCGTTGTTTGCGAAGACGTATCGCGATTACGGGCACCTGACGGTGAAGCCGGTACTGTCGGTGGAAGCGACGGTGGACGCGCACGATAACCGGAAGGGGTTTGCGCTGAACGGGTTGAGGGTGGTGAGTCCGGGGGCAGGCTGCTGATGAGGGCAATTTGGGTGTGGAAGTCGTCTAAACCGGACCTGAACTCGACTGAGTTGCGCTACAAGCGAGAGGGAGCCGCTGGCGTTGCATCCGCCGCGTTACACTAAGGGGCGACGCGAAATGGTGTTGCTCGCCATGAATGTACTGTGGGTCGGTACTGAGGGGAAATCACTCGGCAACGAAATGGGCTGGGAACTCACATGTACCTACTGTCACGGCGTACCGCACAGCCATCCACGCACAGGACGAATCGCTCGCTCAACCGGAGTCGCATGAATCTTGAACCGCTGCTCGACATAATACTTACGCCACCACAAGACGCTTGGACGAAGAAAAACGAAGAAGCTTTCGCCGCGCTTTTCGGAAGCCCTGGCGGACGGTATCCGAAGTTGGCTGAAAAGACCGTGGCGCTACGGGCGCCGAAAATGAGTCCTGACTCCAATGTGCCCTTCACCGCCTACATCCACCCGTCGAACCCTCAGTCGGGCGCCTACAGCGGTCTTTCCTTCGTGATGTTTCCGATCCCCGATGGACCCTGCCTAATTGGTCTGGTGGTCGGGACGGGAGGGCTTAGCCCGGATGAAGCGATATTGGGGCGACCCGGACATGCGCGAAAGGCGCAGGCGATTTGTTCCTGGTTGAACCACGAATATGGCGGCGGAAGAATGGTAGCCTGGGCGAAACAGGATCCAACGCAAACCGAGGTCCCTGTCCCAGAAAGCGTTAGACACGCATGGCCGGCGTACAAGAGCGTGTTTGATCGCTACGGCAAAGAAATCTATGCGCTGTATTGCCCAACGGCTGATCGCGCAGGGACGGAAGCTGCATTGACTGCGTTCCTTGACCTGATGTTCGAGGAACGCGGGCATCGGCCGATCAGCAATTATCTCAATAGCTACGAGTCGATCCGAGGAGATTGGTTCGAGCACCTCATGCCGGGAGTGGATCGCGAACAGGTCGCTGAACTGCTTGCGGCGAGACGCTACGTCATCATCCAAGGCCCGCCCGGCACGGGCAAGACAAGGATGGCAACTGAACTCTTGCGCGGGGAGTATGAAGGGCGAGGACGAAGCATTCAATTCCATCCCAACACGACATACGAGAATTTCATCGGCGGGCTTGCACCGGAGAGCGCGAGTGGTGAATTGGGGTTCCGGTTTGCGCCGACGCCCGGCGCTCTCATGGAGGCGGCGGATCAAGCGCTTCGAGATCCTTCAAACACTTACCTTCTGCACATAGACGAGATCAACCGCGCAGACCTCGGGAAGATCCTGGGCGAGGCAATCTTTCTGTTGGAAGCGGCCGATGGGTCGGATCGAAAAATCGAGCTGCCGCATGATTTCGGTGAGCCCTTCCATCGCACATTCTTCCTTCCTCAGAACCTGCACATACTGGGCACGATGAACAGCGCCGATCGAAGCATCGCAATCGTTGATGTCGCGGTGCGGCGTCGCTTCGCGTTCGTGTCCCTGTGGCCAAGAATGAACGTCGTCGAGCGGCTGGCCTGTGAGGAGATGCAGCGGGCCTTCAAGGAGTTGGTTTCGATCTTCGTAGAGCATGCGGCCGACGACGCCTTCCCTTTGGTACCTGGTCATTCATACTTTCTGGAAGCGGATGAGTCCCGTGCAGGGCGAAGCCTCAAAGTGAATCTCGCCCCGCTCCTGGAAGAGTACCTGGCGCAAGGTTACGTGAGCGGCTTCGCGGAACCGATCCGTGGCTACTTGCAGAGAATCCGAAGCCTGTGAGTCGACTCCGCCCAAGACGCTACGAAAGGCAGGCGCCGCTGGTGGCGCCATCGCCTGCAAGTGAAGTTTGCATCGAACTGCAGGACCACTCGGTGGCTAGGCGCTCGGCGGTCGACTTCTTTCAGGTTCATGGAACGCGCGACCCGCAGACCCTCGCTGCGAGACTGTCCGAGCAGTTTGTCATCCAGAACCGTTCGCTCATGTCTCAATTGGATGTTCGTGTGTCGCAGGCTTACGACGGCAGGGATGTGCACCTGATGATCCAATCCGGGAACGCGGTAGGCGCGATTCCACTGTTTTCTCCCACTACCGCCCGGCCGGACTATGGACTCGTCGTGCAGCCCAGGTTTCCGTGGGCAGGTATTGGTCCGATGCTGGCGGAGATGGGTTGGCGGATCAGCCCGACACCACTTGGGTTACCGCTACTTCGCAGATCGGAACGCCGAGTACCAGTGTGGGTCTTGTCTTTCATGATTTTGACGAGGCTGAAAGCGCTCCTCGATTCGCTCGATCGACGCTTTGAGTTGATCACGGACACGCGCCGCGCACCGCGGGGCAGTGTGCGATGGTCCGAGTACTTCACGAGGAGTTTGCCTAACGCCAAGTTCTTGTCGATTCCCTGCTCATTCCCGGATCTCAGTGACGATCGGCTTCTTAAGGGCGCTGTACGGTATGCCGTGGAGCGTCAACTGAGAGCGCTTGAGACGCAGAAGGAACACGGCGCCTTTGTCCGACGGTTGATCGAATTTGGTGAGCAGGTGCTCCGCCGGGTTCAGACCGTTCCGGCGAACATACCATCCTCGACCATGCTGGGAGCCTGGCTTCAGCGACCGATGCGAACGGCCCAATTCGTGAATGGGTTGGAGGCGATCGAATGGACAGTCGAAGAACGCGGACTGGCTGGGTTGAGCGATCTGGAAGGCATACCTTGGGCTATGCGGATGGATCAGTTCTTCGAGGCATGGGTCGAGACGGCGTTTCGAATCATCGCGCAACGCACAGGTGGGAAGATGAGAGTCGGTCGAAAGCGAGAAGCGGTTTTCCCCATTAGGTGGGAGCCGCCTTACCTGGGTTCGCAGACATCCCTCATCCCGGATCTCTGGCTGGAATGGGACTCGACCACGCTCATTGTGGACGCGAAGTATAAGCGCCACTGGGAGGAACTCCAGCATGGATCGTGGGCTCGGACCAACGAGGAACTTCGCGAACAACACCGAAGTGACTTGCATCAGGTTCTTGCTTACGCCAACCTCGCCAAAACGCCGAAGGTGATCGCGTGCTTGGCGTACCCGTGCTCACCCGAGAACTGGAGTTCACTGAATGAGCGAGGCAGGCTGATCCACAAAGCTGACCTCACGATCGGCGCTCGGTCGCTACAACTTTGGCTCACAGCACTCCCGATGACGACCGCGGCAGAGCGCGTCGCTGGACCTTTGTCTGACGAGATTCGCCTGTCGGTACAGTAGCGGCCTCAACGACCATCTTGTAGCCTGGAATCTCCCGCATGACCGAGGAACGCAAGCGACTTCTGGACAATCGCCTTCGCGAGGCGATCGCACGACAGCCAAAGATCAGGACCCTGAGAAAACTCCTACTCGAAATTGGAGGCGCGGAATTGGTCGCTCCCCCGGCACCCGACTCGAACGTGCCGCTTCTGATCGACTCTGGTTTCATCATGGCGGGGCCAGTACGGCACAAAGTCATGAGAGCGGGCTCTTGCCACAGGAGTGTCTCCAGAGTCTGGCGGCGGAAGCGGAGTGGGATTGTTGGAGTCGGAACCGGCTACGCCTTGAGTGAAGACGGTCTCTGGCGTCAACACTCGTGGGGAGTTCAGCGAGAGGGAATCCTTGAGACGACGGTGCCGCGGTCAAAGTACTTCGGGCTGCTGCTCCAAGGAGCCGACGCCGATTGGTTCGCCGCATCAAATTCGGACTAGCGGGTTAGGATGAGAGGATCATGATTGCCCGCAGGAGTTTGTTGGCGGCCGCGGCGGCGATGGCTGGTTGCGCGCCGCGGTTGGCGAAGTTACGCGAACCGGCTTTGGTGACCCGGCGTTCGCCGGAGGTTTGGAAGGCCCGGCTTGAGACGACTCAGGGCGTATTCACCGTTCAGGTCGTCCGGCCGTGGGCTCCTTTGGGCGCTGATCGTTTCTACGCGAAGGGGTCAGATACGACCGATTGGCGATTTCATCCAAACCGTCAGACAGCTCTGCCACTTTGGAGATTCTTGCCTGTTTTCACCCACTATTGGGTCAGGATGCCGAGAAACCAACGTTCTGTCATGCCTGGTCAGGCGTATCACGTCACTCAACGCGGTACAAACCGTCAGAAAGTCTTCTTCACGGATTCAGACAGATCGACCTATCCGCGGCTGATGTCGCAGAACCTGGAGGACGCCGGGGTGCGGGTGCTCGGAGATTTGCGATAGGCGCACT
>CAZLDN010000065.1:0-27818 GCA_964558355.1 uncultured Candidatus Solibacter sp.
CTCCGCCGTCACCCCTCCACCGGCAATCCCACCCGCCTCGTCCGCCAAATCACATCCGCCGGCTTCCAACTTGCCCGCCGTCGCGCAGAACTTGCCGCTACGGCCTGTCGGGAGTCCCGGCTTCGATACATAACCAGACTTGGAGAGCACGCGGCTAGGCTATCTTCAGTAGATTCGGCATGGCCAAGGGCCGGGAAAGGCTCATTTACACCTAATTGGGTGTAGATAACCTCCTCCCAGTATGGCCGACGTTCGCGGACACAAAATCCCCTATCAGCGGGATGATATTAGGTGTAGACTCGACTTGGCCTTACAACCGGTAGGCGAGGCCATGGAGTGCGAGCCCGGCGCGATTCCCGGGTTATCTCAAGGGGATCGGCCTGACCGACCGGCGTGAGGACCCTTCTGGGTAGGAGTAGAGCTAGCGCTTACCTGTCGCGTTCATGCGATCAGTCTTGGGAGTTTCGGCGCCAGGCCCGGGCGATTGACGGCGCGCATCCAGCGCTTTGAGGGAATGCGCTCGCGGTTGACCCGCCCTCGCACCGGCATTCTCCATCTACAAGTGTTCAAGAGTCGAGTTGGCTTGGCGTAGTCCCAGTCACCCTGGAAACCGGGGCGAGTGGCCACTGTGAAGCGGTGAAAATCACCTCCGCCAAGCCCCAACAGACCATTCCAAGCCGTGGTGTTGCTGGCGGGAACCGGCACGCGGCGGCGGCGCAAGCAGCAATCAGGGCCAGGGGCCAGAGTCCGTGTGCCCAAACCGGGCGGCAACTAGACAGTTCGATGATCGGTCTACAGGAAGGAAATGCACCATGAATAGCACCGCGGGAAAACTCACCATCACGGGAGCAAAGCTGGCTCTCGATCAATTCGTCCACCCAGGAAAATCCGACGCCGATACCGTCACGTTGGACGTGAGCAACGCAGTCTTCACATTCGAGCCGCACGCGGCCGCGAACGCGATCATGTCGACGGTCTTCGACGACGCGACAGTGTTTGGGAAGCGATGCATCAAGCCGGATAAGACGATCAGAGTGCGGTTGCAGGGTATCGACGCCCCGGAACTGGAATACCAGCCCCAACTCACCTCTGGCAAGAGCCAGCCCGCGTTCACGGGCGAACGCCGCAAGGACTTCACCGACTTCAATTCAAAGTGCCCACAGGCGTTGGGCGAAGACGCAAGAGCGGCTCTGTGGACCTTTCTTGACAACACTTTCCATTCGCCGGCTATTGATGTCAAGGTCGAGACCCGCGTCGGATTGCCGGGAGACGTATTTGACGGCACCGGCCGCTTTATCGGCGATGTGATTGTGACCCAGGGGGGCGCCAATATCAACATCGGCCAGTGGGTAGTCAAAGAGGGCTGGGCCTTCCCCCTGTACTACGACAGCATGGAAAACGACGAAATCGATGCCATGGACCAGGCCTGGGACTTGGGCAAGAAAGTGGCCGGCGGCGTGTGGACGCTTTTCGATCATACGGTTCCCCCTCACAATCCACACTCGGGTTACTGTCCTGGGAAACCTGCCCAGCCCCCGGCCATCCGGTTGACCCTCCCGAAACTCTTCCGCCGGCAGACAGTCTGGTGGGGCGGGAGCCAGGCCGGGCTTTGGAATTGCAGCTTTCATGACTTCCTCAAGAATCTAGGCGAGGAAGTGATGTTGAAGGAGGAATTCAAGAAATGCGGCAGGGCAGCGGAGAAATACGAACTCGCCGATTTCATTACAGCGAATGGGACTGTCACCCGGGATCCTGAGTGCTTCGTCTTCCCCGAGAATGATTCCTACCTGAACGATGCCGACGGTAAGTACCTCAATTCCTGGTCGCCGGCAAAGATCCCAGATTGGGGGAAACCGTTGTCTGAGAAGGAGTGGGTAAACGCCGTGGCCATCAGTGCGGACGGCAGCCGTCTCGTTGGCGGGACGTTCAACTACGACTACGCGAATTCATCGAGGAAGGAGGGTGTCTTCGGCGCCTATTGCCACGATTCCGCCGGAGTCCGGCTCTGGGAAGACGAGGACCTCAAGAAAAAGCCGGGGTGGAGCGGCGTGTTCGCCGTGGCCATTTCGGGCGACGGCAGCGTCGCCGCGGGCGGGGGATGGCTCGACAGAAAACATGCGCGGCTCCGCGCCTATGATGCCGGCTCGCAGAGAGGCACGAAATTGCTCGACTGCACTACGATTCCGAAGAGAGTCAACTCGATCAGCCTGTCGCACGACGGGAAGTTCCTTGCTGCCGCGGCGGACAAGGTCTACGTCTTTCAGCGGAACGGCAACACCTACGACGCTGTTGCCACCAGTTTCGACTTGAACATGAATGGAAACGTCAAGGCCGTCGCCGTGCATCCCGGCGGGGGCTGGCTGGTGGCGTGCGACATGAGCGGGCAGGTGCTTTTGGCGACGATCGGCAATGGCAAGATCCTGGACACGTTCATGTGGTCGGCACTGAGCAGACCCGTGAATCGCACAATCGCGAATTCAGGACTCGCTCCGATCCCGTTCCTCTGCGTTGCGATCGCAGGCGCGAACGACTCATTCTTCGTGGGCGGCGGCGATTTCGTCTATGCGTTCACCAAGGCTGACATGCTCACCATGAATAGCGATAACAAAATACCCCCGCACGAAATCGACACTTGGGATGGGAATGCGCCAATGGGCAAGTTGGGCGGTGGCGCCGCGGAGAACGTGCGCTGGTTGACCTGTTCCAAGGACGGCTCACTTCTGGCTGTGGTGGTGAACCGCGAGATCGGCCGCGACAAACGAGGGCTGTTGCTTGCGTACAAAGGAGGAGCACAGACGCCGGACTGGGCGGTGCGGCTGCCGCACTATCCGAACTGCGTCAGTACAGATTCGAAGGGAAAGAAGATCGCGGTCGCCTATGGGTTCCCCGAGAAGTCGCCAGGCGGCTTCTGCCTGTTCGATGACAACGGCAACGAACAATGGCATTCGCCGACGGACATGATGAACTGGCCGGTGGCGGTCAGCGCTGACGGAACACGAATCGCCGGCGGGTCCGACGACGGAAAGCTCTACAGCTTCATCATCTAGAACCGGACAGGCCGATCGATTTCGCGAGTGCGCGGAAGCCCATGTCATTCGACAACTCGTCGAAATGGGCTTCCACCTGCACATACTGCAACAGAGGATCCCTGGCGGCATGAGCCTGTTGCAACATCCGGATCGCTTCCGCCCGGCGATTCAGCCCGAGGTGTGCGATAGCCACGGTGGATGGCGGGACGAACCCGCCCGATTTCTCAACGCCCTCGATCACCGTGAGCGCATCCCGCGGCCGCCCCGATCGCGCCAGGGCGAAGCTGTAGTAACACTTTGTGGCGGCCGAATCGTCTCCGAACGCGAAGGCCTTCTCGTAGGCCCTGACCGCCTGCGCATACTGGCCGGACCCGCCGTTGACAATCCCCATCCAGGACCACGCCGAGGGCGATCCAGGATCCACGTCGAGGGCGCGGTTCAAGATCCCGAGCGCATCGCCGAAACGGCGGGCGTTGTAGTAGACCGCGGCGGCGTGCACCATGGTGGGCAGGCCCAAGGGGTCCAGGTCCATGGCGCGGCGAATCTGTCCGATCGCCTCCGGGTGCCGGCCCTTGACGCCCAGCAGGATCGCATAACCCTGGTGTGCCGCGACAAGGTTCGAGTTCAGTTCAAGCGCCCGCTTGTAGCCGGCTTCCGCGGCCGCCCAATCCCACTGGTCTTTTCTTATGTCCGCCAGAGCCGCATGAGCCTCGGCCAGGTCTTTGTCGGCCGACAGCGCCCTGAGCGCCGCCGCTTCAGCCTTCGGCAGAGTGATTGCGGCGCTCTGCACGGCTGATCCGCCCAGGTTGCGGTAGAGGTTGGCCAGTTCAGCGTGCGCCAGCGCGAAACCCGGATCGATGGCCAACGCCTGCTCATGGTAGCCGGCCGCCTTTTCCCGGCTCGCCGGCGTGTACAGCCGCAAATGGTAGCGCCCCCGCAGAAACAGCGCGTAGGCCTCCGGATTGACCTTGCCCGCCTTGGCCAGCTTGCTCCGGTCGAGTTCGGTGAGCTTGGACCCGATCCGCTGTGCAATCTCATTCGATATCCCAGCCTCGACACCAGCAAGCTCCCTGACTCCAGGGCTATACTGCATGCCCCACAACTGGGTCCCATCGGCCGCAACCAGGTCCACCGTAATCCTCAGCCGCCCGGCTCGCTCGGCGACCGAACCCGTAACCAGCGTCTGCACCCCCAATAACCGGGCCATCCTGGGCACGGGGATCTTTCCATCCCTGAATCGGAAGCTCGAACTGCGGGCGATCACCTTGAGGCCCTGGACTTGCGCCAAGGCGTTGATGAGCCCTTCGCTGATGCCCTCGCACAGGAATTCGATCTCGGGGTTTGCGTGCGCCGCGACGAAAGGGATGACCGCGATCGATGGCGCAACCAGCGTAGGCTGCCGGCGCAGATACCCGGCCACGCCGGCCAGCGCCGCCACCACCACCGCGGTCACACCGATCGCCCACTTCCTGCGTGACAGGTTGGATTTCACCGGCTCCGGTTTCGCGTCCAGCACATCTCCAAGCGCACGCTCCACCTCGTCCATGCTGGAACAACGCCGCTTCGGATCCTTCTCCAGGCAACCCTCGACGATTCGCGTCAGGCCCGCAGGCGCGGCCGGGCAAAGCTCCGACAGCCGTGGCGGTCCTTCCTGCCTCGAGCGGCTGAGAGGATCTCCGCCCGTGCCGCCGCTGAAAGGCAGGCTGCGGGCCGCCGCCTCGTACAACATGCAGCCAAATGAGAAGATATCGGTCCGTTCATCCAGGTCGCCCTTCCCCTCCGCTTGTTCGGGCGACATATACCCTGGCGTACCTTCCACCATCCGGCTGCACGATGAGAACAATTCCTCCTGCCTGGGGGCGCCAGGAGAAGGGCTGCCCCCTCTGCTCTTGTATCGCGCCAGGAGCCTTGCCAGCCCAAAGTCGAGGATCTTGACAACGCCCTCTTGCGTCACCATGATGTTGTCCGGCTTCAGGTCACAGTGCACGATGCCTTTGCCGTGGGCCATGGCGATAGCCTTCGCGGCTTGGCGCAGATATCCCAGCAGCTCGGGCAAGGCGGAATTGGTATCCCTCAAACGGCGGCGGAACGTCTCGCCTTCGACATACTCCATGGCGATGAAGGAGTTTCCCTCGACGGTTCCCACTTCATACACCACCGCGACGTTTGGGTGGTTCAATGAAGCCGCAGCCTTCGCTTCCTCGATGAACCGCCGCTGCAACTCAGGCGTCAGCGAGCCTGCTGTCAGGACTTTCAACGCAACTTGCCGTCCCAGCCGCCTGTCGCTGGCAAGATATACTTGGGCGGATCCACCGACCCCCAACAGCCGTTCCACCGTGTAGGGGCCCATGAGTGCTCCGGCTGGAAGCAGGCTCACCGTCGAATCGCACTCCCCGTCCATGACAGTCCCTCCAGGACCTCGTCTATCCTGTCGTGGCGCCGGCTGCGGACTTCAGATTCAAGTTGCGGATCAGGCGCGAAAGGTACGTCGGATTGATGCCAAGCATCCTCGCCGCCTCCTGGTGGCTTCCCTGCGCCTCCTCAAGGGCCATGAGGATCAAGCGCCGTTTCGATTCAGCCACAGCTTCGTGGTAGCGGCTGTTGCCGGCGTTCCCTGGCAATATGCTTTCAAGCATCGTCTCGGGAAGATCCTCCACCAAAATCAGATCCGTGGAGCCGAGCACGGCCGCGCGTTCAATCGCATTCTCCAGTTCACGCACATTCCCGGGCCAATCGTGGGCGATCAGGGCCGCCCTCGCCCGCGGCGAAATGCCGGCGATCTTGCGCGGCGTCTCCCGGGCATACCGCGAGAGAAAATAGCTGGCCAGCAACGCGATGTCCTCCCTGCGTTCCCTGAGCGGCGGGACCGTAATCGAAATCACGTTGAGCCGGTAATAAAGATCCCTGCGGAATGTCTCCTTCCTTGAAGCCTCTTCCAGGTTGCGATTCGTGGCGGCGATCAGGCGGATATCGGCGCGGATCGGACGCAAACCGCCTACCCGTTCGAATTCGCGTTCCTGCAGGACTCGCAGCAACTTGGCCTGAATCTGTGGTGCCAACTCCCCAATCTCGTCGAGAAAGAGCGTTCCGCCTTCGGCCACTTCGATCTTCCCGCGCTTCTGTGCGATCGCGCCCGTGAAGGCGCCCTTCTCGTGCCCGAACAGGTCGCTCTCGAGCAGCGACTCCGACAACGTCGCGCAGTTCACGGCGACAAAGGGGCGTACGTTTCTCCGGCTGCCCGAATGGATGGCCCGCGCTACGAGTTCCTTGCCCGTGCCTGTTTCGCCCTGAATCAGCACTGTCGACTCCGCCGGGGCCGCTTTCACGATCTGCCGCATCACTTCGCGTATGGCGGCGCTCTCCCCCACCATGTTGTGGCCCAGGTTGATTTCGGCCGTCAACCGCCGGTTCTCCGCCTCGAGCCACTCCGTGTGGCGCAGGTTTTCGAACGAGGGCGACGAAATCGCGGCAACCGCGCACAGCCATTCCAGGTGGCCCGAGTCGAATGGCGCAGGCCCGCTCGACGACTCCACGGCGATCACCCCGAATGCCCGGCCGCCCGCCATGAGAGGCGCAAGCAGGTATGAACTTTCGCTGCCTTCGACCTCAATCAGGAGCGCGCATCCCTCGGACACCGCCCGCTTCAGCTCCGCGGCAGGCAGCGCCGGCGCCTTGCAGGCTCCCTCTACCCGGCCCCACCCATATGCGCTGTGTAACTCACCGGTCTCCGCATCCACCAACAGAATCGCGCCGCGCTCAGCGGCCACCGTCCTGAGGATGCTCTCGAACAGGCGCCGCCCAATGGACGCAATGTCTCTCAAAGTGGGCAGCGCCGTGCAGAGCTGCAAAATGGCTCCAAGCTCCCGGCCGTGGCGCTCTCCGAGCGCCATCAGGGCCGGCGACAGCCCGGCATCAAGCAACTGCGGCTGTCTGGGCGCCAGCACAATCGAGCGCGTGGCATGGCAGCACTCGTCGAACATCGCCTCCTGGTTGATGACCGCCGCTTCCGGCTCGATCAGTAGCAGAAACCGCGAAGCTCCGATCTGGATCTCATCCCGGTTGGCGAGCATCCGTTCCCTGATGGGCAGTCCGTTCACGAATGTCCCGTTGTGCGTCTCTTCATCGGTAAGCGTCCAGCCGCCATCGTTGAACTGAATCGTGCAGTGCCGGCGCGAAACGGTCGCATCCTTGAGGCACAGCGAGTTCGAGGGATCCCTGCCGATTAGCAAGCTACCGGTGTCGAGCCGTCGGACCAGACCAATCAATGGCCCATCCACTGCGATGAGTTCTGCGGCCATCCTCTCGTGACGAAGTATACGGCGAATCGGGGTGGAGGGAAAGGAATTGGTTATCTGTTTCGTCGCCGGTCCTTATCCTTTTTGACAACTCCCGCCGGCTCAGTCCCGCGCGCTCCATGTGGGGCCCATGCCCAAGTCCGTTTCTTTACATTCGATTACGGGCGTCCAGCGGCCGCTCCGCCGGTTTGGCCGCAGGCTTGCCCCATGTTATGGCGTTGGACGGAACGGGAGAACGGATCAAAGGCCACCCCGGAAGGTCAACAAACAAATCAGTTCAAGGAGGTTGTTATGAAAACGCGAGTGCTTTGCATCATCGCTGCGGGATTGCTGTCGTCCGGATTCGTGTTCGCCCAGACGAAGGCCTTGAAAGTCACTGTGCCATTCGGCTTCCAGGCCGGATCGGCCGCCTACCCGGCGGGGGATTACACCGTCGCCAGGCTTGCGAGCCTGCCCCACGTCCTGATGCTGAATTCGGTTGACCGGAAACACAACGGCATGGTGCTGGCCAGTCCCGACTATAACAGGACGAAGGCGATCACCCCCATGCTCGTCTTCAACCGTTACGCCGGCACGCATTTCCTGTGCGAGGTTTGGGGTATCGGCGAAACTGGCGGCCGGCTGAGCCAGAGCCGCGAGGAGAAGGAGTTTGCCAGCCGCATCGGCCGCCAGGCCGAGGAGATCATGGTCGCCGCGACAAAGAAGTGAGCAGGCTCTCTTCCGGCGGCGAGCAGCCTGCTCGTCTAGCCTGCACCGGTCCCTCTGACGGCCGATTCCAGGAATCAACCTGGAACCGGCCGTTTCCTTTGGAGCCACCCATCGACGAACTGGTCAGCCTTATTGCTGCGATGGGCGTGTTTTGATCGAAGCGTGATTTCCACAGCCGCCGCCGATGCGCATCTGTGGAAACCGCTCATCGACGCCCTTGCGTCCAGCGCCCTGCGGCCACGAATAGGGACAGCAGACACCGCAATGCCTAGGGTCAGGACTTCGGACCGCGGGGACCGTTTTGCTTTGAGAACGAATCCCCTGGATGTCGTCTTGCTCCAACCAGCCTGACCGTCCTGTAAGGCCTGACGCGCCCGGCTGGTGATTCCATCGAGGGCGCCATGCCTCTGGCCCATTCGCCCCTGCTTCCGAATCCGAGCCATCCTGACGGTCTCCGAAATCGTCACCCGTGCCTGAACGAACTCCGCGCCAGCCGCCAAAACCTCCCAATGCCAATATCCCCTTCGCCGCGCTCCATCCCGCTCCGGATACCCGAGGCTTCGGGCTACACCGGCCAGTTCGCATTCTCCGTCCGCGCCGTCTTGAACAACCCGCTCATCCGTTTCACGACCTCCGGATACTGCCCCGCCAGGTTCTTCAACTCCCTCGGATCGTCGCTCAACCGGAACAGTTCCATCTCAAACTTCGGCTTCTGCCGCACCAGTTTCCAGTCTCCCTGCCTCACCGCCTGCGCGAACCCGCCCTCGTGGAACTCCCAATAGAAATGGTCGCGCGCGACAGTCTTGCCTTCGAGCAGCGTCTGCCGGATATCCAACCCATCGATTCCCGCCGGCGCCTTCACCCCCGCCAAGCCGCAGAACGCCGGCAGCACGTCCCAGAACGCCCATGGCGCATCCGACACCTGCCCGCCCGGCATTCTTCCTCGCCAGTTGGCAATGGCCGGCACGCGAATGCCGCCGTCGTAAAGATCCCGCTTGGTGCCGCGTACGGCGCCGGAGGATTCGAAAAACTTGGACGAATGGTTGCCTTCCTGATGAGGCCCGTTGTCGGACGAAAACACGATCAGCGTGTTGTCGATCAACCCGTGCGTCTCGAGCGTTCTCACCACCTCGCCGATCTGAGCGTCCATGCGCGTGATCGAGGCGGCAAACGCCCGCTCCACTTCCGCCCATGGCTTGTCCTTATAGATGCCCAGATCGGGCACATCCATGCCGTTGGCGTCGATCCGGCCGCGCTCATTGTTGGCGTGCGGAATTGTGTAAGGCAGGTAGAGGAAAAACGGATTGGCCGCCTGCTGCTGGCCTATGAACTTCACCGCCCGCTGGGTGAACACGTCGTTGACGAACGTCTTGCGCCCATTGAACCAGTTCTCGGTCAGGAACGTCTCGTGGCGGTTGTCCCACAGGTGTTCGGTGAACGAGTTGTGCGCGTGCTGCTGGTCGAGGAACCCATAGAATTGGTCGAACCCATGATCGTTCGGCACCGAGTTCACGCCCGGCCCGCCCAGCCCCCACTTGCCGAAGAGCGCGGTCTTGTACCCTGCCTCCTGAAGCAGCGACGCCACCGTAGGTTCGTTTGGCAGCAGCCCGACTTCTGGCTTCTTGTTCCCCCGGACGGTGCCATGGCCCGTGTGTTTGCCGGTCATCAGGCAACACCGCGACGGCGCGCAGACCGTCGATCCCGAATAGGCCTGCGTGTACCGGATACCCGATTTCGCCAGGCGATTCAGATTGGGCGTCTCGATCCGGCTCTGCCCGTAACAGCCCAGATCCCCGTGCCCAAGATCGTCGGCCAGAATGAAGACGAAGTTCGGCCGCCGCTGGCTTTGCGCACCCATCGGCGCCACGCCCGCCGCCGCCATGGTCTGAAGAAACTGCCTGCGTTGCATGACTGATATTGAATCACAGAGTGGTTGCGCGCAGGCCGCGAACACAGAGAGCGGGTTCCTGCCCTTATTTTCGACAGAGTTCGCCGCCGGTCGCGCCGGAACCCCATGGTAAACTGATGACTTCCCCATGAGAATTGCCATCGGCTCCGACCACGCTGGATTTGCGTTGAAGGAGCAGCTTCGGGTCCGCCTCGAACAGGCCGGTCTTGAGGTTGCCGATTTCGGCACGAATTCGCTCGAATCCACCGATTACCCCGACTACGCCGAAGCCGTCGCCCGTGAGGTCGCCGCCGGCAGGGCCGGCCGCGGCATCCTTATCTGTTACACCGGCGTCGGCATGTCGATCGCCGCCAACAAAGTCCCCGGCATCCGCGCCGCGCTGGGAGTCAACGTCGAAGAGGTCCAACTAACCCGCGCCCACAACGACGCCAACGTCCTCACCCTTGGCGCCAAGTACACGGCGCCCGAACTCGCCGGCGAACTTGTCGACGCATTTCTCGCTACCCCATTCGAAGGCGGCCGTCATGCGCGCCGCGTTGGCAAAATCACTTCTATCGAGGAGGGCAACGCCCGATGAATGACGAGACCCGTATGTCCCGGCCCCTGGCCGAAGTCGATCCCGAAGTCTTCCAGGCCATTCAGAAAGAAGTCGACCGCCAGCATTCGCGCCTTGAACTGATCGCCAGCGAAAACTTCACCTCCGAAGCCATCCTCGAAGCCACCGGCAGCGTCTTCACCAATAAGTACGCCGAAGGCTACCCCGCCAAACGCTATTACGGCGGTTGCGAATTCACCGACGTTGTCGAGAATCTCGCCCGTGACCGCGCCAAGCAGTTGTTCGGCGCCGAACACGCCAACGTCCAGTCCCACTCCGGCTCACAGGCCAACCAGGCCGCCTACGCCGCCGTCCTCACGCCCGGCGACACCATCCTCGGAATGAACCTCGCCCACGGCGGCCACCTCACACATGGCCACCCGCTCAACTTCTCCGGCAAGACCTACAAAGTCATCGCGTACGGCGTCAAGCAGGACACCGAGACCATCGACTACGACGAACTAGCCCGTCTCGCCGAAGAGCACAAGCCGAAGATGATCATCGCTGGCGCATCGGCCTACTCGCGCATCATCGACTTTCCGCGCTTCCGTGAAATCGCCGATTCCGTCGGCGCGCTCATGCTCGTCGATATGGCGCATTTCTCCGGACTCGTCGCCGCCGGCCTCTATCCCAATCCCTGCAAGTGGGCCGACATCGTAACCACCACGACGCATAAGACCCTCCGTGGGCCCCGTTCCGGCCTGATCCTCTGCCGCGAAAAGTACGCCAAGGACATCGATAAAACCGTCTTCCCCGGCACCCAGGGCGGCCCCCTCGTCCATGTCATGGCCGCCAAGGCCGTTTGCTTTCTCGAAGCCCTCAAGCCCGATTTCATCGAGTACCAGCAGCGCGTCATCGCCAACGCCCAGGCGATGTCCGAAGCGCTTCGCGAGGCCGGCTACCGCATCGTCTCCGGCGGCACCGATACCCATCTCATCCTCGTCGATGTTTTCTCCAAGGGCATCCGCGGCCGCGATGCCGAGAAAGCCCTCGACGAAGCCTGGATCACCGCCAACAAGAACGCCATCCCCTTCGACCAGAACCCGCCGCTCAATCCAAGCGGGATCCGCCTCGGCAGCCCCGCCGTCACCACCCGCGGCTTCGGCCCAGAAGAAATGAAGCAGGTCGCCGCCCTCATCGCCCGCGTCTTCTCCGCGCCCGCCGACGGAGCCAACCTCGCCGCCGTCCGGCAGGATGTCGCCCAGTTGACCGCCCGCTTTCCGCTCTACCGCTGGCGCATGGAGCCGGTGAACGCCTGATCGGCAAAGAGACAAAGACGATGCCGTTGCGGATCCTCATCGATGCCCGCCACATCCAGGATTTCGGCTTTGGCACCTACATCCGCAACCTCGTCCGCGCCCTCTCTGCCTTAGGTTCGCCCCACCGTTTCATCCTCGTCTGCAGCCGCCGCGATCAGCAGGAGTTCGAGGGCCTCGCCGATAACTTCCAACTCCTTCCTTACGAGCGCACCGACGCAGACGCTTTCGATGAACTTGCCTTCCCCGCCTTCGCCCGAGGCGTCCGCGCCGACCTCATCCACGTCCCCCTGAATGTCGTCCCGCTGTTCCTGCCCCGCCCCTACGTGGTCACCGTCCACGATCTCAGCTCTCTTTTCTTCGATGTCCCCGACAACTGGCGCTTCGAACTCAGCCGCACCCTCATGCGCCGCGGTCTGATGCGCGCCTCCCGCGTCATCGCCGTCTCCGAATCCACCCGCCAGGACGTCGAACAGATGCTCGGCATCCCCGCCAACAAGATCACCCGCATCTACGGCGCCGCCGATCCCCGCTACACTCGACTTGACAACGCCGCCCAGATCCACGCCGCCGCCTCCGCCGAAGTGGAACAGGAACGCCGGCTCACCCTCGAACGCTACCAGATCAACTACCCGTTCCTCCTCTACGCCGGTTCCGTCAAGCCCCAGAAAAACGTCGCCCGCCTCGTCGAGGCCTTCGCTCTGCTTCGCGGCGAACTCGAAGACCACCCGGTCTACAGGAACCTCCGCCTCATCATCATCGGCGACCAGATCTCCAAACACCCCAACCTCCGCCAGGCCGTCCTCCACAGCCGCGTCGAATCCGCTGTCCGATTCCTCGGCTTCGTCCCCTTCGATACCCTTCGCATCTTCTATTCCTCAGCCGCTGCCTTCGTCTTCCCGTCTCTATACGAGGGTTTCGGCCTCCCGCCACTCGAAGCCATGGCCTCCGGCACTCCGGTGGTCAGTTCCAACGTCACCAGCCTGCCCGAAGTCGCCGGCGACGCGGCCCATTTCGTCAGCCCCGATAACGTCTTCGAAATCGCCCGCGGCATCAAGGAAGTCCTCCTCGACGAGGGGCTCCGTGAACAACTCATCGCTCGCGGCTTCCTGCAAAGCCGCCGATTCAACTGGGACGACACCGCCCGTCAGGTCCTGGCTACCTACGAGAATGTCGCGCTCGACAGGGAAAAGCCGGTCTGACCCAACGCCGTCACCGTCCGTGGGTCCGGTCCGTACCACGCAACCCGCCCCCGGATCACTGCTAGCGCCGGCAGATCCCCCAGCGGAATCCGGTCCGGCAGCGGCGACGACTGCCACGCCCGCTGCCCCAAAACCACCAGCGCCCCGTTCTCCCGCCTCAACTGTCTCACGTAACCCGCTCCTCCCCAACGCAACGCATACCAGCAACCCTCCCATAACCTCAACCGCGCCCTGTCGTCCAAATCCAGCAACACATGCGTCGCTCCCCCGAATACCGCCGCCACCTCCGCATCCGCGGCGAACCCCGTCACCACCGGCCGCCCCAGCCGCGACACAAATTCTGCCGGCGCCTTCGCCCAGTCCGCCGCCTCCGTCACGTCCGGAAAGCGCTCATGCAGCGAGATCCTCCCCCTTGCCACCCTCACCATCCGGCTCGCGCCATCTCCCCCCCGCCTCCCTTCCAGCACCGCCCCAAGTTCTTCGCTCTCCGCCAACTCGAGCAGCGACAACTCCAAGGCCCCGATCAGCAGATCACCTACATCCGATGTGAGAACTCTCGCTCCTTTCAGCACATTATGTATGTGGGGTTGGGAGACCCCCGCCATGCGCGCCAGGCCCCGCTCGGTCAACTCGCCATTGGCCAGCAGGCCTCGTACATGCGACAACATTCGCCTGTGAAGCGTTGCGAACGTCACAGGCACGGTCGGGGAAAGCATATTTCAACCTGATATAGGTTAGTACTAGTACTATCATAAAAGCGCCTCAGTAGTACTAGTTGACAAACTTTAATTTGCCGTCGTCATCTCTTCAACTCCATTCCCTTCAGTTGTTTGCGGAGTAACGTCATTTTCAGACCGTGAGCTCCCAAATTCATGCGGCCGGCCGCGTTGACGGATCCGGATGCTCAAGTGACCTTTGTAGCAGATTAGGCTCAGCCTCCAGTGAGGAGGAGGCGAAAGCCGGAAAAGGAAGAGAGAATAACCATAATGGAGTGGACCCATTCAGATACAATCGCACTGGCCTCAGAAGACTGTGCCCGGTGCCATGGCTACGGAATCAGAGAGATGGAGCGGGGCGGGCCGCGCCCTTGCGCTTGCGTCTTCCGGGCGATCTTCCGGATTTGTCTCTCAAAGTTCCACCAATGCGCGACTCGAGAGAGACACTTGACCCCTGTCATTCTCGAACCCACCCCCAAGGGCGGCCGCCGCATCACCTGGGGGCGAAAGAACGAGGAGTTCATCGCCGATTTCCTTATCGTCACAGAGCGCACACTGGACCCCTTCGAGTACCGTCTCTTCAGGTTCCACTACTTGCTCGGCGCAAGTTGGTCTCTCTGCGCCCGCCGCCTCGGCGTCGACCGCGGCGTCTTTTTCCATTCCGTCTATCGCATCCAGGAAAAACTGGGCCGCACATTCCGTGAGCTCCGTCCGTACGCCCTTTTCCCCATCGACGAGTACTTCAACGGCCGCACCGAAAACACGACCCCCATCACCGCGGAGATCGAAGAACCTATCATGATTCGCCGCAATTCGCTCAATCGCAAGATCCACGTCCCCATCAAACGCGCTGCCTGATCCCGGCTGGCCTGTGGTGGAAGTCGCGCATGGCTCCCGTGACTTCCACCGCGGGCGGCCGGGAGTGCTATCATGGCGGTGCTTCGCCAACGAGGATCCGCCGTGCCCCTCCTACTTGCCACCCTTGCCCTGCTTCTCGCGCCGGCCGTCCTGCCCGCGCAGTGGACCAGCATCTTCCCCACGACCTCTTTCGACGGTTGGACCAAAGTCGGCGACGGCATCTGGAATGTCACGTCCGATAAGATCCTGACCGGCCAGCGCGACCGCCGCACCGCCAAACATCAAGCCTGGCTCTACACCCAAAAGGAGTACCGCGAGTTCGACCTCCGCTTCGAATACTGGCTGCGCTACAACGCTAACTCCGGCATCTCCATCCGCGACACCTCGCGTGCCGCCTTCGCCTGCGGCGATGCGCATATCGGAGACAAGACCCCCTCCCACATCGGCTACGAAATCCAGATCCTCGCCGCCAAGTCCGAGAAGAACCCCACCGGCAGCCTCTATCTCTTTCAGGACGCCAAAACCGGCCATGAACGCTTCGGCGACTGGAATAGCATGGAAGTTCAGGTCCGCGACAACCTGATCAAGGTTCTCCTGAACGGCCACCCCGTCATGCAACACCCAGGCGACCCCAATCGCCCCAAATCCGGCCCCATCGGATTGCAGCTCCACGACCCAGAAACGGTCGTCATGTTCCGTAACATCGAAATCCGCGAGGCCCGCTAGGCCCGGCCATTTGCGGCCCATCGGTCAAGGACCGCTTCTAATCCGCATCCATACTGGCCGCACCAAGAGCATGATGTGAGCTGGCGTTGCTGTACTATGGTGGTGACAGATGGATCGTAACAGGCTTCAACAACTTGCCGAGGTTCGTTTGCAGGATGCCGAGGTCTTACTTTCTGACGGCAGGTGGCAAGCAGCGTACTACCTGCTGGGCTATTCGATCGAATGTGCGCTGAAGGCCTGTGTGGCCAAACAGTTCAAGGAGTACGAAGTACCGGACAAGAAACTGGTGAACTCCTTCTATACTCATCGCCTTGACGAGCTTCTCACGATCTCCGGCGTAAAGTCGGAATTGGAGACCCAGACAAGGCGCGACGACAACTTTGCGCTCAACTGGAACTTGGTCCGCGATTGGACGGAGGCGGCGAGATACGATCTGGACGTCGCCGAGGCATCGGCGCGCAACATGCATGAAGCAGTGACACATGCAGCATCGGGGATTCTACCGTGGCTGAGAACACAGTGGTAAAAGAACAACTCACTGAGGACATGATTGAAGCCGGCGCTCTACTGACGCAGAAACTGGATGAACTCGGACTGCCGGTGACAGTCGCCGTGTGGTTCTTCATGCCTGAAATCAATGAGTGGAGGCTTCTCTTCGCTTCTCCGAGCGTCGCCGCTGAAGGACCTCGAGCAGTGTACCGGCAGATCAAGACAGCCATTGACTCACTTGGCCCATCCGCCGTGTCCGTTCCGTTTTCGTCCATCGGCCTCATTGACGGCAATCACCTCATCGTTCAGTTGCTGAAGTCCGCATTGCACACTGGGCCTAGCGTAGCGAGGATCCGATTCTCCAAGAACGTGATCAACGGGCACTTCATCGACGACGCCCTCATCTATCGAAGCGCGGCATAAGTTGCCCGGGAAGGACGATTCCAGCACTATCGGCTGGCAATCCGCCTCAGATCACCGCCGCGCCCGGAAAAACTCCTCGAGCAGAGCTGTCGCCTCCGCCGCCATCAACCCCTCTTCCACCTCGACCCGGTGGTTCAACAACTCCGAATCCGCCACCCTGAACTTCGACCTCACCCCGCCAAACCGCAAGTCCCTCGCCCCGAACACCAACCGCTTCACCCGCGCATGAACCAGCGCCCCCGCGCACATCACGCAAGGCTCCAAGGTCACGTAAATTGTAGTCCCGGCAAGCCGGTAATTCCCCAACGCCTTCGCCGCCGCCCGCAACGCGACAATCTCGGCATGGGCCGTCGGGTCACCCATCCCGACCGGCGCATTATGCGCCTCGGCCAGCAATCGCCCATCCTCCCCCACGATCACAGCTCCCACCGGCGCCTCTCCCTCCTCCGCGGCCCGTCGCGCCAATCCGAGCGCCCGCTTCATCCACCCGTCATCGCCCTCGCCCGCTACCCCCGTGTAAATTGACACAACAGAACACTCTCCACCATTTAGAATAATGAAGCGGCCATGCGATTCCTCTCCCTGATTTTCAAGAACGCTCTACGAAACCGCAGGCGAAGTTTCCTGACCATCTCCAGTCTCGCTCTTTCCATCTGCCTGCTCGGCGTCCTCACCGCTCTCTATGCCGCGCTCTTTCATTCCGACCCCCCGCCGGGTCAGGAACTTCGCCTCGTCACCCGCCACAAAGTCTCCATCACCAACGTCATGCCCACCTGGTACAAGGAGAAGATCCGCGCCGTCCCCGGCGTCAAGGAAGTCATCATCTGGCAGTGGTTCGGCGGTTGGTACAAGAGCGAAGAGCGCGACCGCAAATACTTCTTCCCCCGCTTTGCCGCCGAATCCGACCGCCTCTTCGCCGTCTACCCCGACTGGCAGATCCCCGAGGACCAAAAGAAGGCCTTCCAAGCCGACCAGACCGGCTGCATCGTCGGAGCCGACCTCGCCCGGACACAGGGCTTCAAGATCGGCGACAAAATCGTCATCAAAGGCTCCTACTTCCCATTCACGCTCGAACTCACCGTCCGCGGCATCTACCATTCTCCGCACGAGTCCGATTCCCTCTGGTTCCAGTTCAAGTACTTCGAACAGGGCACTGAACGCCTCGGCTGGGGCAACTTCGCCGGCACCTTCACCATGCTCGCCGAGTCGCCCGAGGCCATCCCTGGCATCATCCGCGCCATCGACACCCAGTTCGCCAACAGCGAAGCACCCACCCGCACCGAAACCGAATATGCCTTCGGACTCTCCTTCCTCGCCTTCCTTGGCAACGTCAAAATGATCCTCCTCTCCATCTGCGGGGCAGTGACATTCACCATCCTCCTGGTCGCCGCCAACACCATGGCCATGAGCGTCCGTGAACGCGTCCGCGAGGTCGGCGTCCTCAAGACCCTCGGCTTCACTCAGGACAAGATCCTCGGCATCCTTATCGGCGAATCACTCGCAATCTCGCTTGTCGGAGCGTCCATTGGCCTCGTCCTCGCCCAGGGCCTCTGCACCATGCTCCGCCAGGCCCCGCCCGTCGTTCAGCAGATCAAGACCCTCACCCTCGAACCCGCGGTCCTCGCCATCCTCATCGGCGTCTCCCTTTTCCTCGGCCTGGCCAGTTCCATCGTCCCCGCCTGGACCGCTTCCCGCACCAGCATCCTCGACGCTCTGCGCTTCACGGACTAATGAGGTTCACATGAGAATCCCCCTCAGTTACAACATCCGCAACCTCGCAGTTCGCCGCACCACCACCTTCATGACCGCTCTCGGCATCGGCCTCACCGTGGCCGTCCTCGCCGCCGCCATGAGCCTCACTGCCGGCCTCCGCGAAGCCTTCCGCTCTTCCGGCCACCCGCTCCAACTCCTCCTTGTCCGCAAGGGCAGCGGCGCTGAACTTGGCAGCCAGGTCTCCCGCGAGTCGTTCAACGAAGTCATCAAATACCGCCCAGGCATTGCCAAACTCGCCGATGGCGAACCCGCCGCCTCGCCTGAACTCGTCAACACCATCAACCTCCCCAGCACCGAATCGCCCGACGGCATGAACCTCACCCTCCGCGGCATCCTGCCCGTCGGCATCGCCATGCGCGAGGAATCGAAACTCGTCCAAGGCCGCTGGTTCGAGTTCGGTAAACGGGAAGTCGTCGTCGGCTCCGACATCGCCAACCGCTATCCCGATGCCGGCCTCGGCCGCAAGGTCCGCATCGGCCTCGGCGACTGGCTCGTCGTCGGCGTCTATGAATCCACTTACCCGGCGCGCAACTCCGAGCTCGTCGGCGACGCCAACCAGATGCTCGCCGAATTCAGGCGCGGCTCGCTTTTCTCTTCCGTCCTGCTCCGCGCCCAGGACGCAATCACCCTCCAGACCCTCATCAACGGCCTCGGCGCCGAACAGCGCCTCCAGCTCGACGTCCTCACCGAAAAGGAATACTACGAACGCCAGTCCTCTTCCGGCAACCTGATCCAATACGTCGGCACGTTCGTGGCAATCATCATGGCCATCGGCAGCGTCTTCGCTGCCATGAACACCATGTATGCCGCCGTCGCCCGCCGCTCCAAGGAGATCGGCACCCTCCGCGTCCTCGGCTTCTCGCGCCGCAGCATCCTGACCAGCTTCTTTATCGAGTCCATGATCCTCGCCGTCCTCGGCGGGATCGCTGGCCTGCTCCTCGTCTTGCCCCTGAACGGCCTCACCACCGGCATAGGTAGCGACGCCACCTTTGCCGAGGTCGCCTTCCAGCTTCGCCTCACCCCCAACGTCGCCCTCACCGGCATGATCTTCGCCCTCATCGTCGGCGCAGTCGGAGGACTCCTGCCCGCGTTCGGCGCGGCCCGCAAACAGATTCTGACCGCGTTACGGGACATCTGATTTTATGGACGCAGACTTAAAGAAACTTCGCATCGATCGCAATCCTTCGCCCGAATCGTCTTCCTCCTGGGCCACCCGCTGGATCGTCATCGGCGTCATCCTCTTCCTGCTCGCGGGCGCCGGCTGGGTCGCCTATTCAAAGTTCAATGCCCCGCTCGAAGTCCAGACCGGGCGCGTCACCGCCGCCACCTCCGCATCCGCCGGCGAACGCCTTGCTCTCAACGCCACTGGCTATGTTGTCGCCGCCCACAAGATCCAGGTCGCATCGAAGGTCATCGGCCGCGTCGCCTGGATCGGCGTCGATAAAGGCGATCACGTCCGCGAAGGCCAGGTCATCGTCCGTCTTGAAGATGAAGAGTACAAGGCCCAACTCGAACAGGCCCGCGGCCAGCTTGCCTCCCTCGATGCCCGTCTTGCGGAAGCCGAAAACGGGTCCCGTCCCGAAGAGATCGCCGCCGCTCAGGCCAATGTCGATCAGGCCCGCGCCGAACTCGATAACGCCCGCGTCAACCTCGAACGCACCCGCGGTCTCCACCGCGACGGCGTCCTTGCCGGCCAGATGCTCGACGACGCCGACGCCCTCTATCGCGCCCGCCAAGCCCGCGTGACCTCTCTCGTCAAGACCTTCGAACTCGTCCGCATCGGACCCCGCAAGGAGCAGATCGACTCCCTCCGCGGCCAGGTCCAGCAGGCCCGCGGCGCCGTCTCCTTCTACCAGACCCAACTCGCCAACACCATCATCAAGGCTCCCGTCACCGGCACCATCCTCGAACGCGAAGTCGAACGCGGCGAGTTCGTCACCACCAGCTTCGTAGGCGAACGCGGCGCAAAGGGATTCGTCGTCTCCCTCGCCGACTTGAACGACCTCGAAGTCGAACTCGACATCTCCCAAAACGACTTCAACAAGCTCCACATGAGGCAGCGCGCCATCATCACCGTCGACGCCTGGCCCAACAAACAGTGGGAAGGTTTCATTGACGAAATGTCGCCCGAGGCCAACCGCCAGAAGGCCACCGTCCAGGTCAAGGTCAAGGTGTCAAACCCCGATGAACTCCTCCGTCCCGAGATGAACGCATCGGTCGCCTTCGTCGCGCCCAGGACAGAAGCCGGCTCGTCGCCCGCCGCCGCCCAGGGTGCATTCGCCCCGCCCGCCGCTATCCGCGACGGCAAGGTCTTCATCCTGGTCAACGGCAAGGCCGTTGAACGCGCCGTGAAAACCGGCGGCGTTACGCCCCTTGGCATCCGCATCGACGAAGGACTGATCGGAGGCGAGGACGTCGTCCTCAATCCCCCGCCCGAACTCAGGAACGGCATGAAAGTTAAAGTAAAGGGAAGCTGATCCGCATGAGCGAAACGCAGCCCGCCACCGGCGAAGTCATCATACGCACCCGCAAACTCACCAAGGAGTTCGCCCGTGACAGCTTCCGCGTCGTAGCTCTAAAGGATGCCGACCTCGAAGTCCACCGCGGCGACTTCATCGCCCTCATGGGCCCGTCCGGCTCCGGCAAGTCCACGCTTCTCCATCTCGCCGCCGCCATGGACCGCCCGACGTCCGGTTCCATCCAAGTCCTCGGTCAGGACATCGCCTCGCTCGGCGAAAGCGCCGTCGCCCGCTGGCGCAACCTCCACATCGGTTTTGTTTTCCAGAGCTTCAACCTGATTCCGGTTCTCACCGCTCTTGAAAACGTCGAGCTTCCCCTCAAGCTCACTCATCTCAAGAAGGGTGAACGCGACCAGCACGCCCGCACCGCCCTCCAACTGGTTGGCCTCGACGACCGCATCCACCACTACCCCAAACAGCTCTCCGGTGGCGAGGAGCAGCGCGTCGCCATCGCCCGCGCCATCGTCACCGACCCCGACATCCTCCTGTGCGACGAACCCACCGGCAACCTCGACGCCCATTCCGCCCAGGAGGTCCTGACGCTCCTCAAACGCCTCAACGAAGAGCACGGCAAGACCATCATCATCGTCACCCACGACCCTCACGCGGCCCGTTTCGCCCGCCACATCCGCTACCTCGACAAAGGCGAACTTCTCCCTGAAGGCCACGTCCCCGACGACTGGCGCGCCCCGGATGCCACCACATGAGTGCGCCTGCCCGCATCGCCGTCCTCTACGAACACCCCGAGTGGTTCACGCCGTTGTTCGATGAACTGCGCCGCCGCGGACGCGCCTTCGACCAGTGGCCCGCCGAGTCTCTCCTGATCGACCCGGACCGGCGCCAATGGCCCGAAGTCGTCGTCAACCGGATGAGCACGTCGGCCCAATGGCGCGGCCACGGCGCGGGACAGTTCGCCGTCCTTGAACTTCTCGAACTCCTCGAAGCCCGAGGCGTCCAGGTCGTCAACGGTTCGCGCGCCTACTCCATCGACATCTCGAAGATCCGCCAGACCGAAGTCTACCGCCGCGCCGGAGTCCGTTCGCCGCGCACCATCGCCGTCAACCATCCCGCCCTCGTCCTCGACGCCGCCCGCCAGATCGGCTTCCCGGTTATTGTGAAACCGAATTGCGGAGGCGCCGGCTCCGGGGTCCAGCGCTTCGAAACACCGCAAGCCATCCAAGCCGCCGCGGCCACACTCGATTCCGGCTGCGACCGTCTCCTGATCGTCCAGCAAGTCATTCCAGGCGGCGATCTCCTGCGGACGGAAGTGATCGACGGCCAGGTGATCTACACGGTGAAAATCGACCGCCCGCAAGGCATGTACCATCTCTGCCCCGCCGACGCCTGCGCCGCCGGTGCGACGTTCACAAAAATCCTGGCGTCAAGGGAAATCGAAAACGCGGCGCTGGCGATCGCTCGAGCCGCCAAGTTCGACGCCGGAGGCATCGAGTGCTTCGTTGATCCCCGAACGGGAGAAGGCGTCTTCTATGACATCAACGCGCTATCGAATTTCGTCGCCAACCCAAAATCCGTCCTGGGCTTCAACCCCATGGAGAACTTCGTCGAAGCCATCGAACGCCGCCTCTCCGCCCGGTGGGGCGGACTTTAGTCTGCGAAGGGCTTCAGCCCGTTCTCACCCCAACCCCAACCCGCCGTCCACCTGCAACGTCTGCCCTGTGACGAAGCTCCCCGCCGTCAGGAAGTACAACACCCCCTCCGCAATCTCCTCCCCCGTCCCCGCGCGCCCAGCCGGCGTCGCCCTCACCATCCGCTGAATCCTCTCATCCCCCGACTCCTCGAACGGGATGATCCCCGGCGCCACCGCATTCACCGTAGTCCCCGGTGCCAACGCCTTCGCCAGCGCCCGCGTCATCGCCGTCACACCCGCCTTCGACGCGCAGTAATGCACATACTCCGGCCAAGCCCCAAACGCCCCCATCGAGCTGATGTTGACAATCCGCCCCACGCCGCCCTCGTTCCGCTGCATCATCCGGGCCGCCTCCTGCGCGCAGAAAAAATACGCCCTCAAATTCACGTCATGCAGCGCATTCCAATCCTCCTCGGTCACCTCCAACGGATGGATCCGCGCGAACCGCGCCGCGTTATTCACCAACCCATCCAGCCGCCCTTCGCGCTCCGCGATCACGCCAAACATCCGTCGAATCTCCGGCACCTTCGCCAGGTCCGCCTGAAACAACCCTGCCCCGCCACACTCCGCCGCCGTCGCCTCCGCCTCGTCCTTTGACGTCCCGTAGTGGATCAACACTCGTGCGCCCTCGCCCGCCAACTTCAACGCGATCGCCCGTCCAATCCGCCGCGCCGCGCCCGTCACCAATACCGTCTTGCCCGCGATCGATTCCATGCCTCACCTCCGTCCAGTCAGCCAAACCCCCGACAGCACCAGCATCCCGCCCAACGCCACCGGCAGAGTTACAGGTTCGCCCAACACAGCCAACCCTGTCAACGACGCGATCACCGGCTGCGCATAGGAAAACGCCGCCACCCGCGACGCATCGATCCTCGTCAGCGCGTGATAGAAGATCATGTAACACAGCACGCTGGGAAACAGCGCCATGTAAACCATCATCGTCCAACCGCCAGCGCTCACCGCACCGAAATCGAACGTCCTTCCCGCCCATACCAGCAGCGGCATCCCCGCCAGCGCGCCCGCCGCATACCCCACCGTGTTCACCGTCAGAGCGTCGTGCCGCGACGTCGCCTCTTTGCCAAACACCGTGAACAGCGCGAAACTGAACGCCGCCAGCAGAATGAACAAATCGCCCAGCGCGCTCGCCCCCTCATCTCTCCCCGGCGTCAACTGTAATGCCACCACTCCGCTGATCGCCAGCGCCATGCCCGCCGCCTTCCGGCCCGTCAACCTCTCCTGCCCCCGCATCGCCGCCAGCAGCATCACGAACACCGGCCCGATGGCAATCAGCAGCGCCGCATGGGCCACGCTCGTCATGCTCATCCCGAAGATGAAGAACACCTGGTTCAGCGTGATCCCGCAGATGCCCAGCGCCGCCAGCGTCCAAATCTCCCGGCGTGTCCACGGCGCGTCATCCACCCTCCGCTTGCGCATCCACCAGTAAATAGGCAGCAGAAACGCCGCCGCGAAGATCGACCGCAACGGCGCGAACAGCAATGGAGGGAACCACCGCAGCGCTAACTTCGCCGCCACGTAGTTGACGCTCCAGATGAACGTCATCAGGCTGATCAGCGCGTACAGTCCGGCGCGGGAGGTCTTCACTTCGACGTCAGCGTCTCCTGCCTCACCCGTACCGATTCCACGAATCCAAGGTCCATCTCGTACCCGAATCCCACTCCGTCCGGAACCGCGATCATCCCGTCTGCCGATACCTCAACCCAAGGATCGATCACATCCCGTTTCCAATACCGCTTCGATGCCGACACATCGCCCGGCAGCACGAAATTCCTCAGCGTCGACATCGCTACGTTATGCGCCCGTCCAACGCCCGATTCCAGCATCCCGCCGCACCACACCGGCACGCCCGCCTGCTCGCAAACGTCATGCACCCGCTTCGCTTCGGCAAACCCGCCCACGCGGCCCAGCTTGATGTTGATGATCCGGCACGCGCCCATCGAAATCGCCTGCGCCGCCTGATGCGCCGACCGGATGCACTCATCCAGGCAGATCGGCGTCTTCAGCGCCGCCTGCAATTGGGCGTGGTCGATGATCTCGTCATGCGCCAGCGGCTGCTCGATCATCATCAGGTCGAACTGATCCAACTCCTTCAACCGGTCGATGTCGGCCAGCGTGTACGCCGAGTTCGCATCCGCCATCAAAAGGATCGCCGGAAACTCTTTCCTTACCCGCCCGATGACGTCAATATCCCAGCCCGGCTTGATCTTGATCTTGATCCGCCTGTAGCCCGCGTCCACTTCGCCCCGGATCTTCTCGACCAACTGATCCACCGAATCCTGAATGCCGATCGACACGCCGCACGCGATCTCCTTCCGCGCGCCGCCGCCGATCTCTCTCCAAAGCGGGACGCCGTTCAGCCGCGCCTGCAAGTCCCAGCACGCCACTTCGAAGCCGCCCTGCGCCATCTTGTGGCCGCGAATCCCCGCGCTTAACTCCCCGGCTGTCTCCGCCTCGACCGTCCTGCCCAGCGCCTTCGGGCCAATGTAATTCTTCAGCAGCAGCCACGCGCTCTCAGTCCACTCTTCGTTGTAAAACGGGTGCTCGCCGCAAGTCGCCTCGCCCCACCCCGATACGCCTTCGCTCACAACCTCCACTAGGATCATGTCCCGCGTGTACGTCCGTCCGAAACTCGTCTCGAAGAAATGCACCAGCGGCATGCTGATCTGGTGCAGCCGGACCTCGTCTACTTTGAATCCCATATTCCGAATGTATACGTGCCGCTCCCGGCCGTCCTTTCAAATCCAGTCACCGTCAACCCGCGGTCAAACGCCTTCAGGAAACCATCCGACACCCCCGCCTGAATCCCCCGCGCCCGCGCCGGATCCGTCGTCCGGATCTCCGCGATATCCGCCGGCACGCTAATCCGCTCAATCACCTCGCCGCGCTCTTCCGGCGTCCCTGCCAGCATCCCTTCCACCCGCTTCGAGTCCAGCCGCCACTCGGCCACGCACCGGTCCGTCGGCAACCCGCCATGCAGATGGCTCGTCGTCGTGCCGTACTGGTTCATCACATACCGTTTCACCACCGCCCCCAGCCGCTCGATGTTGAAATGCGCGTTCTTCAGTTCCAACGGATCGAACGTCCATTCAACCAATCGAATCCCGCGCTCCAGCGCATCTTCCCGCTGCGCCAGCTTTATCCTCCGGCCCAACCCCAGATCCCGGTAGCCAACCTTCACGCCCATCATGTGGCTGTGCAGATACTGCTCCCCGCCCAGCTTCACCCCTGGAATCGCCAGCAGAAATCCCACCATCTCATCGCCGTCGTAGCAGCCGATCGTCTGCCCGCCCACCTTCTGCGCCACTACGAACAGCCGCACTGGCAGCAGTTCGATGTCCTCGAACCCCCAGACCTCCTGCTGTAACCGGACCGCCTCGCGAAACTCCTCGACCACCGTCAGGTGCCGGAGTTCGATGGCCCGCGCTTCTTCGCTTCCTGCCACAACGCCTCCATTTCATCGATCCCATGCAGCGCCGCCGATTCCGCCAGCGTCCTGCCGCGTTTTACGACCCCGGTCTCGACATAGCCAAACCGTTCGCGGAACTTCCTGTTCGTTCCCCTGAGCGCCTGTTCCGGGTCCACCTTCAACCACCGTGCGATGTTGACCACCGTGAACAACACATCGCCCACCTCGCCCTCGCGCTCCTCATGATTCCCGGCCCGCTTCAACTCGTCCAGTTCCTCGTGCAGCTTGGCGACAACCTCTTCGATGTTCGGCCACTCGAAGCCGGCCGATGCTGCCTTCTTGCTGATTTGAACCGCCTCGGCCAGCGCCGGCTGCGACCGCGGCACTCCGTCCAGCAGTCCTTTCGGCCCGTCCGCCCTGGCTTGCTTCTCGTCCGCCTTGATCTCGTTCCACCGCTTCACAACCTGTTCTGGAGTCTTCGCGTCGCCATCGGCGAACACATGCGGATGCCGTCTTACGAGTTTCTCGTTGATTGCGTCCAGCGAGTCGGCGATTGAAAACCGCGACTCCTCTTCCGCCATCCGCGCATGAAAAACGGCCTGGAGCATCAAGTCGCCCAGCTCCTCGCACAGCGACGCATAGTCGCGCGCGTCGATGGCATCCAGCACCTCGTAGGTCTCTTCGAGCGTGTATGGTTTGATGGAATCGAACGTCTGCTCGGCGTCCCAGGGGCAACCGCCCGGAGACCTCAGCCGGGCCATGATCTGGACCAGCCGCTCAAATTTTGCGCCGATGGATTCTGAAGAGCCGTCGCTCATGGGGTTGAAGGGGAATTTTCAGCGTATCACGCCCACCAGTGGGGCAGGTTTCAACCTGCAAAGGGCTTCAGCCGCGCGATTCACCAATCCATACCATTGCGGTACAGAATAAGACAGTGGGCCTGTAGTAAACTGTGGTTGAGCCCTCATTTTAGGAGAAAACCATGCCATTAGTCTCTATGCGTCAGCTCTTGGACGAAGCAGCCACGGGCGGTTATGGTGTTGGCGCGTTCAACGTCAACAACATGGAACAGATCCAGGCCATCATGGAAGCGGCCCGTGAAACCGAGTCGCCTGTCATCATTCAGGCGAGCCGGGGCGCCCGCTCCTACTCCCAGGACCGATTCCTCTATCACCTCATGCTCGCTGCCACCGAGCTTTATCCCGAAATCCCCACCGTGCTGCATTTGGACCACGGCAACAGCCCCGACACCTGCAAGTCCGCCATCGACCTCGGCTTCACCTCCGTCATGATGGACGGCTCGCTCGAAGCCGACGGCAAGACTCCTTCCAGCTACGACTACAACGTCGACGTCACCCGCCAGGTTGTCGCCGCCGCCCATGCCAAGGGCGTCACCGTTGAAGCTGAAATCGGCTGCCTCGGCGGCATCGAAGACGGCCACGGCGCAGGCGGCAGCGGGATGGAACATCTCACCGATCCGGCCCAGGCCGCGCAGTTTGTCGGCGACACCAAGGCCGACGCGCTCGCCATCGCCATCGGCACCAGCCACGGCGCTTACAAGTTCACCCGCAAGCCCGACGGCGAAGTCCTCAAGATGGATGTCCTTATCCAGATCCACAATCTCCTGCCCAAGACCCACCTGGTCATGCACGGGTCGTCGTCTGTTCCCAAGGACCTCCAGGACATCATCAACAAGTACGGCGGCAGCCTGAGACCCACCTGGGGCGTGCCCGTAGAAGAGATCCAGATCGGCATCAAGAACGGCGTCCGCAAGATCAACGTCGACACTGACAACCGTCTTGCCATGACCGGCGCCATCCGCAAGGTCCTGATGGAGACCCCCGAGAAGTTCGATCCTCGCGACTACATGAAGCCTGCCCGCGACGCCATGAAGAAGGTCGTCGCTCAGCGCATGGTCCAGTTCGGCCAGGCCGGCAACGCCAAGAAGATCATCCCGATCCCCATGGCCGAAATGGCCGCAATGTACGCGAAGGGCTAACCGCCCAGTGGGGCAGGATTCAGCCCGCCCAATCCGGTTCCAATTCCGGGAAGACTGCCCGCGGGTCTTCCCCTTCGTCATTCCCAGCGCCGCCAACCGGCCCATCCCATGAATGACAACCAACTCCCGCACGACAACGTCCACGCCCGTCTCGGCGTCTCGACCATCCACGGCATCGGAGTCTTCGCCATCCTGCCGATCGATGCCGGGGTGAATCTCTTCGGCCCTGAAACCGGCGCAATCCAACCC
>CAZLDN010000066.1:0-27442 GCA_964558355.1 uncultured Candidatus Solibacter sp.
TGGCTGGGTCACTTTTCGAGAGCACGGGTGGGTAAGTTCTGGAGAGCGCCGAAGATTCACAACATCCAGGCGCGGACGCCGGCGGAGAACATCGTGGCGCTGTTCGACGCGCTTGGCGAGTTTCGGGGCAGGTAGCCGGGCGGGCCGAGCCGCTATCTTACTTAGCTATGCCCCTGCTTTCCGCCTCAAGGCCAGCACCGTAATATCGTCTGCCTGAGGCATGCCGCCGGCGAATTGCTCGACGGCGTCGCAGAGATTTTGCACCGTTTCGGTTACCGGGCGCGACAGGCTCTGGATTGCAAATCGCCAAAGCCGTTCATCGCTGAACTCCTCATAGTCTGAGTTCACCGCCTCCGTTACGCCATCGCTGTTTGCCAGCAACAGGTCGCCCGGCTCCATCTTCACCTTCGCTGAACTGTAAGGAGCCATGCCGATCAACCCCATCACCGGCCCGCCCACTTCCAGATGTTCGACGCCGCCCGCCGCCCTCACGAGCAGCGGAGGATTGTGCCCCGCGTTGGCGTATTCGATCTCGCCCGTTTTCGTGTCCAGATACGCGACAAAGACAGTGACGAACCGGTTGCCTGGGCACTTCGCCGTCAGGCCGCGGTTCAGCCGCGCCGCCATCTCGCCAAGAGGCATCCCTTCTTCGAACAACGTCAACAGCCGCGCCTGAAGGCACGACACCAGCAGCGACGCGGGCACCCCCTTGCCCGATGCGTCGGCGACGACGAAGGCGAACCGCCCATCCGGCGCCCAGGCGTAATCGTAGTAATCACCACCCACCGCGCGGCAAGGGATCGTCGATGCCGCGATCTCGAACGAACCGAGCGATGGCGTCTCGCTTGGCAACAGGCTGCGCTGGATCTCGGCCGCCTGCTGCATGTCTCTTGCCATCACGCGCTCGGCTTGCTCGATCTCTGTCAGACGCGCGTGCTCCAGACGGACCGCCGCGATGTTGGCCATCACGGTGAGCAGGTTCAAGTCCTCAGGGGTGAAGTCCCGCACGATGCCCGGCGAGTCCACATAGACCAGTCCGATCACATCGTCCTTGGTTTGCAGCGGCGCCGCCATCAGGCTCTTGACCTTCTGAACGACGATGGTCATGCTGCTTGCCAGAGCGTGATCGACGCCGGTGTCGCGCACGAGCATTGACGTCCTTTCACGGATCACCTGCTCGCTGACCGCACGGCTCACCCTCAGCCCTTCGCCCATCACCGCCCTTGGCGTGAGCACGCCATCGGACCGCGTGATCACCATTCCCCTCGACGCACCCACCGCCTTCGCCGCCAGTTCCAGGATGAGCGGAAACAACTCGTCGAGCGGCCTGTGCCCGGCCAACTCCCTGCCCGCTTCGATCAGAGCTTCCATTCGTTTGGCCGCATCGGCCTCGCGGCCGAATGCCGGAGCGGCTGACCCCGGCCCCTTGAACAGCGTGTCCAACTTCACCGCGAACGTCATGTCCGCCCTGAGCGGCTGTTCAGTCTCGTCGAAGAAAGGAAGTCTCGCCAGCGGAGCTGCCTCGCCAAACTCGACCGTCAACTGCCCCGCGTTGATACGGTCCCCCGGCCTCAGGATGCTCGCCGCCGTCAGCCGCTCCCCGTTCAGCAACGTCCCGTTCTTGCTCCCCAGGTCGCTCACCGTCCACCCGCCCGCGCACGGCTCAAACAGCAGGTGCCGCCGCGAAAGCCGTGTATCACCCGGATAGGCGAGGTCGTTGTCTGGCGAACGTCCAAGGGACAACGCCTCCTGCCCCAGTGCTACAACCCGCGTCGAACCAGCCGCATCCGTAATCTCGAGTCGCGCCGTCATGTCATGAAAAGGTATCACGGATCATGCCCCAAGCCGGAATCCAGGGCACTGGTTCCGCCGGTGAAGTTGAATCGGGATACCCTACTCTTATATAGTGGGACTTGGGTCACTCGTCATCTTCAATTTCAGACCTTAAACTCTTCGATGGGCCGGCCCAGCCCATCGGAAACCACAACCAACACCTCCGGGAGGACTTGTTCATGTTTGGCTCCGATTGTGCGCCTACTCGACTACTGCGGGCGCTGTCCAGTTTCTCGATCAGCTCGGCGAAGCCCCTGCTGCTCGCGGCGATGATCCTGCTGGCGCTTACCGCGCCCGTCATGGCGCAACCCGAACACAAACCGGGCGGCGAGGCCAACCTCGTGCTTCCCGACCTCAACTCGGCCAACTTCTTCGGCGACTCCGTCGGCGGCCACAACCTGCTCATGGTCGGCCTGATCGTCTGCGCGCTCGGTCTCGGCTTCGGCCTCATGATGTATTCGCGGCTGAAGAACATGCCCGTTCACAAGTCGATGCTCGAAGTCTCCGAACTGATCTACTCGACCTGCAAGACCTACCTGGAAACCCAGGGCAAGTTCCTGCTCATCCTCGAGATCTTCATCGGCTCGATCATCCTGTTCTACTACGGCGTCCTGTTGCAGTTCGACGCCCTGAAGGTCGCGGTCATCCTTCTGTTCTCGCTGGTCGGCATCGCCGGCAGCTACGGCGTCGCCTGGTTCGGCATCCGCGTCAACACGTTCGCGAACTCGCGCTGCGCATTCGCCAGCCTCACCGGCAAGGCCTTCCCGTGCTACGCGATTCCGCTACAGGCCGGCATGAGCATCGGCATGATGCTGATCTCGGTCGAGCTGGTCCTGATGCTCATCATTCTGCTGTTCGTTCCGCGCGACTACGCCGGCCCCTGCTTCATCGGCTTCGCCATCGGCGAGTCGCTCGGCGCGGCCGCCCTGCGCGTGGCCGGCGGCATCTTCACCAAGATCGCCGACATCGGCGCAGACCTGATGAAGATCGTCTTCAAGATCAAGGAAGACGATGCCCGCAACCCTGGCGTCATCGCCGACTGCACTGGCGACAACGCCGGCGATTCGGTTGGACCCTCGGCCGACGGTTTCGAAACCTACGGCGTCACCGGCGTCGCGCTGATCGTCTTCATCATGCTCGCCGTGAAGGATCCGATCGTCCAGGTTCAACTCCTGGTCTGGATCTTCGTCATGCGCATCATGATGGTGGTCGCCTCCGGCGCAAGCTACTTCATCAATGAAGCCATCGCCAAAGCCAAGTACGGCAACTCCGAGAAAATGGACTTCGAGAAGCCCCTCACCAGCCTGGTCTGGCTCACCTCGATCATCTCCATCATCGCCACCTACATCGTCAGCTACTTCACCATCCCGTCACTCGGCGGCGATACCAGCCAGTGGTGGAAATTGGCCAGCATCATCACATGCGGCACCCTGGCCGGCGCGGTGATCCCCGAATTCGTCAAGGTCTTCACCTCGGTCAATTCCCGCCACGTCCGCGAGGTCGTCACCGCCTCCAAGGAAGGCGGCGCCAGCCTCAACATCCTCTCCGGACTTGTCGCGGGCAACTTCTCGGCTTACTGGCTCGGCCTGGCCATGATTCTCCTCATGTCCATCGCCTACTTCTTCTCTGGCATGGGCCTCTCCGCCCTGATGCTGGCGCAAGCGGTCTTCGCCTTCGGCCTGGTCGCCTTCGGCTTCCTCGGCATGGGTCCCGTGACCATCGCCGTCGACTCTTACGGCCCGGTCACCGACAACGCCCAGTCCGTCTTTGAACTCTCTACCATCGAACAGATGCCCGGAATCGAAGCTGAGATCAAGCGGGACTTCGGCTTCACGCCCGACTTCGAAAAGGGTAAGGACAACCTGGAAGAGAACGACGGCGCGGGCAACACCTTCAAGGCCACCGCCAAGCCCGTTCTCATCGGCACCGCCGTGGTCGGCGCAACGACCATGATCTTTGCCATCATCATGGCGCTCACCCAGGGCCTGAAGCCCGAACTGCTGGCCAACCTTTCCATCCTCCACCCGCCGTTCCTGCTGGGTCTGATGATGGGCGGCGCGGTCATCTATTGGTTCACCGGCGCTTCCATCCAGGCCGTTTCGACCGGCGCTTACCGCGCTGTCGAATTCATCAAGGCCAACATCAAGCTCGACGACGGGGCCACCAAGGCCAGCGAATCCGACTCCAAGAAGGTGGTTGAGATCTGTACGCAGTATGCGCAGAAGGGCATGTTCAACATCTTCCTGGTCGTCTTCTTCTCGACCCTCGCCTTTTCGTTCTTTGAAGAGTACTTCTTCATCGGCTACCTGATCTCCATCGCCCTGTTCGGCTTGTATCAGGCCATCTTCATGGCCAATGCCGGCGGCGCATGGGATAACGCCAAGAAGATCGTCGAAACCGAAATGAAGGCCAAGGGCACGGAACTGCACGCGGCCTGCGTGATCGGCGATACCGTGGGCGATCCTTACAAGGACACCTCTTCGGTCGCGCTGAACCCGATCATCAAGTTCACCACGCTGTTCGGCCTGCTCGCCGTCGAGCTCGCCGTCTCCATGCGCGCCGAACAGGGTACGACGCTGCCCCACATCCTCTCGGCCATCTTCTTCGTCATCTCGCTGGTCTTCGTCTACCGTAGCTTCTACGGCATGCGGATTCCGACGGACGAGAAGTAAGTTCCCGGTTCTCCCGGTTCAACACGAAAGGGCAGGTCCTCGGACCTGCCCTTTTTCTGTTCTCAGGCGCCCTTGCCCTCCGCCCCGCCCGGGTCTATCGTATGTAGACACAGGAGGACCCCCGTTGAAACTCAAAACGAGTGCGCTCGTTGACCGCCTTACCGTCCCGTCCGGAGGCAAGAAACTCTCCCTCACAAAGGACTTCCCGCCCGATTGGACCCCGAAGGGCCTCGACAAGGACCGGGCCGAAGAACTGCTCGCGTCCGGCGTCGCCACCCTCGCCGAACTCCAGGACAAACTCTACGCCCAGGACACCCACGCCCTGCTCGTCATCATCCAGGCCATGGACGCCGCCGGCAAGGACGGTGCTATCAAGCACGTCATGAGCGGTCTCAACCCCCAGGGCTGCCAGGTCTTCGCCTTCAAGGCTCCTTCAGCCGAGGAACTCGATCACGACTACCTCTGGCGCTGCATGAAATCCCTGCCCGAACGCGGCCGCATCGGCATCTTCAACCGCAGCTACTACGAGGAGGTTCTCGTCGTCCGCGTCCACCCCGAGATTCTCCAGAAGCAGAAACTCCCCGCCCAATACAAGAACGGCAAGATCTGGAAGCACCGCTTCGACGAGATCAACAACTTTGAACGCTACCTCGTCCAGAACGGCGTCGAGGTCGTCAAGCTCTTCCTCAACGTTTCGAAGGACGAGCAGAAACGCCGGTTTCTCGACCGCATCGATCAGCCCGAAAAGAACTGGAAGTTCTCCCTCGCCGACGCCAAGGAGCGCGGCCATTGGGACGAGTACATGGCCACCTATGAGGACGCCATCCGGCACACCAGCACCAAACACGCCCCCTGGCACGTCATCCCCGCCGACAATAAGTGGTTCGCGCGCTTGGCCGTCGCGGCCGTGATCAATCAGAAGTTGAAGTCGTTGAAACTCGCCTATCCCGAGGTCGGCGACGAACAGAAAAGCGCCCTCGCCGAAGCGCGCAAGGCTCTCGAATCCGAATAGTCCCGTTTACGCCTTCAGCGGAGGCAGTTTCAAAATCCGCGCCGCGTTGTTGTAATAGACCTTCTTCAGGATCGAATCCGGCAACCCGATGCCATAGATTCGCCACCGTCCCTGCGGCGGCACCGGCGCGGGCGCGTAGTCGAAGTACTCGTCCTCGGTCTCGAGGAAGCGGTAGTAGATTTTGTACAACTCATCGCCGAAGATCTGCTGCGGGGTGGAAAAGCCCTTCGGAATTGCATCGGTCCCGAACATGATCCGGTCCTGATACCGCTCGAAGAACTTCCTCGACGCCCTCGGCTGCCGGCCCAGTTCGCCGACGCGCGCGGCCAGTTCGACATGCATATTCGGGAACCGGTCCAGCGACTTTGAAACGTGGCCCAGGTTCTCGGCGAAATGCCCGACGTGCAGGGCGATGAACTGCGTCTTTGGGTGCCGCGCAAACACCCGGTCGCGGGCCTCCAGGATCTCTTCGTTCGACGGAAAATCCTTGCCATGGAACGACCAGTCGGGATGGTTGTTCAACTCCTCGAACCGTTCGTTGTACTTATCAGTTGGCAGGAAGAACGCCGCCGGATCCGACACGTGGATCGCCACCGGAATGCCCAGCGCCGCGCAGGCCTCCCACATCGGGTCGAATCGCGGGTCGTCCACTTTGATCAGCTTGCCGGCCGCGTCGCGCACCACGAGTCCGAGATTCTTCAGGACCTTCAAGCCGCGCGCGCCAGCCTTGTGCGCCGCCACGATCTGATCGGCCTGCGACCTGGCGTAGCCCGGCTCGTTCATCTGCATGTAGGCGGGTTGCGTAAACGTCAGGAACCGGCCCGGATGCGCGCGGTCCAACGCATCGACATAGGCCTTCACGCCCTCCCCCACGCCGCCCGTGAGATTCACCAGAGTCTTGATGTTGCGCCGGTCCATCACCTGCAACATCTCTTCGGGTGGAGTCGCGAACGACACCTTCTCGATCCGCCCGCCGCCGAACGTCAGGTGGGTGTGGATATCGATCACCGGGTAGCGCGACCGCTCTACCGTGTGCTCTTCCACCACCAACATGCTCTTCGGTTGAAACTCCTGGATATCCAAGGGCGTAGCCTTCCTGCCCTGCGCCTTCATCAACGGCGCAGATGCGCCCAAACCAGCTATCCAACCTCGCCGGGTAGCCTTCATGCCGACCATGGTAGCTGACTCGCTTCCACTGCGTCTAAGCATGGGCCTGTGCGAACCGCTCCGGTCGCAAACCGCGCCAGTCGCGCGAGTTTACGGAGAGGGTCGTCCGATTTTTCTACAATACAGAGAGGAGCATCACAGCATGAGCGTTTCCGAACGGATCAAATCGAATCTCGCCTATGGCAAGGATCTGGTGGAATCAGGCATTGAAGGCGCCAATGAGGCGCGCAAGGCTTCGCTGGAGTCGGTTGAGACAACGGACATGGTGACGGCGGCGGCGCAGGAGTCCTGGCAGGCAGCGGCGATCGGCGCGCTGGCGGGCGCGATTTTTGGTGTACTGGCCGACGACCGGAAACCGGTGCGCGGGGTGATCGCAGGCGGCCTGCTCGGCGCCGCCGTCGGCTTCGGCGGGAGTTTCGCGTGGAAGACGCGGCCGCTCACCGGAGCGATGGCCCGCGAGGCCGGTAAGCGGATCGGAGCGGCAAGGGATGAGCACTGGCTGGCCGAAAACCCTGTCAATTACGGCTGATTGACGAGGTCCAGTTGAGTTCATCGACGAAGAGGGCTCGTCAGCCCCTCGCGCCGCACATGTCCCTTGCCCGCGTGGCGGGGGCTTGTGTTTGGGATTGAGATGGAAGATAACTGAGATTCCAGCCAGGAGAGTGAATCCATGTTCGAACCATCTCGAAGAGCATTTGTCATGACGGCCGCCTCGGCCGCTCGCGTTTTGGGGGCCGCCGATCGTATCAGGATCGGCGTGATCGGCACGGGCGGCCGCGGGCAGTACCTGATGAAGGAACTGCTGCGGATCGGCGGCGTGGAAATCGCTGGCGTCTGCGACATTTACGACGTAAGGCGCGACCAGGCCTCGCAGTTGACCGGGGCTCAGGCCGAGAAGTACCACGACTACCGCCCGATGCTCGAACGCAAGGACGTCGACGCCGTCATTGTGGCCACGCCTGACCACTGGCATGCGCCCGCCGCGGTGGACGCGCTGAACGCCGGCAAGGATGTATACGTCGAGAAGCCGATGGTCCACACGCCGGCCGACGGACAGGCCATCGTGAAGGCCGTCAGGGCGAACAAACGGATCCTGCAGGCGGGCACCCAAGGCCGGGGGATGAGACAGTTTGTCGAGACCAAGGAGCGCTTCGTCGATTCGGGGGTGATGGGCAAGACGGGTTTTGCACGGACCTGGTATCTGTCGAATTCAGGCTACGTGCTGGAAGCTCCGAAGGGCTTTGAACGAAAACCGGAGGGCCTCGATTGGGAGCGCTGGCTGGGGCGCGGCCCAAAGATAGCCTGGGATCCCGGAGTCTACTTCAGCCCCTATAAATGGCTGCACTACGACGGCGGGATGATCATGGGGATCGGGATTCACGTGGTGGATTCGGCTCACCACATGTTGGGCTTGAAGGCGCCGGCGTCGTGCGTTGCCGGCGGCGGGGTCCATTATTACAACGACGGACGGGATACGCCGGATGTGGTCACTTTCATCCTGGAGTATCCGGAAAAGCTGACGGTCACTTTCACGGCGGAATGCCTGTCGGCGCCGGGTGTGAGGACTAGCGCTGGCGTGGAGTTGCGAGGTACGGGCGGAGTCACGTTCATCGAGAGGTACGCGCGAGAGGGTGAGACGGCGTGGACGTACAGGCCGAATGCCAAGTTCTCCAAGACAGCCGCGGCACAGGGCGAAGGAGGAGGTCCATCGGCCGAGGTCATCCTAAGGGATTGGATCGAGGGGATCAAAACCCGGAAGCGGACTGTCTGCAATGAGGAAGTGGCGTACTATTCCACGATGGCCTGCTTTATGGCGATCGAGGCATTCAGGACGAAGGGAAGGGTGAACTGGCTGAAGGCTTGGGATCTGCCCGTGTGAGGAGCGGGGACTTGGACGGGGCCGATGAGCGAGCCTCCCCGCAGGCAAGCTAAGTCACTTGGAATCAATACAGTGCCAAACGAACTCTCTCCAGGGCGGGCGTCCTCGCGGGTCCGGATCTGCGCTCGTTAAGAAGAATGCATTCTCAATACAACAACCCTCTACAGCTCAACTGCCGTTTGCTCAGGCTGACCAAGCTCAGGCGCGGCGAATTTAAGTTTCCTAACCCCTGCCAATGTCAATAAGAGTGGTCCACAAAGTTGTTGATGCGCGAGCTTGATCCTGATAGGGTGGATTTATGTCTGACGTAACTGCCACGCTCGAAAAGCTGAAGAAGCTCGACGCCGAAAGAAAAACTCTTCTGGACGCCACGAAGAAGGAAATACTGGCGACAGTCGAAGCCCATCTCTCATCCCTGCGGGATCTCGGCTTCGATTATGATCTGGTGGAATCGGGTGGCCGGGCCGGATCTGGGCGCCGTGACCGCAAATCGGGCGGACGCGTCTGTTCAGTTTGCCATAAGCCGGGGCACAACAGCCGAACCTGTCCTGAAAAATAGTCCGGGCTCCTGCCTGTTGGCGAACCGTAACTTCGCCCCACAGTGGGCCGATTTTATGTTAGTGATCGATAGCTAGATTCGTTCGCAGCAGGGTTCGCCGCTGGATCCTAATTAGTGAGATTTCATCTGCCGGAAGGCCTTGCGGGCAAGTAGGAGCGAGCCAAGCAGGACCCCCAGCTTCGCGTAGAACTTTGGGTCGGACAGATCAACCATGTCGAAAATGGACGACTTCGGTGCTTCGACTGGCTTCTGCTGGCTTGGTTCGTTTGGCGGCGCCTGCTGCGATTGCGGCGGCGGATCCAAATTCGAGGGTGGCAATTCACCACTCTGCCCCTGCGCATACAGCGCAATCCCGCTCGTCAGGGCCAGCCAACAGCCGAACTTGACCATCAGCCTCAAATCATTATCCTAAACCATCGCGGAGCCAACCCTTACCCAATCAGGTGTACATGAACTCCGCCGTCGCCACGCAGTTGGCGCTTGGCGTCAACCTCACCCAGTGCGCCGAGAACCCAGCCGGGAACTCATGATGGACATATCGGCCGCCCGGCAGGGTTTCATAGGTCTCCCACGACCCGTTGCCCAGGAAATCCACCTCCACCTTCACCTGGCCCGCCCCCGCGACAAGGTGAAGCACCTTCTTGTCATACCCCGTCATGAGGAACGGCGCGCTCGCCTCGCCCGCCTTCACCGCCGTCTTGCGCCAAACCCCGCCCCATCCCTGCGGCTTGCCCCACGCCCACAGATCGTCGGTCTTGCCGAACCAGATCCCCGATTGCGGCTGCCCGGCGACCGGGTTGTTGTCCCTGTTTGACGTCGTCTGGTTGCCGCCCAGTGCAAGCAGTCCCCGGAAAGCACAATAGTCCGGGATAATCCTCAAATGCTGGCAGATGGGCTTCACCCCCCAGATCCGCCCCTCGAACGCCATCGGCTGCAATTCGAAGAACGACCCATGAATGTCCATCAGGAAATGCTGTGTTTCAACCTCCCTGATTCGCATCCACTCTGTCTGCCAGGCATGTTCGAACGCATGACTCGCCTTCGGCAACCTATATTTCTGCCACTCGCCCTTCACCAGCGCCCAAAGCAAAACCGACCTCTCATCCCACCCCGTGCAGAACACTACTTCGTGCATGTCCATCCGCCCCGCACAATCCATATGCGGCTTGCCGCTCAACTTCTTCCACGGGTTCTTCCCGTCCCATTCATACAACCCGGCTCCATCCTCGCCGAATTCATAGAACCCGTTATTGGCCACCAGCACCCGCCCCTGCCCCGTAAATGCGCCCTTGAAATGCGGCCTCTTGGTCAGGCCCACCTCTTTGATCAGGTCGAACATCAACCGCGGCTTCAGGTCCGTCACGTCCAGCTCGAACAGCAGCCCTTCCATCGTCTGGAAGTAGACCCTGTTCGCCGGATCGCTCAAATGCCGCATCGTCGCCGTAAGCCGGTGATTCTCAAACTCTTTGATGAACTTCCAGTTGCCCTTCGCATCAATGGCGTACGGCCCGATGAAACATGTGCTCGACTCTTTGTGGATCAGCCGGTTGGCGTGCGTCCCGTTGTGCAGGTGCTGCAATTTCGGGTTGAGCTGATCGTCGATGGCATACAGGCCCAGCCCCTCGCCCGTCGGCTTCATGTGCGAGTTGTAGGTCACCGCCCAAAGCACATCCGCCCAAGGCATCAACGCACCCACGCCGCACTCCGACCTCGGCGGCCCCGTCTCTGCCTTCAATCCGACATTCGGCAACCCGGCCGTGCGCGACTGGGCCATCAGCGGAGAAGCGCCAAGGATCGAGAAAAGTGAGCGGCGTGACAGCATGACGCCGCTATCATATCGCGTCAACGTTTGGTTTTTGCCTTCGCGTCCAACTGTAGACGATCAGTATCGTTTTATTGCCGGTTAGACCAGTTTCACAGTTTTCGTGTACCGAAGTAGGGCGGACGCCCTCGTCCGCTGCCCGGCCCCCTGGCCGGGCATTTGGCGCGACCAGGGGGTCGCGCGCGGGTCAGGGGACCCGCCCTACGCAAATCGTCAGTCTACGTTAAGTCTGAAACTGCTCTAGCAGCGCGGTTGCCGGATGGCCGAGATACTGGCCGGGCTCACGATCAACGACCACCTGGCGGGCCGTCTCGGCCGACAGATCGATCAACGGAATCGAATACCCCCGCGGCGGCTGGGCCTGCAACAACACGGCAGCCTGGAGCATCAGGAAGGCAAGGCGCGTCATGCCTGGGATTGTAGCAACACGATCAGGCTACGATAGAGCATAAGGAGCTATACATGAAGGGCAACGAGAAAGTCCTCGCCGAACTGAACGCGGCGCTGAGCAACGAGCTGATGGCGATCATGCAGTACATGGTCCACGCCGAGATGCTGACCAACTGGGGCTATCAGCGCTACGGCGGCATGATCAAGAAACAGGCGATCGACGAGATGAAGCACGCCGAAGGCCTGATCGAACGCATCCTGTACCTCGATGGCGTTCCCAATGTCCACATCAAGCTGGACCCGAAGATCGGCAACGACGTCAAAACCCAGATCGAAAACGACCTGGCCGCCGAGATGGAAGCCGTCGCCGAATACAACAATGCCGTCAGGGTCTGCGTCGAAGCCGGCGACAACGGAACCCGGGAGATCTTCGAGCGCATGACCATGGACGAGGAACAGCACGTGGACTTCCTCGAAGCCCAGCTCGACATGATCAGCCAGATGGGCCTGCCGAACTACCTTGCCCAGCAGATGAAGGGCTAGCGCCTAGCCCGCCGGACTCAGAAATGCCTCGTCAACGGGCACGCGGTAGCCGTTGGCGAGGCGGTTGGTCTCATTGGCCAGGGCGGCGACGGCGAGCAGTTCGCCCAGCATCTCCTCGGTCATGCCCTTGGCGCGGGCCGAGGCGGTGTGGGAGTAGGAGCAATACTCGCAACCGTTGGTCGCGCTGACGGCGATGTAGATCATCTCTTTGACCAGCGGGTCGAGCGCGCCGGAAGTCATCACTTCCTTTACCTGCGCCCAGATGCGCTTGAGCGTTGGCGGGTGGTTGGCCAGCGCCATCCAGAAGTTGTTGACGCGGTCCACCTTGCGCGTTTGCATAATGTCGTTAAAGACCTCGCGCACCTCGACCGATGCGTACTCATAGTTGATCAATGGTGAGACGGGCATAAAGACTATCTTGACGCAAGGCGGGCAAGGGTGAACCCATTCGGAACTTCCAGCATGGCTGAAGGGTACGCTACGGCGCGGCCGCCGGTGCACGCCTTCGTCCTCGACCGTGTGAGACAGACGCTGGGCGATAGGCTCAATTCGCACCGCGTGTTGGATGCCGGCTGCGGAGCGGGCCTATCGACGAAACCGCTCGTGGCCGTTTCGGAGTTCTGTCTGGGGATCGAACCGGTGGAGGCGATGCTGAGATTCGCACCCGGCGTCGCGCCTGGCGCACGATTCGCCGCCGGAGCGGCCGAAGCGCTACCGGTCCGCAGCCATACGTTTGATCTGATCACCGCCGCCGGATCGCTGAACTACGTCAACCTGGGCCGGTTCTTCCCGGAGGCGGCGCGCGTTCTTGCGCCGGGGGGATTTCTGGTAGTGTACGATTTCTCGCCCGGCAAGAGTTTCCGCTCTTCCGAGGAGTTGGACCTATGGTTCGGCCACTTCCACGCCCGCTATCCGGTCCTGATATCGGAGGCGACCAGGCTGACCCCGGAGATTCTTGAACGGCTCGATTCAGGATTCCGCCTGGAAGACCATGAGTACTTCGAGACCGGAATCCAAATGACGCCCGGCGCCTACGCCGCTTACATGATGACCGAGACCAACGTGGCCTTGGCCCTGCGTGAGGGAACGCCCGAAGCAGAGATCCGCGAGTGGGTCCACGAAACGCTCGCGCCCGTGTTTGACGGGCCGGAACGCGAAGTCCTATTCCGGGGTTACTTTGCCTGCATGGAACCAGTCGACGGAACGATCTCGCGGCACTTCCAGGGGTAGCTGGGCCGTCGGGCTACGGGACCGGGATCGAAGGCGCGGAGCAGGAATCGCCCCATGGGGCGAAGCTCAGGTTCAGGTCGTCCCGGTTGACGTAGAGGTGGATCATCTCCTTGTTGGGGAGAAGATCGGTTCGGACGATTCCGCTGTCGCAGTGGCGGACGACGAGTTTCTTGGCCTGGGGGGCGGCGGCGTTGGGGCTGTTCGGGCCCCAGTCCTCGATGAACTTGTCGTAGGCGTAGTCGCGGCAGGGGTTGACCTTGTCGCAGCCCCACATGCGGTAGGCGTCTTCGTAACGCTTTTCTTCGAGGGCGCCATAGAATGATCGGGCTCGCCACTGGGCGCGGAAGTCGCTCAGGTTATCCTTACCGAGTCTGCCGAGCGTCCAGTCCAGGCCCCATAGGACCAGGAGAATGAGGATCGCCAGGAAGAACCACTTGACGGCTCTTTCGCGCCAGTTGCTCTCGGTTTCGTACTGTTCAAAGAAGCCGGCCATGGAGGCCTCCGAATCTACTTCTTTACGGGATAGGCTGCGTCATAGGCAGTGGTGACAGCGGCCGAAATGTCGAACGCCGGTTTGGTGTAGAGGGTGGACTGAGCGTCCACCACCAGGTCGAGCGCCTGGGCTTCAGCAACCTTCTTCACGATCTCCTGGAGACGCTGGCCAAGGCGGCTGAGGGTGTCCTGGCGGTCGCGGGTAACTTCGTCCTGGAGGGCCTGAGCGTTGCGCTGGTACTGGCGCTGCCGGATCTGGATCCGGGCGGCGAGATCAGCCAAGGCGGCTTCGGTGTACTTGGACTGGTTGGTTTCGTAGTCCTGCTGCAGCTTGGCCAGTTCCTTTTCCGTGGCGGCCAGTTTGTCCTGGTCGGGCCCGAAGCGGGCCTTCAAGTCGGCCTCGGCCTGCTTGAATTCGGCGGTCCCAGAAAGAACCTTCTGAAGGTCCACGACCCCAACCTTGATCTGCGCATTGGCGGCGCCGGTGGCGACCAGCATGGCCGCGGCGAGCAGGAAGGGCCGCATCAGTTTGTTTCTCATCATCGATCTCCGTTCTACTTCAAACTCTCGGCTGGTCTAGCCGAGGATGGCCAGGATTTCGTCTTCCCTGAGGATCAGGTAGTCCTGGTTGTCAATCCTGGCTTCCGAGCCCGCGTATTTCCCGAACAGGACTTTGTCGGCGGCCTTCACATCCATTGATGCGCGCGATCCGTTCTTCAGCAGCTTGCCGATGCCGGCCGCGATCACCTCGCCTTGCTGGGGCTTCTCTTTCGCCGTGTCAGGGATGTAGATTCCGCCCACGACGGTTTCGGTTTCCTCGATACGCTTGACGAGCACACGGTCATGTAATGGCCGCAGGGGCATGGGATCAACTCCTTGGGATTAGACGCCGGAAATGCCGGTTTGGGTCCAGAAGCGCACACAGAGTTTCTCAGTGCCGCGCACACGAACCCACCTTCCGAATTGTAGGGATGATAGGGAACCAGTGTCAAACCGGGGGGCGGGTTGGCGGAGAAAGAACGGTTGCGGTTTTGGGGGGCGGGCTGAAGCCCTTCGCAGGCTGAAGCCCGCCCCACCGGGTTAGCCGGCGCTCTTGCGTGGGCGGATTGTGAAGACGAAGGCTACCAGGACGACGGCTCCGATGGCGAACAGGGTGTCGCCCGGGACTCGCAGCCAGCGCAGGGTCTGCATGACGGGTTGCTGCATGAACTCGCCGCTGCGGGCGTACCAGTAACCCTGATCGACGCTGGCCCAGGTCTGCATCAGGCCGACCGGGAGCAGGCTGAGGAGGCACATCGCCAGCAGGCCGATATTCATCGACCAGAAGGAGAACTTGAGCCAGCCCTCGCGCCAGTGCTGATCGGGGTTCAACGCCCTGAGGCAGACCAGCATCAGGCCGATGCCCAACATGCCGTAGACGCCAAACAGGGCGGCGTGGCCGTGGAGCGGGGTAGTGTTTAGCCCCTGCATATAGTAGAGGGCGATCGGCGGGTTGATCATGAAGCCGAACAGGCCGGCGCCCACCATGTTCCAGAAAGCGACGGCGACGAAGAAGTAGATCGGCCACTTGTACCGGGCGGCCCAGGGGGCGGAGCGGCCGCGGCGCAGATCGTCGATGGCGGCGTAAGCGACCAGGGTGAGCGGGACCACTTCCAAAGCGCTGAAGACCGAGCCCCAGGCCAAGGCGACCATGGGTGTGCCGGACCAGTAGAGGTGGTGGCAGGTTCCGATGATGCCGCCAGCGAGATAGATGGTCGCCGAGAGCAAAGCGCCCTGAGCGGCGAGGCGGGGGCGAATGAGGCCCAGGCTCATGAAGAAGAAGGCAATGACGGTGGTGGCAAAGACCTCGAAGAAACCTTCGACCCAGAGGTGGACAACCCACCAGCGCCAGTATTCAACGATCGATATGTGGGTGTGGTGACCCCAGGTCAGGCCTGCGCCGTAAAAGAGTCCGATGGCGGCGCTGGACATAAGGAACAGGGCGAGGAGCGGTTTCTGTTCACCACGCTTGGAAAGGGGCGGGTCCGAGAGGGCGGGGCGGACGGCCCTGACGACGAGGAAGAGCCAGATGAGGAGTCCGGCAAAGAGCAGCAGTTGCCAGGCGCGGCCCAAGTCGACATATTCATAGCCCTGGTGGCCCCAATAGAACGACTGCGAGTCGCTCATCTTGTTCATGATGCTCATCCACTCGCCAGTGAGCGATCCGGCGACGATCAGCAGCAGCGCGCCGAACAGGACGTTGACGAGAAGGCTCTGGAACTTCGGCTCCTTGCCGCTCACCAGCGGCCCGATAAACAGTCCGGCGGCGAGCCAGGCCGTGGCGATCCAGAAAATGCCGAGTTGGACGTGCCAGGTGCGGGTGACCGAATAGGGCAGGATCTCGGAGAGCTTGATGCCATAGAAGCCGTCCCCCTCGACGCCGTAATGGGCGGTGATGATGCCTACGGTGATCTGGACGAGGATGAGCGCGGCGACGACCCAGAAGTACTTAAGGGTGCCGAGTTGGCTGGCGGTGGCGCGCCAATTGCCGAGAGGGTCGGAGGCGGGGGCCGAGGCGGGCTCGCCTTCGTCCTTTTTGGAGGCGAACCACCAGATCATGGCGCTGATGCCACCCAGCAACATGATGATGCTGACGCCGGTCCAGATGACGCTTTCGCCGGTCGGGCGGTTGCCGATGAGAGGTTCATGCGGCCAGTTGCCGGTATAGGTGACATCGTCGTTGGGACGGTTGGTCGAGGTGGACCATGCGGTCCACCAGACGAATGAAGCGAGGGCGCTGGCGCGTTCAGCATTGGGGACTGCGCCGGAGGGGATGGCGTATTCGGGCTTGCCGTCGCGGAACAGGGCGGTGTAGTAGGCGACGTTGTCGCGGTAGGCCTCGGCGCGGACTGGATCGATGGTGATGACGCCGGTTGCGGGATTGTAGCTATTGGTCTTATACATCGACGTGAGGCGGCCCTGGAGGGCGGCTTTGTGCTCGGCGTCGAGTTGATCGTAGGGCTTCTGGTGTTCACTCTGGGCCCAGCGATTCAGGACGAAGACGAGTTCGCGGTGTAGCCAGTCGGCTGTCCAGTCAGGCGCGACATAGCTGCCGTGACCCCAGATGGAGCCGACCTGCATGCCGCCCATCGACTGCCAGACGTTCTGGCCCTTTTCGATCAATCCGGCCGGGATCACCTGATCGCCGCCGGTGGTGAGGACGGCAGACGGGATGGGCGGTTTTTCCTGGTAGATGCGAGTACCGATCCAGCCAAGGACCGAGAACGAGAGGACCAGGACCGCCGCAAAACTCCACCATAGTCGTTTCATTTATGGAAATACTCCTTCCGGCGTCCTGGGGGACGCCACGGATTGAGGATACACCTAAGCTTGGCGGGAGAGAATGACTTTGGTCACTGTTGGGGTGGTGTCATGCATGAAGAACTTCGTTGGGCGCTCGCGGGGTAAGGCGATGCTGCGAACTCTGTCGAAAATGCGGGTAGGAACCAGATCTCTTCGTTCGCGGCCTGCGCGTAAGGGATGCACTTTCAGTGCGATAGGCGGCCCTGCGGGGCCACTTGGGCTCTCTTCGGCGCGCGGCTCCGTCGGGCAGGGTACCGCTCCTAGCCTCGACATGTGTGTCGATGCGGCAGGCCCGGGGCCTGCGCCACTTGGGGATGGGATGACGGGGAACGCGCTCGCGTTGGATGGATAATGGTCTGGTCATGACTGCACCCGTTGCTCTGAAAGTTCATGCGATGGATAACGTCGGGATCGCTGTTCGACCGGAGGGCGCCAAGCCCGGCGAACGGATGACAGACGGCGCCAGTGTTCTGGAGGCGACTCCGCAAGGGCAGAAGCTGGCTATGGCGGAGATTCGTGAGGGCGAGGCCATAGTTCGTTACGGCCAAGTGATCGGCCACGCCAGGCGCACCGTGGCAGCGGGCGGATGGTTGCGTGAGCAGGACATCACGATGCCGGAACCGCCGGGACTGGACCGGCTGGAGTTGGCGACAAGAGTCCCTCCGGATCCGCTTCCGCTTGATGGCTATGGATTCGATGGGTACGTCAACAGCGATGGCAGCGTTGGCACGCGCAACCTGCTGGGCATCACAACAACAGTCCAGTGCGTGGCCCCGACGGTTGAATATGCCGTGCAGCGGGTCAGGCAGGAGATCTTGCCCAGGTTTCCGAACGTGGATGGCGTCGTGGCGCTGACGCACAACTTCGGCTGTGGCGTGGCCATCGATGCGCCTGGGGCGGAGATCCCAATCCGGACGATCGCCCATCTGAGCCGCCATGCCAACATCGGCGGGCGTGCGCTTGTGATCAGCCTGGGCTGCGAAAAGATGCAGCCGGCTAGGCTGGACGCGCCGCCGGGCACGGGCCTGACGGTGCTCGATCCAGCGCCGGATGTCATCCGGATGCAAGACAGGGCGGGCTTTGGCGCGATGGTGTCGGCAATCTGCGAAGCCGCCGGGAAGCGGCTCGCCGAGTTGGACCGGCGGAGGCGCGTGAGGCGTCCGGCAAGCGATCTGATCGCCGGACTCCAATGCGGCGGCAGCGACGCTTTTTCCGGAGTGACGGCGAACCCGGCCGTGGGCTTTGCGGCCGACCTGCTGGTGCGAGCCGGCGCCACGGTGATGTTCTCGGAAGTCACGGAGGTGAGAGACGCCGTGCACCTGTTGACCCCGCGCTGCGCGACGGTGGAAGTGGCCCGGCGGTTCATCGACGAGATGCGATGGTATGACGCCTATCTGGCGCGGCTTGGCGCGGACCGCAGCGCGAACACGACTCCAGGCAACAAGCGAGGCGGGCTGGCGAACATCGTCGAGAAGGCGCTGGGTTCGGTGGCGAAGTCGGGTACGACGGCGATCCGCGCCGTCGCCGCGCAGGGCGAGAAGGTGACGGCGAAGGGCCTGGTTTTCGCGGCGGCGCCGGCGTCGGATTTCGTCTGCGGCACGCAGCAATTGGCGTCGATGAATCTGCACATCTTCACGACGGGCGAAGGGACCCCGTACGGGTTGGCGATGGCGCCGGTGGTGAAGGTGAGTTCGCGGACGGCGCTGGCCGAGAAGTGGCCGGACCTGATTGACATCGATGCCGGGCGGATTGCGAGCGGCGGGTCGAGCATTGAGTCGGTGGGGTGGGAGATGTTCCGGTTCGTACTGGAGGTGGCGAGTGGGAAGAAGACATGGGCCGAGCATTGGGGTTTGGCGAATGCCTTGGCGCCGTTCCATCCGGGAGCGATTACGTAGGCTGAACTGGACAGAGGCCCGGATGACAGGCCAGGAGGCCATCGGCGCTAATGCATGAATGGGGCATCCATGGGTGTTTCGCAGGCACTCGTGTTCGCGGCGTGGCGACATGTCCCGGCGCGATGGCCGGTCTCACATTTTCGAGTTGGGCACGAGAATTTCGCGAGTTCGAGCGTAAGCCCACGGGAGCGCATCGACAATCAATCGTGTCGAGGCGCTCCCGTGGCCGTGTACGCCTGTAGTGGTGCGCCTGACCATAAGCTGTCTCCCCGCGGCCCGTCTCGTCGCCCATGACCTTCCAGCACTCAAGCCCCGACCCCCTCAGCCTATCCGTCCCCGATCGGCTAGCGCGCCCATATGGTATATTTATACATAACGATGCATAAATATCGCATCGACAACAGGGACCAGCAATGAACGTCATAGCAGGAATTGTCGGTTTTCGAGGCTACAGCGGCGTGGAGCTTGTCCAGATCCTCTCGCGCCACCCTTCAGTCACTCCCGTCCTGCTCGAGCACCGGCAGGACTCCACCGAACGCCCCCAACCCATTGGATTCACTGGACCGGAGCGGATCGGCGCCAACATCGAAGCCGTCGCCGCCTCGCACATCCAAGTGGTTTTCCTGGCCACGCCGCCCGAAGTCTCGATGGACCTCGCCCCGCCGTTGCTCGACCGCGGCATCAAGGTAATCGACCTCAGCGGCGCATTCCGCCTCAAGACCGTCGAGAACTACGCCCGCTGGTACAAGGAAAGCCACACCGCCGCCGCCTGGCTCGAAAAGGCCGTTTACGGCTTGCCTGAGGTCAACCGCAAGCTGATCCCATCGGCGCAACTCCTTTCAAATCCAGGCTGTTACCCGACCGCGGCCAATCTAGCCATCCGTCCGCTCGTCCTGTCAGGTTCGTTTGATCGTACGGCCGGAATCGTCTGCGACGCCAAAAGCGGCGTCAGTGGAGCCGGTCGCAAGCCCAGCCTCAAGACCAGCTTCTGCGAGGTGGCGGAGAACTTCTCCGCCTACTCGATCCTCGACCACCGCCATATACCCGAAGTTCTGATGGTCTCCGGCCTCGAAGAATCTGAATTTTCATTCACGGCACACTTGATCCCCTGCGACCGCGGCATCCTCGAAACAGTCTATTTCCGCGCGCCCCGCTTGAAGGACCCCGCCGAACTCGCCCAGATGTATATGTCCGCCTACCGCGACGAACCCTTCGTCCGCCTCTACCCGCACGGGACGATGCCTGACCTGAAGGGCGTTCAGCGGACCAACTTCTGCGACATTGGCTTCAGGTTCGACTCCGCGACAGGCCGGGGAGTCGTCGTCGCCGCCATCGACAATCTGGTCAAAGGCGCGGCCGGCCAGGCCGTGCAGAACATGAATCTCATGTTCGGCTTTGCGGAAACGGCTGGCCTGCTGTGAAGATCCTGGTCAAACTCGGCGGCACCCTGCTCGACGACGCGGATTCGAAATCGCGCCTCGCCGCCCAGATCGCCCGCCTGCACGCCGCGTCCGGGCAGGTGGCCGTCGTCCATGGCGGCGGCAAGCAGATGACCAGATTCCTTACCGACCGCGGAGTCGAGAGCCGATTCGTCGGCGGTCTGCGCGTGACGACACCCGAAGTCGTCGATGCTCTACTGAAGGTCTTCACCGGCTCGGTCAACAAGTCCCTCGTCTCGGCCCTGGTCGCAGCCGGAGCGCAGGCTGTCGGCATCAGCGGGATCGACGCCGCCTTGGCCGAAGCCGTGCAACTGAACCCGGAACTCGGCCAGGTCGGCCGGATCTCGAAGGTGAATCCCGCCCTGCTGGACGCGCTCTGCTCGGCCGGGTTCCTGCCGGTTGTCGCCTGCGTGGCGGGCGACCGTTTGGGCGCGATCTACAACGTCAACGCCGACCAGATGGCCGTTGCTTGCGCTGCTGGCTGGGGCGCGGAGAAGCTGTTCTTTCTGACTGACGTGGACGGAGTCCGCGGCGCGGATGGCTCGACGCTGACCAGTCTCAGCTCCTCCGAGGCCCAGGCCCTGATTCGCGACGGCGTGGCCACCGGCGGCATGCAGGCCAAACTCGATGCCGCCTGCGACGCTCTCGATCGCGGCGCCGGCGAGGTCATCATCGCGCCCGGCGCGGCGGAAAGCGTTCTCGACACTCTCGCCGCCGGCCAGCCCGCCGGAACCAGGATCTACAAGGGGTAGCATGAAAGCGCGCAAGGCTACCATGAAGGACATCCCGGCGATGCTGGCCTTGATCAACGGCTACGCCAGGGACGGCATCATGCTGCCGCGCAACGAGTTTGAGCTGTCCGAAGGCGTCAGGGACTTCACCGTCCTGGAGAAGGACGGCACGATCCTGGGCTGTGCGGCGCTCCATTTCTATGGACCCACCGTGGCCGAAGTCCGTTCCCTCGCCGTCCTCCCCAACCTCAAGGGAAGCGGCGCGGGCCGCATGTTGATGGACGCCATCGACGCCGAGGCGCGCGCCTTCGACCTCGACATCATCTTCGCCTTCACCTATGTCCCCGGCTTCTTCGCCAAGATGGGCTATCGCGAAACGCCTCGCGAGGAACTCCCTCTGAAAGCCTGGAAGGACTGCCTGCGTTGCCCGAAGTTCCAGGCATGTGACGAAATCGCCGTCGTGAGAGCGCTCAAGCCCGGCGCCAGCCTCGACCGGATCGGCGCTCCGTCCCCCTCCCTGATTCAACTGCCGGCGCTGTCCAATCATTAATTCTCGTTTCCCTGACGTCATCACGCACGCCGGCAGAGAAGAATCGCCCCGGCCTTGCACTATAGCCAGTGAACGGGTTTTCCGGCAACCGGATGGCCCGAGAGAAGAAAACTCCGTTGGGGGGCTTTTGCGATGCGTGCACAAACTATCGAGGTGAAGCAGTCGGCCGGCCGGATCCTCTGTTGCACCATCTTCAGGCCAGGAGGCAGGAAACTCCTGCCCAAGGGCCATGTGATCAGTAATGACGACGTCTCGCTCCTGTCCACCGAGGGGATGGAAAAAGTCTGGGTGACCGCGCTCGAAGAGGGCGAGGTCTCCGAGGAAGAGGCTGTGCTCCGTGTCGCCGAGTTGATCGCCTGCGGCAGCATCGAAATCCGTCCCGCCCCAGGCGGCCGGGCCAACTTGATTGTGACCGAGGATTGCTGCGCCCTGGTCGACGACGATCTGTTGCGTCAGATCAACTGCACCGCTTCGATTGTCATCGCCACTGCCCGCAACTTCCAGTATCTGAAGGCCGGAGAGCGCGCCGCGACGGTGAAAAGCGCACCCTTCGCCGTCCCTGGGGAACAGTTGGAGGCCGTCCTCTCGATCCTCGCCGAGCGCGGTCCGCTGCTCCAGGCCAGGCCGCTGCAATCGCCCTCGGTCGCCGTTCTTTACAGCGATCCTCAGTCGGGCGACCGGGCCCGCCAGTTTTTCGAAGGCATCGTCCGGCAGAGGCTCGAGACGTTCGGCATCTCGCCGCGGTTCAGTCTGGCCGTCACGGAGGACGAAGAACGCGTAAGCAAGGGCCTCGAACACCTGCTCAAGGCACGCCCCTCGGCTGTCCTGATCGCCTCGACCACCGCCCCTGCCGGTCCCGAGGATGCAGTCGGGCGCGCAATGGCTCGTGTCGGCTGCCATCTCGAAAAGTTCCTCGCGCCAGTCGAACCAGGCGTTCTGACCCTGCTCGGCTACAGCGACAATACACCAGTACTCTCTTCGCCGGGCTGCTTCCGCTCCGCGAAGGCCAATGTTCTCGACCTGATCTTGCCTCCCCTGCTCGCCAAATACCGCGTTTCGGGCTGGGAGATCGCCGGGTTGGGCCACGGTGGACTTTTAAGCTAATGGCCCTCCGTCAGCGGCCGATATGCGGACCGAGGATGACATAGCAAAGACAAGAAGACTCACAGCTCACACAAACTCCTCCGAAGACGCACGATGCCCCTCCGAGCATCATGCGAAACTCCTGACAGGCCGGATACCTGACCAGTATCCGGCCTCTTTTTTTTGGTCGCTGACGTGGTCGCCCGCGCCTCATGACCTGGCTTGGCCAGTGCGTCCTTAATCCATTTGGGTGAACCGTGGATATTGCGACATGCTAGAATTCGCGGCATGGTGCTAGAAACACTGCTAGGCGTTGGCGTGGCCTGCGGTGTCCTTGCCTGGGGGGCGAGAGGCCGGTCGTCGACGATGTTCGGCCCGTCGGTCTGGAAAGGGCCGAAAACCAGGAGGGCGATGGCTCTGACCTTCGATGACGGTCCCAGCGAATCGACCCGCGATCTGCTCGACGTTCTCGATGAGTTCGGTGTGAAGGCTACGTTTTTCCAGTGCGGCTTCCATTCCCGCCGGCTGAGAAGCGAAGCGGCTGAAGTCGCCCGGCGCGGCCACGAGATCGGCAACCACGGCGACACGCACCAAGCTCTGTACCTTCACTCCGCCAAGTTCATCCACGATCAACTCGCGCGTGCGCAGGCCAGCATCGAAGAGGCGACGGGCGTGCGGCCAGCGTTGTTCCGGGCTCCGTTCGGCGTACGCTGGGCCGGCCTGGCGCAGGCGCAACGAAAGCTTGGGCTGATGGGCGTCGTGTGGACATCGATATCGAGGGACTGGGTGCTTTCGGCGGACGCAATCGTGGACCGGATGCTGAAGTCGGCCAAGCCCGGCGCGATCCTCTGTTTCCACGATGGCAGGGAGCTCGCGATGCGTCCGGACATCAGCGCGACAGTCGAGTCTGTCCGCAGGCTCCTGCCTATCTGGCTCGATCAGGGCTACGAGTTCGTCACCGTCTCGGAATTGATAGGCAGACAACGCAATCAGGCACCACCGGCCGTTCCGCCAGAAAGCGGAAAATAGCATTCTCCGGCGCGCTGGCCTCAGCGCAACATGCCGTTCAACGCCTTGACCTTCTTCACGTCGAACTTCGGCTTGCGGTCGTAGGTCATCATGCCGTTGATCTCCTGCTCGACATCGGTGGTCTGGGTGTAGCAGATCCCGATGAACGGCAGTTCGGCGATGGCCTTGTACTGGCCTTCCAGCCGGGCAAGCGCCGCCTCAGCCGTCTTCTCGACGCCTGAATAGCCCCAAGCCGCCTCGGGCACATTCTGCGCACCCGGCAGGATGTAGGCGATCCCGCCGAACTCGGAGAGATAGAGCGGCGTACCGTTGAACGGAATACCGGGGATGGCATAGGGCCGACCATTGTAAGGCAGGATCTGGCCCGGTTTGCCGGCCTCGATTTTGCCCCAGCGCGCTTTGAGTTGCTCGTAGCTGGGCGAGTAGTCGTGCACGGCGTAGATGTCGGTGGTTTCAGTGTGCTCCCAACCTTCGTTGTCGATAAACAGGCGGGTCGGATCGAGCGACTTCGTCAGGTGGTAGAGGGAGCGCAGGTGCGCCTGCTGCCTTGAATCCCGCAGGTTCGGCACGCCCCAGCTTTCGTTGATGGCGTTCCAAATGATGACCGACGGGTGGTTGATGTCCCGCAGCACGGCCTCCGTCCACTCGCGGTTGAAGCGCATGGCGTACTGCTCGTCGTAGAGATAGGCGTTGGCGATCTCGCCGGATACGAGGAAGCCCATCTTGTCGGCCCAGTAGTGGAACCGCGGATCCTCGATCTTCTGGTGCTTGCGCGCTCCATTGAAACCCATCTCCTTCGACAGGCGGATGTCGTATTGAATCGCCTCGTCGGTGGGCGGCGTCAGCAGCGACTCGGGCCAATAGCCCTGATCGAGCAGGAACTTCAGATAGACAGGGCGGTGGTTGATGCAGACACGGCCGTTTTCGATCGAGACTTCGCGGACGCCGAAATACGACTCGACGCGGTCGACAACCACGTCGCCGTTCCTCACCTCCACCGTCAGGTCGTACAACGCCGGACGGTCCACCGACCACAGCCGCGGATTGCGGATTGCCAGCGCGGCATCCAGATACTTGCCGTCAACGACACCCGTGGAGGAAGCCGTGGCGACCGTCTTGCCGTCGCCCTTCGCGGTCAGCGCCAGCGTCAGATCCTTGGACGCCTGCGCCAGACGGGCTTCGACTCTGACTGTACCGTCGAGGCGGGTTTCGACGCGGAAGAAGTCCAGATAGCTCTCTCCGGCGGCTTCGATCCAAACGGGCTGCCAGATGCCGCTGGTGCGGGTGTAGAAGATGCTACGGGACTTCGGCTCCCAATACTGTTTGCCGCGGGGGATGGAGCGGTCGGTGGGCGGGTCGAAGGCGCGGACGGTGATGGTGTTGCCCGACGGTTTGAGCAGTCCGGTGACGTCGAGTTTGAAAGGCGTCCCGCCGCCTTCATGTTCGCCGGAGTAACGGCCGTTGACCCAAACGGTGGCGTGATAGTCCACCGCGCCAAAGCACAGCAGGACGCGCCTAGCCTTCCAATCGGCCGGAACGGCGAGCGCGCGGCGGTACCAAACCACGGGGTGGAACGACGTGTCGCCGATGCCGCTCAGTTTGGTTTCGAAGGCGTAAGGGACAGTGATCTTCCTCGTGAACTTGCGGGCCGGGTCAGCCCAATTCTCCTTCAATCCCAGGTCGTTGTCGTCGAAGTCAAACTCCCATTGGCCGTTCAGCGTGGCCCACTGGGGGCGCATGAACTGAGGGTTGGGGTGTTCGGCGCGAGGCGGGGTCTGGGCGGGCGCCGCGAGGGCGAGAAGAATGAGCAGAGAAAAGGACCGCATGCAAAGATTCTACAGGGATCGCGGGCCGTCCTCCCCGGTCAGAATCAGGCGCCCAGTTTCTGCCGGACGCTGCGGATCTTGTCGTCCATGGTCTGGTCGCGGTCGGTGCGGGTTCCGATGCGGATGTTGGTCGAGATACGGACCACTCCCATCGAGTGCAGCACTTCGTGGCAGCGCTTGATGGCGGCCATGACGTCGTCCCACTCGCCTTCGACGTTTGTGCCGTAGGCGTGGAGGCGGGCATTCAGTCCGGCTTCGGCGAAGATGCGCTCACAGGCGGTGACTTCCTTCGACACCGAGGTCCCGATGCCGATCGGGATGACGCAAACGTCGGCTATGGCTTTCATATCCGTTATTGTGATGCCTGGGGGAGGCGGCGCGTTGGGTCCCAGCGGAGCGAGATTTGCCTCGCTGCGAACGGCTTCCTGGCCACTTAAATGAGACCGGCAACCCGCTCTCACCGACAACCCGCTCTCACCGACAACCCGCTCTCACCGGCAACCCGCTCTCTTCGTTCGCGGTTCCTTGCTGCGGCGAGTCTTTGGTGGGCCCTCACGGGCCAATGGCACATGGGCACTCTGTCGAGAATGCGGCTGAAACCCGCTCTCTTCGTTCGCGGCCTCTGTTGGGGATTAGCGGCGGGTGGAGTTGGCCGTGTCGGGGCCGGGGGCTCCACCGGGTTTCTGGTAGTTGGGGTAAGCGGGGCGTTTGGCTTTGGCCGGCGGGTTCTTCGCCAGTTCAGCCAGGATGAGTTCCACTGCCTTTTCCAGTTGCGGGTCTTTGCCTTGGCGGACCTGATCTGGCTCGTTTTCGATCTCGACATCGGGTTCGACGCCGACATTCTCAGCGATCCACTTTGACGTGGCCGGGTCCCAGACGCCCGAACTGGGCGCGGAGACGACGCCCTCGTCCATCAGCGACGGGGCGCCGGCTCGACCGATCAGGCCGCCCCAGGTGCGCTTTCCGATGAGCCTACCCGCGCCGGCGCGGCGGAAATACCAGGGCATGGCGTCGCCGCCGGATCCGGCGAATTCGTTGATCAACATCACCTTGGGTCCGAAGATTGCGCCCTGGGGCTGCTGTTCGTCCTCGCCGTTGCGGGTGGCGACGCTGCTGAGGTGCTTGCGGGTGAGCATTTCGATGATGTCGGTGGCCAGTGATCCGCCACCGTTGAAGCGTTCATCGACGATAGCGGCGTCCTTGCCGACCTGGGCGAAGAAGTAGCGGTTGAAGTTGGTGTATCCGCCCATGCCGGTGTTGGGCATGTAGATGTAAGCGACCCGTCCGTTGGTCATTTGATCGACCTTGCGGCGGTTGTCTTCGATCCAGGCGAGGTTACGGAGACCGTACTCGTTGGGGATGGGGACGACGGTGACATCGCGCGCGCCGTCGCCGTTGGGATTCGGGCCGACGCGGATGACGGTCTGCTTGCCGGATGTGGCTTCGAAGAAGCGGTAGAGGTTGTCGGCGGCGGTGACGTTGCGGCCGTTGACCGCGAGGAGGTAGTCGCCGACGTTGACGTTGATGCCGGGTTGGGTGAGCGGGGCGCGCATTTGCGGGTTCCAGTTCTCGCCGTTGTAGATGCGCTGGAAGCGGTAGCGGCCATTGGCGGCTTCGTAGTCGGCCCCGAGCAGTCCGGTGGGGACGCGTTTGACGTCGGGGGTGTCGCCACCGCCGACGAAGAGGTGGCCGGCGGTGACTTCGCCCATCATGTCGGCAAAGACATAGTTCAGGTCGCGGCGCGACGAGAGGTTGGCGATGTAGGGTTCATACTTCTTTGACATCGCTGCCACGTCGACGCCGTGGAGAGCCGGGTCGTAGAAATGCTCGCGCTGGATGCGCCAGGCTTCATGGTACATTTGAGGCCATTCGTCGCGTGGATTGACGCGGACTTCGAGGTTCGCGGTGTTCAGATTCTGGCCTCCGGCATTGGCGGCAGGCGGGGGAG
>CAZLDN010000067.1:0-26695 GCA_964558355.1 uncultured Candidatus Solibacter sp.
CTGCTGTCAAGATAATGGGGTTGTGAAGTTGGTACGCGGACGGTGTGGCTCCCCGAGAGGAACCGTGTTACTGAATGGAAATGGAGAATCTCGGTTGGCTTCCCCAAAACGCAAACGCCTGGAATCCTGCACTGTTCCGAAAGCGAAACAGAGAAACGCAGGTAGAATTCTACTCAACTGAGAACTCCGTTGACCAGTTCGACCACCGGGTGACTCCCCATGAAGTGGATCAGATTGACGGCAGCGTAGCGTTGCGCGATTCGAAAAACGTTGGCGGACGGAACTGAGAGAGCGTCCGCCAGCACGATCCGGGTCGCCCCTCCATGCGTGACTAAGACCACGGATTGGCCGACATGGCGATCATGCAATGCGGCAACCGCCTTCGTCACTCGGGATCTCATCATCGAAAAGCTCTCGCCGTTGGGAAACACCACTTCCGTCGGCTGATCCATCCATTGCCGATAAAGTTCAGGGTAGAGTTTCGAGATGTCGTCGTAGGTCAGCCCTTCAAAATCGCCGAAGTCGATCTCGCGCAGATCGTGCTCGGTCTGCACGCCGCAGGCATGAGGGGCGGCGATGATCTCCGCGCTTTCGAGTGCCCGTTTTCGCGGGCTTGTGTAAATGGCTGAGAGCGGTTCGGATGCCAGCCGCTTCGCCACGGGCTCGAGTTGCCGCCGCCCTTCAGCCGAGAGACTGACATCGAGGCGGCCATAGCACCGTCCGCGAATTCCGGGATCAGGCTCGCCGTGGCGGATCAGCCAGATCCGAGTGAGTGTCGTTGTGGGTGATGCGTTCATCTGTTTACGACAGAGCGAGCCCTGCCAGCAGCACGATGCTCTCGCTCAACTGCACGTTCGCGCCCAGCGTATCGCCTGTGATGCCGCCGATCTTGCGGAAACAGAATCTACCGAACCAGGCGGTCATGGCAGAGACGGCGATCCAGCAAACAAGACCGTGCCATGATGCGGCAAATGCGGCGGCACCCAAAGCAATCAGGCTCGCCCACACGAGTTCCACGGTCCCAATATGATTCGCGGCGGCCTTTGATTCGCGCGCATAGGGGAGGAAGCGGGAGAGCGGAACAATGGACCACCGCGCCAGCGCCGGAGCCAGCATCAGGTACGGCACAGCCTGCTGGCGCTGCACCAGGGCGCTGATGACCGTTATCTTTAGGGCGATTAGGAGAATGAGCGCGGTGGCTCCGTAGCTGCCAATCACGTGGTCCCGCATGATGCGTAGGATATCCTCCCGTGTGCGTCCCCCACCGAATCCGTCTGTCATGTCCGCCAAGGCGTCCAGGTGAAGCGCACCGGTCAGTAGTACCTCCGCTAACACGATCAGCACGGCGATCACGTCCGGCGGGAGATGGGGAGAGAGCAGGCGCAGCATTAGCACGTAGACACAGCCGATGAGAAGGCCCACCGCAGGGAACCAGCGCGCCGACTTTCCGACATCCTCAGCGCCGAAGTTGCCGGCGCTGGGAACGGGAATGCGCGTGAGGAACGCGATGGATGCCGCCAGCGATCTCATATGTTGACCGCAGGTTGGCCGGCGTCCGAAACGCCAGCCGAGGCGAAGGTCGACATCTCCGTGAAGGCAGCGACAGAGGCCTGGACCAGCTTCATGGCCAGCGCTGCGCCGGTCCCTTCGCCGAGCCTCATCTGGAGATCGAGCAGGGGCAGCTGGCCGATCAGCGACAGCAGATGCCCGTGGCCGGGCTCTACCGAACTGTGCGCCGCGAAGAGGTAATCTCCCACTGCGGGATGCATGCGCACGGCCAGCGCGGCGGCGGCGGTGGCGATGAAACCGTCCGTCAGCACCGGGCGGCGGTTGGCGGCTGCGCCGAGGCAGAAACCGCAAATCGCGGCGATCTCCAAGCCGCCGATACAAGCCAGCATGTCCAGCGGGCGCGAAAGACGGGCGGCGTGCAGTGCCAGTCCGCGCTCCACTGCGGAGATCTTCCTGGCCACGCATACGTCGTCGGCCCCAGCGCCTCGCCCGATCACCGCCGAGGGAGGCAGGCCAGTGAGCGCCGCGGCCAGGGCGCTGGCGGTGGTGGTGTTCCCGATGCCCATCTCGCCAAATCCCAGCAGATTGCACCCGTCCGTGACAGCCTCATTGGCCATCTCGATGCCGGCGCGAACAGCGGCCTGGACCTCGTCATGGCTCATCGCAGGCCCGACGCAGAAGTTTCGTGTGCCCGCAGCGACCCTGCGCTGCACCAGCCCCTCCACTGCGGGCAATGGGCGTGCCACTCCGACGTCCACCACTTTCAGATCAATGCCGCCGACCCGAGCCAAGCAGTTGATGGCTGCGCCGCCATGCAGGAAATTGAGCACCATCTGCGCGGTCACCTCCTGCGGGTAGGGGCTGACGCCTTCGGCACAGACGCCGTGATCGCCGGCAAACAGCACCAGGCGCGGCTTCGACACGGTGAACGACAGGCTCTGAAAAATAGCGGCACAGCGGTTGGCAACCTCTTCCAACCGTCCGAGGCTGCCGGGCGGCTTGGTCAACTCCAGTTGCCGCGCCTCGGCCTTCCGGATCCAGCCGGCATCCACGGCCTCAATCTGTTGCAGTGTCTGGTCAAGCAGAGTCATGGGGGTATGATCCTTTCAGAACCGTTTCCAAAGCATTCAGCAGCCTGTCATTCTCGCTCGCCGACCGCACGGCGACGCGGAGGTAGCGACCTGCTTCCAGGCCGTCATAGGAGTCGCAGTTGCGCACCAGAATGCGGTGCTCGCGGATCAGGCGCTCGCGAATCCGCACCGCCGGCGCCCAGTCCTCTTTCAGCCGGATCAAAAGGTAATTGGCAGCCGCGGGGAAGACCACGGCGCCAAGCTGTGCGAGGCCGGCGAACAGGCGAGACCGCTCCATGGCGTTCTCCCGGAGAGTGGCGCGAGTGTAATCTTCATCCAGCAGGGCCTCCCTCAGCGCGTTCAGCGCCAGCAGTGTGACCGGCCAAGTGGGGCTCAGGGCGGCGATCCGGCTGATGCACTCCGGCGTGCCGACGGCATAGCCGACGCGCAGGGCCGGGCATCCGTAGAATTTGGTGAGCGAGCGTACGACGATCACGCCCGGCCGCTCCGCCGCATCCCGCACCAGGCTGGCGTGTTCCGCGTAGTCGATGAATGCCTCGTCGAGCAACAGTCTGGCACCGGAGTGCGCGGCGGCTTCAACGATCTCCCGCAACTCGGAGGAGCCCAGCAGCGCTCCCGATGGATTGTGCGGATTATTCACGATCGCGGTGTCCCATCGGCCGGAGCGCAGCAGCCGGCAGAACTCTTCCACTGCGAGACGGAAGTTCGACGCGGGATGGAGAGCAAAAGGATGCAGCGTTGCGCCGCAGGCCGCACACGCCCGCGCGTACTCGCTGAACGCCGGAACGGGAACGAGACAGTGGCGCGCGCCAAAGCTTCTGACGGCGGCCGCGAGCAGAGCTTCCGCGCCCGCACCCGCCACAATGGCCTGCTCCGGAACGCCCAGGCGGTGGCTCAACGCGGCGCGAAGCAGGCCTGCGCACGGGTCTGGATAGCGCATCAGCAGGCTCGTGTCGGCCGCGTCGCGGAGAAGCTGCCGATGCGCTCTCTCGGGTAGACCTCTCGGATTGACGTTGGCGCTGAAGTCCAGCAGTAGCTCTGCCTGGATGGCGTACTCCGAGGCTACGCGCCAAACGTCGCCGCCGTGGATAGAAGATCCTGTCATAGAGGCGCGCTCCTCGGCTTGCGGTTTCGCCACGCAGAGCAGAACAACGCAGCGCCAAACGCCACAGCGGAAGCCGTGGCCACAATGAGCAGCGCACGGCGCGCATCAGCCGGTTGGGCCGGCCGCCCCTCGGCGCCGAGGAGCGGGCTTCGCGACGGCTTGCCGCCGTAGGTGTTGAGGCCGCCCAGGCGAACGCCCAATGCACCGGCCATCGCCGCCTCGCTCTGACCGGCATTGGGGCTGGCATGCTTGCCGCCGTCTCTCAGCCAGACACGCCAGGCCGAACGAGCGTCGTAGCCGGCCAGGAATGCCGCGGCCGCGATGCACAAAGCGGTGAGCCGGGCCGGCACCAGATTGGCCACATCATCCAGGCGAGCGGCGGCATGGCCGAAGTCCCGGTAGAGGGGCTCGGGGTGACCGATCATCGAATCCAGCGTGTTCGCGGCCTTGTAGGCGAAGGCTGCCGGCACGCCTCCGATCGCCAGCCAGGTCAGCGGCGCGACGATACCGTCGCAGGCGCTCTCGGCCACCGTTTCGATGACGGCCCTGGCGATTTCCTCTTCCCCCAGTGATTCCGTGTCGCGTCCGACGATGCGGGACAGCCGCCGCCGCGCATGGTCGAGGTCGCCCGCATCCAGGGCATCAAGGACTGCCTTGGCTTCGCCGAGCAGGTTGCGTGTTGCCAGCGTCGTCCACGCCAATACCGCTTCCACAAATCCCGCCCACGGGCGCGGGAGCTTGTCCGAGTTCCGCAAGGCTGCCCGCGCGACGGCCCAGGAGCCGGCCACAATCGTGCCGGTCAGTAAAGCGCCTTTGACGGTTTCGCCTACCTCGCCGTCGTTGGCATTCCGGAGGCATCGCTCGCCGGCGGTGAGGGCCATTCCGATGGCGCGCACCGGATGAGGAAACCACTCAGGATCCCCGGCCACCAAGTCGAACGCGTAGGCAAGCGCGAGCCGCGAGGGAGTGATGGACAGCAATGTCATGGCATCGATTCCATGCGCGGCCCGATCCAGCTTCGGATCAGATCCATGTCGAGAGATCGGCGCAGGTACGCGGCCAGGCGGTCCAGGCGCGTGTCGCGTTCGGCGGTGACGAAAGCCTTCGCGTGAGCCGGTGACAGGCCGCAGGCGGTGCGCGCCGCGTCGACGAAGGCGTGGCGGAAGGCATCGTCATCAAAGATGCCGTGGACGTATGTCCCCATGACCAACCCGTCGGCGCTGACCGCCCCATCGCGCGAGGCGCTGACCGCGCCTTTGGGTGTGATCTCGGCAAACGGCGCCAGGCCATCGGCGCCGGATGTCTCGCCAACATGAATCTCATAGCCGTGAAACGCCGTCTGTTTCCACGCCTGACCGCAGAAAGCGCCGGCGCGCACGTGCCCCGCCACCGGCCGTGTGATCTTCTCGGTGTGTAGGACAGTCATGACCGGCAACAGGCCCAGGCCCTCGCGGGCGCAGGACTGGCCGTTGTTCTCAATGCCGTGGGGATCCTCGATCCGCGTACCGAGCATTTGAAACCCGCCGCAGATTCCGATGATGCCGCCCCGCTTGGCGTGGTGTTCCTTCAGGGGTGGCACCAGACCGCGACGATGCAGCCATTCCAAATCGTCCAGAGTCTGCTTGCTGCCCGGGACAATGAGCAGGTCGGCGTTAGGCAGTTCGTCGGCCTGCTCCAGGTAAGCCAGCGCCACCGAAGGCTCCGCGGCCAGCGCGTCGAAGTCAGTGAAGTTGGACATGTGCGGCAGCGCGATCACTCCGATGCGCAACGGCCGCTCGGGGGTCGCCCAACCCGCCAGCCCTTTCCAGGCGCGGCCGGCGCCGCGCCGATCTTCGATAGCCACGCTGTCTTCCTCGTCGAGCCCCAGGTTGTGCAGAAACGGCACCACACCGACGCAGGGCAGCCCGAGTCGCTGCTCCATCATCTCCACGCCCGGGCGCAAAAGCGTTTCGTCTCCGCGGAACTTATTAATGACGAAACCGCGGATCAACGCGCGCTCCCAGGGCTCCAGCAATTCAATCGTGCCGAGCAGCGAGGCGAACACCCCGCCGCGATCAATGTCGCCCACCAGCAGACACGCGGCGTTTGCAGCCCGCGCCATGCGCATGTTGACGATGTCGTGTTCCTTCAGGTTGATCTCGGCGGGCGAGCCGGCGCCCTCGAGAAGCATGACATCGTAGCGCGAGGCCAGCTTGTGGTAGCTCTCCAGCACCACGGGAAAGAGATCCTCGACGCGGCGGTTGTGATAATCGGCGGCCGTCACCTGGCCCCACACGCGGCCCAGCAAGACGATCTGCGATGCGGTGTCCGAAGACGGCTTGATGAGGACGGGGTTCATCTCGGCGCAGGCCGGAACTCTGCACGCTTCTGCTTGCAGCGCCTGAGCGCGGCCGATTTCGCGCCCATCCGGCGTGGCGGCTGAATTCAGCGACATGTTTTGCGCTTTGAACGGCGCAACGCGGTAGCCTTCGTCCGAGAGGATGCGCCCCAGTCCGGTGGTCAGGATCGACTTGCCGACGTGTGACGCCGTGCCGAGCACCATCAGGGCGTGGGCGGTCATGCGCGATCCTCCGCAGGCGCTCCCAGCAGTGCGGCGCGCGCGTGGTCTTGCACGTCCCAGCGATCAAAGTGAATGAGACTGGCGAGCGGCTCTCGACGGCACCACCCCTTCTCTTCCAACTCCGGCGTGGCCGGGAATTCCGACACGTAACCCACGCAGAGGTAGGCGACCGGAGTGACATGCGAGGGAATTCGCAGAACTGAGCAAAGAAGGTCTTGATCCAGAATGCTGACCCATCCAACCCCCAGCGATTCGGCGCGCGCCGCCAGCCAGAGATTTTGGATGGCGCAAACCACGGAGAACAGGTCTGTCTCGGGCACAGACTGCCGGCCCAATCCCGCACCGAGACTGCGTGTGCGATCGCACGTCACGCACAAATTGAGCGGCGCCTCCAGAATGCCTTCGAGCTTCAGACTCTCGTAGAGTGTCCGTTGTTCGCCGGAGTACTTCCCGGCGGCAAGCCGGTTGGCCGCCAGGAAATTCTCGCGGATGGTATTGCGGACGGCTGCATCGTGGATCAGGATGAAATCCCACGGTTGCATGAAGCCGACCGAAGGAGCACGGTGCGCGGCCAGAAGGATGCGCCCGAGAACATCGTCCGGCACGGGTGTAGGCAGGAACTGGGAGCGGATATCGCGCCGCTCATGCACGGCCCGGTAAACGCCTCGCCGCTCGGCTTCAGAGAAAGGGATCTGGCTCGCCTTGGCAAATTTCATATTCTTCACCAAGCCCTCGACCAGCGCGGTCCCGCCTTGTCTTTCGACCGCAAGGAAGAGTCCACGCCGGCGCGGACTTCCAACAGGCGGCCGAGCAGCCACAGCAGATCTGACAGCCGGTTGAGATAGGAGAGAATCTGAGGGTTTGCGAGTTGCCCCGCCTCCAGCAACCGCGTAGCCAGGCGCTCGGCCCTGCGGCAAGTAGTGCGCGCGACATCCAGGGCCGAAGCGTCGGGCAGTTCCCCGGGCAACGACCAGTCGCCCACGATTCCCGGCATCGCCTCGATTCGATGAACGTCCGCTTCGAGCGCATCCACCATCTCCACGCTGATTTCCGGAGCAGGCTTCCTGGCTTCGGGTGGCGTCGCAATGGCCGATCCGACCTTGAAGATCTCACGCTGGAGCTGCTTGACGCGCTCGCGGACCTCCTCGTCGTTGCAGATGGAACGGGCGAAGCCCATTTGGGAGATCAACTCATCGATCGTGCCGTAACAGTCCACGCGAAGGTCGCTTTTCGACACCCGGATGCCTCCGGCGAGACCCGTTTGCCCACCGTCACCGCGCTTGGTTGCAATACTCATGCAGTTCCTTCCTCGTTGTCTGTTGCAGATATTCCAGGATCTCCCGCAAAGTCACTTCTTCATCGCGGAAGACGGCGCTAAATGCTTCGTCGCGACCCACCGGCTCCATGGCAGCCAGCATCCGCTCCATGCGCTCGTCACTCACCCGGCGGTGGTCTTTCCTTGCCCGGTTGCGCGCGCGGCACAAATCATCGCCAGCGGTCATCACTACTGCCACCGCCTGGCAGCCGGCTTCCCGCGCGATCCGGGTCCAGCGCGCTCGCAGGGCGCGCGTGCGATTGGTGCGGTCGACGATGACGGGGAACCCCGCGGACAGGCCGGCCCTTCCGATGGCATCCTCGGCTGCTGTATAGGCCGGCCGGAACGCGTGATCGAAGCCGTGCGGCGTGATGGCGTCGATCAGGTCGTCCTGTGAGACGATGACCGCGCCCGCGCCGTGGCGGCAGGCCCAATCGCTCTTGCCGGAGCCGGGCGGGCCCACCAGCACGATGAGGCACGGCTGCCGGATGGGCGCGTTCGTCATTGCGCCTTCTCCTTCCTCGCGAGGTCTGGATCCACGCGCTCCGCGGGCCGAAGTTTGGCAGGCGCCTCGGTGCCCACCACGTGCGCGAGGATGGCGTGCAGTTGGCGCACACCCTCGGTAAGAGCCGCCGGTCCGGGCTGGAGGATGTAAGTGGACTTCACCTCGTAGATGTGACCATTTCGGACAGCACCGGCCACCTCCCATCCTGGGCGCGCGCGAATGACCGGCTTGCTCACCTTCATGCCGCACCAGGAAGCGATGACGACCTCCGGATCGCGCTGCGCCACACTGCCGGGATCGACAATCCGGTTCTTGGCGTCGTGGTGTTCGCGGAGTTCGGGGAAGATCGGCTCGCCGCCGGCGATCTCCACCAGTTCCTCCACCCAACGGATGCCGCTGATGAGCGGATCTTTCCATTCCTCGAAAAAGACACGCGGGCGGCGGGGAAAACGCCGCGCCGAAACGGCAATCAGCTCCAGATCGTTCCGAAGAGACTCCACCAGGCTGCGGCCTTTCGCCTCGGCGCCCGCGATCCGGGCCAGTGTCAGAATCATTTGAAGGATTTCAGCGATCGAACGCTGATTGAACACGAGCACGTTGACGCCGCGCGCTATCAGCTCCCGCGCGATCTCGGCCTGGAGATTGGAGAATCCGATCACCAGGTCCGGCGAGAGTGCCATGATCTTGTCGAACTTGGCGGAGGTGAATGCGGAGACTTTGGGCTTCAGCCGGGCCTCCGGCGGACGCGCCGTGAAGCCGGAGACGCCGGCGATCCGGTGGTCCTCACCCAACAGGTAGAGGACTTCAGTGGTCTCCTCGGTCAGGCACACGATCCGCCGGGGAAACCCGGCGATGTCGGGATACGGGATGGGAACCGGATCTGTCATGCCACTGGTCTCCTCATAGGGCCGAATACCGCTGCCTCCGGCGCAGCAACCACAGGAACATGGGACCGCCCAATAGAGCGGTCACCGCGCCGACGGGCAGTTCCGTGGTACTGAGAGCGGTCCGCGCCACGGCGTCGGCGCTCACCAGGAATGCCGCCCCAAGCAGGAACGATCCCGGCAGCACGATTCTCAGATCTTCGCCGAAGAGCAGTCTGACGGCATGCGGTACGATCAACCCGACGAAGCCGATAGCGCCCCCAACCGCAACGGTCACCCCCACCATGAGGGCACACAAGACATGGACTGCCGTCTCGCAGCGGCGTATGTTCACGCCGAGGGTAGCGGCGGTCTCCTCGTCGATGGCGAGCAGATGCAGGTCGCCGGCAAAGGCGAGCAGGGCGATCCATGCAGGCACCAGAAAAAAAAGCATGCGTTCGATCGTTGCGAATCCAACCACGTCCAGGCTACCGATCATCCAGCGTAAGATTTGAAGTGCTCGGGTGGAGTCAGTGACGTATTGAATGGTGAGGACCGCTGCCCCCGCCACCATGTTCACCACTACTCCTGAGAGCAGTAGAGCGCCGGGCAACACGACCGCGCCCGTCCGTGCCAACCTGTGCACAAGAACCACCGCACCCATGGCGCCGCAGAAGGCGGCCACAATGACCAGAGGGATGCCGGAAACGCGCGCTCCCCATCCGAGTGCGATCGCGACACTCGCGCCCACGGCCCCGCCGCCCGACACACCTAGCGTGAAGGGGTCGGCTAGCGGATTCCGGAATAGCGCCTGCAATGCCGCTCCGGCCGCGGCCAGCGAGGACCCGATTAGCGCAGCCATCACTACTCTCGGCAAGCGAAGCCGAAAGAACAACGTCTGGGCAAAGGGGTCGGAGCGCAAGGCGGCCAAATCAATCTGCCGGGCGCCTGCCCAAAGCGCTACTACGGCCGATGCCAGCAGGATCAATGCCAGAAGTGCCATGGCGCGCCAGAGGCGGGATGTGATAGAGGCCGGTTTGCTGATGGTTCGCATCGTCATTCCGACCAGATCAAGGTTCGTCCATCCACGCGGGTCGTGCGGACGTGCGCGTCGTCATAGATCTCTGCCAAAACACCATCGCGCAGAACCTCCGCGGGGCTCCCGCGCACGATCACCGATCCGCCGCGGATCGCACACACGCGATCGAATACGGGATCAATCAGGTGAAGATCGTGAGTGACCACCAACGCTGTCAGCCCCCGCGTATCCCGCAGCCGGACGAGCGTTCGTACCAGCGCCGCCCTGTGCTTTAGGTCGAGCGCGGCGGAAGGCTCGTCAAGTAGCAGGCATGCCGGTTCCTGCGCCAGAGCACGGGCCACGGCGACCATTTGCCGCTCGCCCCCCGATAGCTCGGTAACCGGGCGCGAAGCCAAGTGGAGCGCGCCAACCGTATCCAGCGCATCTAAAGCCCGTGCCCGGTCCGAATCATTCTCGAACCGGAACCTGGGTGTGTACGGACTGCGCCCCGTAAGGACTACTTCCAACGCCGTAAACGGAAACGCCATCGCCGTTGACTGGGGGACATAGGCAATCCGCTTCGCGGCCTCTTTCCTGGGAATCCCGTGAAGTGGCACGCCATCCAATCGGATTTCACCGGCCTGTGCCTGGAGCACGCCGGCAAACAACCGGATCAGCGTCGACTTGCCGCACCCGTTCGGGCCGATGAGGGCGCACAAACTGCCGCGTGCAACGGCGAGAGAAACCCCGCTGACTACCGGAACGCCTGGCGAATAGCCGAAGCGAACGTCACATGCTTCCAGCAAATGGAACTCGTTCACTTCTTCTCCCACTCCCGTGCCGGAACCTGCGGATGGAGGAGCCGGGCAAAAAGGATGACGGTTTCGGCGATTCGCTGGGAGGCATGCGGAACGAAATCCGCGCGAACCGGGTAGACTCTCCCTGTTCGCACGGCCTTCAACTCCGGCAGATCCCGCCAGACGGCAGCAAGCTCCTCCGCCAGTTTGCCCTTCGTACCATGGACCAAGTCAATGATCACATCCGGGTTGTGTGTGAGCACAGCTTCCTTGCTGATCTTCGCGTAGCCGGCGTGCGCCGGAGCCGCGATGACTCTGCCACCGGCGATTTCAATCAACTCCGCCAGAAAGCTGCCCCGCGTGGCGGCGTAGAGATCGCGCAAGGTGCCCGGAGTGCGGTCCACCACGCAGAGTACGGTGGGGTGGGGCAGGTTCCGGGCCCGGTTCCGCACCCGGTCCAGTGCGGATTTCGTGGCCTCGGCCAGGGTCTTTGCTTCGCGCTCTTTTCCCGCCGCTCTTCCGATGGCTTCCATTGCGTTGAGTGCGTCTCCGACCGTCTGGCTGGGAGTGACCAGTGTTCTGATGCCGAGTTGCTGGAGTTGATCCTGGATAAAAGGCGCCTGGGCGTCCGTCATCACGACGAGGTCCGGACGGAGAGCGGCGAGCCTCTCCAGGTTGGGAGTGCGCCAGCCGCCCACTCGGGGCAGAGACTTTACCGCTGGGGGATAAGTGCAGTAATCGGAGACTGCTACCACCCGGTCGAAGGCCCCCAACCCGTAAAGGATCTCCGTCACGCTGGGTGCGATGGAGATGATGCGCTGAGGCGCCGCCGCCAGACCAGCGGTCAGCCCCAGAGTGAGAATTCCAAATGCGAGCCGCCTGCGTGTCATCTTCAGAACTCGAGTTGAATCCCGCCCCGCGCGGTTGCGCCCGGCGTGAGGAAGCCATTCTCAAAGTAGGTCTGGTTCAGGAGGTTGTCCACCTTTCCAAAGAAACGCAGTGCGCGGGATTCGCTCAAAGGCAGCCGGTAGTTGGCGCCGGCCTCCACTCTGGCGAGGCCGGAAAACCGGTAGGCCCGGCTGGCGAACGTGGCCGGATTGTAAATCGGCGCCAGGTAGTTGCCAGAGACCAGCAGGTCGAAGACGGCCGTCAATCGCGGTGACAGCCGCTGAAACGCCCCCAGTGAAAACTGATGATCGGGAATGATGTAGGAGCGCAGAACACCGTCTGCCAGCGGAGTGCGCTGGCGCGCGTTGGTGTAGGTGTATGCCGCCGTCACGCCGAGAGAACGGGCCGGCGAGAGCGAGGCGCTGAGTTCCACGCCGCGCGCCAGTCCGCCGTTTGTGTTGCGGTAGCCGCCGTACCGCCCGAAAGGATCGACAGTTGGATTGATGGCGCCCGAGAAGTCGAAGATGATCACTTCCTGCATCTGTGTGTAGAAGTAGGTCGCCGCAAGCCGGGCGCGGCTGTTCCACAGCGTCTGGTCCACGCCGCCGTCCACCGCGATGGAGCGGTCCGGCCGCAAGCGCGGGTCGCCGTACGCCGAGTAGCCAAAACTGCCGTAGTAGGTCCCGAAGCGCTCATAGAGGGATGGCGCGCGGTAGCCGCGTCCCACGTGCGCGCGGAACTTTGTGCCGGTACTTTTGAATGTATACGCGGCGGAGCCATCACCGGTCTGCGCGGTGGGAGGCGCGGCGAACTTCCGGCCAGAGTACGGAGCGCTGGCCAGAGGCGTGAATAGCGGCTGGTCCAGCGAGAAGAACTGCGCCCGGTAGGAACCGGCGAGTTGCAGCCGCCCTTCGAAGAAGCGGACTTGGTCCTGAACGAAAAACGTATTGCTTCTCTGGCTGACCGACACCGCCGAGTTGTTGGCCGCGTTCGGCAGCAGAGAGCGGTTGCTGTAATTCTCGTTCTCGAACTCGTAGCCTGCGTTGATCAGTTGCCAGCGTCCCGCTTGCCAGTCCACGCGCGCCACCGCGGTATGGACCTCGCCTTCGTAGAACGAGCGCGTGCTACCCTTGGGCTGAGAACCGGGGCCTGCCGGTCCGTCGCCGAATCGGCGGCGCGTTCTCAGTCCCTGGTAGTTTGCCGTAAATCCCAAGGACTCAGTTGGACGCACACTCAAACTCAACGCGCCCGAAAATACCCGTCCCGCCCGAGTGTAGTCCGGGTTCCGTGCTGCCGGGATGAAGGTGGCGCTACCCGGGCTCAGTTGCGAAATAGGCGTGCCCGCTTCGTAGCGCTGCAACTCCGCCGCCGGCAAAGCCACGGCCTCGACGATGCCGCGCGCAGGCAGCGTGCCGATGCCTTGAGCCGTCGACTTCAGCATCGCAAAGCCATCGGTGGCGAAGATCCGGCCGAACATCCGCACCTTCGGAGAAAGGGTGTAATCCAACCGGCCCTGACCGCTGCTGTTGCGAGCAGGCGAATGCCCATCCAGGCCGCTCATGACGTTCAGATGCGACGCGCCCAGGCTGTACTGCAACCTCTCGCGCTTCAAAGAACCACCCACCTGAGCGCGGCTTCTGAAGATGTCCATCGAGCCGCCCTCCACCAGCAGAGACCCATGTGTGCGCCCCCCGCCTTCGCCGGTGACAATGTTGATCACGCCGCCCGTGGCATTGGTCCCGTAGATGGAAGATCCCGCACCGCGCAACACTTCCACTCGATCCACGTTGGTTACGTTCAGGTCTTGGAGGAGAGCTGAAGCGTCCCCCTGGGTAGCCGCCGCGTCGCGCAGCCGGAACCCGTCGATCAGGATGGCGGTGTCTTCGTTGCGCAAACCGCGCGTCTTGATGGACGTGAACGCACCAGGCCCACCCAATTGCTGGACGCGGAGCCCGGGGACTCCCCGAAGTGCGTCCGCGATCGAGTATTCGTTGCGGAGGTCGATCGTGTGTCCGTCGATGACGGTCAGAGCTTTGGACAATTCGTCGGTGGTCTGCGGCGTACCGGACGCAGTCACCACGACCTGCGTCTGAAGCCCGGCCAGCGGAAGGAAAAGGTCGAACGTGACGTGCGCGCCCTTTTCGATCTGGAGCGCCTGTGCGCCAGAACTTGTAAAGCCCTCGGCTTCCGCCGCCAACAGGTACATCCCGGGCGCAATTCGCTCGAAACGGTATTGGCCCTGGTTATCGGCCTTGACGGAGAGTCTTGTCGTGTTGTCCCGCGCGATAAGGCGCACGCGGGCGGCGGGGATGCCCGCCTGCTGCGGGTCCCGAACCGTTCCTGTAATGGAACCACCCGTTTGGCCGAAGGCAAGCACCGCCGGCAAGCAAACAAGAAAAATTATTCCGAGGGAGTTTTTTGTGTTCATGTTCATTTCCTTTTAACTGTCAAGACTTGGCTGTAACCGGCGCATGCGGTGACAAACCGCTCGGCGAACTGAGGGCAGGAAAGGAAGTGCAGGTGGACATAGCCGGCCAGGGTGGCTCCCTGCCGGAAACCTTCCCGCTTTTCCCCTCCCTTTGAAAAAAACCGATAAATCCGCTCTACATGCCCCGGCATCTCGTCGATATCCGAGTATCTAAATTCGTGGCCCCGGGCACGTTCTCCCGGCTGTAACCAACCGCTCGCGTCGATGCCCTCGATTTCGGCGTAGCCCAGAGCCGCGAGGCGGGAATGCATGCGGGATCGAGTCGGAAAGACGCCGGCCATCGGATGCAAGCATCCCTCCTGGTCCACGATGCCCTCGCTGAGGTACATGAACCCGCCACACTCCGCGTACACCGGGCCTCCGGACTTCGCAAAGCCGGCGATCCCGGCGCGCATCGGCTCGTTCGCCGACAGCGCTGCGGCGTGCAGCTCTGGATAGCCCCCGCCGAGGTAAAGGCCGCCCAGACCGGCCGGAAGATGCGCGTCGGCGGTCGGACTGAACTCCACGAGTTCGGCCCCCAAGGAGGCCAGCATATCCAGGTTGTCCTGGTAGTAAAAGCAGAATGCGCGGTCCCGTGCCACGCCGATTCGCGGTGGGTGGGTAGGACAAGGGTAGGACACCGGCTGTCCTCCGGCCTGCGGGGCGAAGGAAGCCACACGGCCGAGTGCCAGAATCTCGTCTAGATCCAGATGCTCTTCTACCCAACGGGCCAAAGCCTGCAATCGATCTTCGGAAATCACTTCTTCAGCAAGCTTCAGGCCGAGATGCCGCTCCGGCAGTTCGATCGCGGGATCCCGCGGCAGATAGCCCAGGGGTTTCGCGCGGCAGTGCGCGGTGAGGGCGTCGCGTAGATAGGCGAAGTGGCCCGCTCCGGCCACGCAGTTGAACACCACGCCGGAGACTCTCAGCTCCGGGTCGAACGTCTCAAACCCCTTGACGAGAGCGGCGGCGCTCCCCGCCATCGCGGATGCATCCACGACCAGAATGACTGGCGCATCCAGCCATCGCGCCATCTCTGCGGTGGAACCAGACATCGAAACAGCGCTCTGGCCGTCGAAGAGGCCCATCACGCCTTCGATCACCGCCACGCCGGCATCCTGCATCGCTCGTTGGAAGAGTGCGAGGTTCGCTTCGCGCGGGAGCATCCAGCCATCCAGGTTGCGGCCAGGCCGACCGGTGGCGGCACTGTGAAAGGTCGGGTCGATGAAATCCGGGCCGACTTTGAAGCCCTGCACGGCGTGGCCCCGTTGCCGGAAAGCGGCCATCAACGCGGTCGCGACGGTTGTCTTGCCCACACCGCTATGGGTCCCGGCGATCACCAGACGACTAAGCGGTTTCATTGTTCCAGCTCCTCCGGCCGGCCCGGCTTGATCCGCAGGGGCAGGGGGATGCCGGCTACCATGAGAAACACGCGCTGCGCCGCCGCGGCCGCCCGCTGGTTCACCAGCCCCTGAACCTCCCGAAAGCTCCTGCCGACAGGATTGTCCGGCACGATGCCGCCGCCCACCTCGTTGGAGACCAGAATGACGTGGCGCTTTTCAGCCGCCGCGGCGATCCCATCGATTTCGGCGAGAGCGGCACACTCGATTTCCGCGGTCGCCTCATCTCGAAGCTCCCAACAGAGATTGCTGAGCCAGACGGTGAGGCAGTCGATGAGGATGACGTCGGCCTCTGGAGACGCACGCCGGATGGCGGCGGCAAGCGCCAGAGGTTCTTCGATAGTTTTCCAGCCGCCAGGACGGTCGCCCCGGTGACGTTCGATGCGGGCGAGCATCTCCTCGTCTTCCGGTCTCGCCGTGGCAACGTAGGCCACGCGTAGGGCGGGAGAACACAAGGATTGTGCATACCGGGTCTTCCCGCTTCGGGCACCGCCAATGATGAGTGTCAGCATCGCCGAGGAGTCCGCGCCTCAAGTCATTCGTACTCGCGCAAACGCCTCGTGGATGAGAGAAACGGTCGGAACAGGCGGGAAATGAGACGCTCAGGCAGCCCTGATCAGCTCATCACACCGCTCGCTCTCACTCGAAGCGCGGCGCAACTCATGTCCAAGGCAGGTCTCCTGACTCACAGGTCATTACGAACCGGCGACCTTCCCATTCCCGAAGGAACAGTGGTTTTCTTCTGCCGGCCGCTCGCTGCTCACAGTGGCGGGACCGCGCGGGAATCTCACCCGCTTCCCTTTTCACTCGCCTTCAATGGCGAGCACCTCGAACCTTCTCATGAATATCACGTCGCATGTCTTGACGTCAATGTCGCGGCAATCGCGCAATCGCGGGGCAATCCGCAAAGCCAACCTTCGGGGACTAACGTCCTTCAATCGTCAATGGCGTGCGTGCGCGCATCGACAACGCCCGCGCGCTCCAACTATACAATCATGGGGCGCAGATGAGGGTTCCTCATCCTTTACAGCGACGTGATGTCAATGGTCGTGGTCGTGTCCTTGTCCCAGCCTTCCCACAGGAAGGCGTTGTGGCGACCGTCAGCGATCAGGCGCAACGCGTAGCGAACTTGGTCCTCGTAGAGTTCGCAGAAAGCGCCGGGGCGATCCATGCCGCCGTTCATCTCGTGCGCCTCGGCCGGACAGGGCGAGCCGCAGAAGTGGCGCACGGCGCAACGCTTGCAGGGGGCGATGTCTTCGACCCGGCGTCCGGTCACCCGCTTGAAGGCCTCGGATTCAAGCGCCTCCTCGATGGAGCCGGTGAACAGGTTGCTGCCGCGGAAAGCCTTTGCGCCAACGAACTCGCTGCACGGAAAAAGGTCGCCCGAGGCCGATACGGCGAAGAAGCAGCGGCCACCGCCGCAGGGCGAGATGTCGCACATGAGGCGCCGCGCCGCTGGGGCCACGACACTCACGAGCACGTTGGCGAAGTTGGCCACGATCAGCTTGCGCCCCGTCTCCTGGTAAAGTTCGTGTGTACGTTCCAGCGCTTTGAGGTAATACCTCGACAGGTCGTGGTCGGCAGGCCGGACATCACGCGCACCCTGGCGCGTGCAGCGCACCGGGTTGAGCATGCACACCGGCACCTCGAGGCCATGGAAGTAGTCCACGATGGCGTTCAAATGGCGCATGTTCTCGCGCGTGACGGTGCAGATGACGTTGAAGTTGGGGTAATCGCGCAATTTTTCCATCGCCGCCACGACTTGGCCGAAGACGCTCGCCCGGCCCCACGTGCTGCGCGTGCGGGTGGCGATGCGATCGATGTGGGCGTCGAGAGAGAGGCCGATGCCGACGCCGCGCGAGGTCAGGAAGGCCAGTGCTTCGTCGTCGAACAACGTGCCGTTGGTCTGCACGCCGAAGCGGAAATCACGGGAGAAGGCCTCAATGCCGGCGAAGACCGCCTCGCGTGCGATCATCGGCTCGGCGCCGTGGAACACGATCTGAGGCCTAGCCTCCTTGGGCAGGGTCCTGCAAAAGTAGCGCTTCAGGATTTCCAGTGCCTCGATCAATCGCTCCGGCGTCATGGTCTTGCCACGCTGGCGCATGCTCTCGGGGATGTAACAGTAGGCGCAGTTCAGGTTGCAGCGGTCGGTCGGGTTAAAGTAGACCGCCGAGGGCCCCAGGCCAAAGCGTAGGGCATCCATCTCCGCCAGGAGTTCTGCGCGACGCCGCAGATACTGTTTCATAAACGATCCGCCGCTGGCCAAGGCTTCGGCCAGGCGATCCTTCTTGACCAGTGACCAGAACGCCGCGTCCGGGTCGATGAGCCCCATGTATTCGGGGTGGCCGATGTCGATAGGCAACATCGCGGGGCCGTTCCCCGTGTTGAAATGCAGGCCACGCGAAGACGCCCGGACCGCGGCCTGCTCTTTTCCGTTCCTCAATTTACTCCATGTTTCCAGTCTTTTTGCATGATATGTTCGTAAGACGCCCGCCTGACCGTCAAGCGTCTCACACGGCATCACACTGCCGCATTACTTCTTGGTCTTTCCGTCCATCAGAATGTAATGGGACAGGCCCGTCCCACTGGCCTTGCAGGCCTTTCGGAAGGCAATGATTTCCTTGACCACTTTCTTCACGTTGTTCGACTCCTTCGAAAATAGCCGCAAGCCGTTGAAACTACGTGAGCCGCCCACGGCTATTTTCATGGTTCGTTGTGACCCGCAGGGTCATGGGCGACTCCTTTCCATTTGTCTTCTTGGGATGAACTCCCCAATGGAACGCCGCCAGGACTACATCGCACGCAACGTGCCTCGAGAACGGCGGCGGCCAAGGGGCCGCCACCGCACTGGCTCTGCGTGGCGATCCACGGCACGTCCAGCCCCAACAATTCTTCCGCACTCGCGCAAACGCCTCGTGGGTGAGAGGATAAGGTCGGAACAGGCAGGAACTGAGACTCTCAGGCAGCCCTGATCAGCTCATCACACCGTCCGCTCTCACGCGAAGCGCGGCGCAACTCATGTCCAAGGCAGGTCTCCTGACTCACAGGTCATTACGAACCGGCGACCTTCCCATTCCCGAAGGAACAGTGGTTTTCTTCTGCCGGCCGCTCGCTGCTCACAGTGGCGGGACCGCGCGGGAATCTCACCCGCTTCCCTTTTCACTCGCCTTCAATGGCGAGCACCTTGAACCTTCTCATGAATATCACGTCGCATGTCTTGCCGTCAATGTCACGGCAAAGCCAAGCTCAGGAGAATTTCGATCGCCAAAAGCGCGCGTACGTGAGCGCGGCGCAGATAACGCCCTGGCGCTCGGGTTACACTGAAAGATGCTCTCTGAACGCAGGCCGTCTGAACCAATTGGAATCGCCGGATCGGGAAAATTTGCTCAGGCGATTGGATGGCTGCTTCGCGAACGTGGCGAACCAGTTGTGTGCATCGCCGGGCGTGACCCGGTCCGGACCAGGCTGGCCGCGGAGTTCATCGGGGACGGAGTCGAACCAGTCGGGTTCGCTGAACTGCTTGGCCGTGCGTCACGGTTATTGATCGCGGTCTCGGACTCCGCTCTCAAAGATGTCGCGGAGGCGCTCGCCGCTGGCGTTCCGGGGACCGGCCTCGCGCTCTATACGTGTGGGGCGAAGGACGTCGAGGAGCTTGCGCCGTTGCGCCGTTGCGGTTGTGCGGATTCTCTTGCGGAACCCTCCATCCGCGGCAAACCATCTGCAGTCCGGAGCAACGAGTGGCGGCGCTGCGGGGAGCCGCATTCGCCGTCTCGGGTGATGGTCCTGGGGTGGAATGGGCAGAGCAGATTGTGAAGCTGCTGGAAGGCCAGGTGCTCAGAATTCGGCCGGATGCGCGGCCTTTGTACCACGCAGCCGCCGTGATGGCCAGCAACTACGCCGGGCTGATTGATGCCGCGCAGAGCCTGCTGGCCACCGCGGCGGGCGAGGATGGCGATAGCGCGCTCCGCGCATTGGCGCCCCTGGTTCGCACGGCGGTAGAGAATATTTTCGAGCGAGGGCCGGTGGCGGCCCTGACCGGCCCCATCGAGCGTGGAGACGCCGGGACCGTGCGGCTGCATCTCGAGGCGTTGGCCTCAGCCCCGCGGCACATTCAGGATCTTCACCGCGCGGCGGGGCTGCACACCTTGGACGTCGCGCGGCGGAACGAATGGAAGCAATTTTGCGAAGGAACTGAAACTGGATGAACAAGCAGGCAAAGCCGATTCGAATCCCCGACTTGGTCGATAGAAAAAAACGCGGCCAGAAAATCACGATGCTGACGGCTTACGATGCGACCATGGCACGGTTGCTGGACCGCGCAGGCATCGATACCATCCTTGTCGGCGATTCGCTCGGGATGGTGGTGCTCGGCTATGAGACGACGCTTCCGGTGACGCTCGATGCCATGGTGCACCACACGCGAGCTGTTTCCAACGGGGCGCGAAGAGCACTGGTGATCGCCGACATGCCGTTCCTCAGCTACCAGGTCAGCATTCCGGATGCCGTGCGGAATGCCGGGCGCCTGATGCAGGAGGGCGGCGCCGCCGCCGTGAAGCTGGAAGGAGGGCGTGCCGTCGCCGATGTAGTTTCCCGGCTTGTCGAAATCGGCATTCCTGTCATGGGCCACGTGGGCTTGACTCCGCAATCCGTCCACCAGCTCGGCGGCTTCCGCCGCGTCGGAAAGTCCAGCCACGAGGCCGAGCACGTGATCGAGGAATCGCGGATCCTTCAGCAGGCAGGCGCCTTCGCCGTCGTTCTCGAATCGATTCCAGATGAGGCGGCAAGAGTGATCACCGAGGAACTGGCGATCCCTACCATCGGCATCGGGGCAGGCCCGCACTGCGACGGGCAGGTGCTGGTCAGCTATGACGTCTTCGGCCTCTATGAAGAATTCACGCCGCCGTTCGTCAAGCGTTACGCCGACCTGGGCAACATGATCGTGAAGGCCACGAGCGAGTATATCTCCGACGTGCAAAACGGCCGGTTTCCGGCTGCCGGGCGCTCCCGCACGGCAGCCGCGCAGGAGCGGGGCCAGTGAGCACGGAACTGCTTCGCACCATCCCGGAGATCCGGCACAGCCTGGCGGAGGCCCGGCGGCGCGGTTGTACGGTCGGCTTCGTCCCCACCATGGGTGCGCTGCACGCCGCGCATGGTGCGCTCATCCAGCGAGCCAGGGAAGAATCGGACTTCGTCGTGGTCAGCCTCTTCGTGAACCCAATCCAGTTTGACCGCAACGAAGACTGCGAGCGATACCCGCGAACTCTCCCTGCGGACGTGGAATTCTGCACCGCTCTCGATGTGGATATCGTATTTGCACCAGACGCCAACGAGATGTACCCATCGCCGCAACTGACGTTTGTCGACGTGTCATCGCTCTCAGAGCGGCTCTGCGGCGAGTTTCGCCCCGGTCACTTCCGTGGTGTGTCCACCGTGGTCAGCAAGCTTTTCAATATCGTTCATCCGGATAAAGCCTACTTTGGCGAAAAGGACGCGCAGCAATTGGCGATCATCCGGAAAATGGTTGCCGACCTCGATATCCCGGTCACGATCGTGCCGGTTGCCACCGTGCGGGAGCCGGACGGCTTGGCGATGAGTTCGCGCAACCGGCACCTCGACCCTGAACAGCGTCGCATCGCCGCGACGCTGTACCAGGCGTTACAGGCTGCAGCGAAGCGCATCGCGAGCGGCGCGATAAGCCGGGAGAAGATCCGGAGCACAGCCATGGCGGTACTTCAGTCGCAGCCCGCCATCCGCGTCGAGTACCTGGAGATCGTCGGCCCGGAGCAGATGCAGCCGGTCGAACAGATCGTTGGGCCAGTGTGCGTCGCTGCTGCGGTGTGGATCGGCTCTACCCGGCTGATCGACAACATCCACTGCCGGCCGGAACGCTGCTGATCCTGGCCGGGCTGACCCGAAATTCGGGGCCGCCCTCAATATGTGCTGGAAATTCGGTTGGCGGTGTCCACCAGGACGATCCTGGGATGGTGCTGTAGAGCAGCTTCATCCTCGAGCCAGCAGAACGTGGCGATGATCACAAGGTCTCCAGCCTGCCCCAGCCGTGCCGCCGCCCCATTCAGAAAAACCTCTCCAGAACCCGTATGGCCAAAATATCCGAGCGCGTTCCAGGCGCCGTGTTTCCCTGACTGAGTGCTCACGTCTTAGCGGTTAAGAGTTGTGCTGATACTGAGGGTGATGGGCTCGGGGGCACTCACCCGCAATCGCCTCAATCTGAAGCGCTGCGGATTTCTGGACCATACGGGGAAGCTCAAACGGATGGAGACTCTTGTGGCAGTGCGGCCAGTAGCTGCTGAACGGTCCGGTGCAGCACGGGGTGAGTGAAGTCCGGCGCGATCTCGGCCAGCGGTGCGAGGACGAAGCGGCGCACGTGGAGGCGCGGATGCGGGACCGTTAGCGCGGGCGTGTCGATGATGGCCTGAGCCCAAAACAGAATGTCCAGATCGATGGTGCGCGGGCCGTTGGGGATGAGGCGCTCGCGTCCGAGAGCGTGCTCGATGGCCTGCAGTTCGTGGAGGAACTCCATTGGTGCGAGCGTGGTGGAAACCAGCGCGGCGGCGTTGAGGAACGGCCCCTGGTCGAGATAGCCCTCAGGCGCGGTCTCATGGAACGACGAAACGCACACGGGATTCAGCCGGCGCAGCGCCTCGCTCAGGTATCCGGCGCGGTCGCCGAGGTTGGAGCCCAGCGCGAGGTAGACATCAGCCATCGCGGCGTCTCACGATCTGGACGGCGGCGTAGCCGACGCCTTTGGCCTTGAGGGCCGCGGGCTTGCGGAGGCGGAGACGGACTTCCTGCACGGGGTATTCGCCAAGGATGGCGGCGGCGATGTGCTCAACCATGGACTCAACCAGCGCGTAGGGGCGCGATGTGGCGACGCGATGGACAGTGTGGAGAACGGCGGAGTAGTCGATTGTCTGGTGGAAGTCGTCCGACAGTCCGGCGGGACGGGTGTCGCAGCCGAGATCGACGTCGAGGAAGACCTCCTGGGTGCGGCTGCGCTCGGCCACCGGGACGCCGAGGTAAACGGTGAGGTGGACATCGCGGAGGAGGATACGGTCCATCAGGAACTCCTAACCGCGGCGGCGACCATTGCGGCCTTCCAGCAGTCCGCCACGTCGTGTGCGCGGATGATTGAGGCACCATGCAGGACGCCGATGGCGACAGCTGCCAGGGTGCCTTCCAAGCGATCCTCGGCCCGTTCCATGCCGGGGATGGCCGACAGAAAAGACTTGCGCGAGGGGCCGATCAGAATGGGGTAGCCCAGTTCTTCGAACTCGCCCAGGCGGCGCACCAGGGTGAAGCTCTGGGCGGCGGTTTTGGCAAATCCGATGCCGGGGTCCAGGATGATCTCGGCGATCCCGGCGGCGCGGGCCGCGGTGGCCTTGGCGGCCAGATATTCCTTCACTTCCACGACCACGTCGACGTAATCTGTCAGGTCGCGCATCGTTTGGGGCGTGCCGCGCATATGCATGATGACGACGCCGGCGTTGTGGCGGGCGGCGGCCGCCGTCATGGCGGGATCGCGAAGTCCGGTTACGTCGTTGATCAGCGTGGCGCCCGCGCGCAGGGCTGACTCCGCCACCTCGGATTTCATAGTGTCGATGGAAAGACGAACCGTTGTCTCGCGCCGCAAGGTTTCCAGGACGGGGATCACGCGGCGGAGTTCCTCAGCCGCCGAAACGGGTTCGGCGCCGGGGCGAGTGCTCTCGCCGCCGATATCCAGGATCGCGGCGCCTTCCGCGATGAGGCGGTGGGCGTGGTGGAGCGCGGCTTCGCACGTTTGGTGGCGGCCGCCATCGGAGAACGAGTCGGGTGTGACGTTGAGCACACCCATGATCCGCACAGGCATCCTTATTCCAGTGTGCACCCATTCGGGGGTACGTGCGCCCTGGTCTTCTGGAGCGGAAGCTCAAGAGCATCGGACGTGGCTCATCGTCGAGGGGCCAGACGTGACGGATGTTCTCGCGCCACAACAGCGTAGTCCCGACGTCAAGAAACTTGACGCTGCACATCTTGTTGTCCTTCGCGCAGTTTGAGCGCGAGATGATCTCGGAGCGCACACGCGACAAGATGAGTGCCGCGCGGCGCAAAGGAAAATGGGTTGGCGGGAATCTCGTGCTCGGCTATGACGTGGCTCCGCAGGGCGGTGCCATCGTCATCAATCCGGCAGAGGCGCAGCGGGTGAACGAGATCTTTGGGCTCTACCTCGAGCTGGGCTCGCTGATCCCGGTTGTCGAAGAACTGGACCGCCGCGGATGGTGCATGAAGGAGTGGACGACACGCGAAGGCCGGCAGGCGGGCGGGAAGCCGATTGCCAAGAACAACCTCTACAACATGCTGACGAACATGATCTACGCCGGTAAGGTTGATTTCGGCGGCAAGGTCTATGAGGGAGAGCACGAACGCATTATCGACGACGACACTTGGAACCGCGTCCAGAGAGCCTTGAGCCGCAATGGCCGGCGCGGTGGCCGCAACGTCGGCAACAAACACGGCGCGTTGCTGAAAGGCTTGGTGCGTTGCGCCAGCTGCAACGTTGGGATGATCCACAGCTACGTCAACAAGAAGAGCCGGGTCTATCGCTACTACGTATGCGTGAAGGCGCACCAGCGAGGATGGGCGCAGTGCGAGACGCGATCGGTCTCGGCGCCAGCCCTCGAGGACGCTGTGCTGGATCAGCTTCGAGGTGTTGGCCGCAACCCGACTGTGCTGCGGGCGGTGCTGCGCGAGATCGAAGAGCAACGGCAACGAGATGCTCTGGGGATTCAGCGGGAGAAGGCAGATGCCGAACTGGAGCTGAAGAAGATCGCCCAGGAGATGGGCGTTGTTGCTCTGACGGCTGGCACCACGACGTCGGCGACAGATCGCCTCGCTGAGTTGCAGGATCGCGCGAAGTACCTCAACAACCGCATGCCGGAGCTCCTCAGCCAGATGGCCCGCATCGAGGCCGAAGGCGCCGATCCCAAGGAAGTGGAGGCGGCGCTTCAGGAGTTCGATCCACTGTGGGAGCAATATTATACGTTTTGTTGTGGCTCAAACCAAGAGAAAAGTGCGCCAGAACCCAATGTTTATTGGGGTTCCACGCACTTCACTGCAACGGTGCGACATAGCGTTTTCGCCGTTTTGCGTCCCGCAGATCGAGCCCTTCCAGCAGCGCGCTCAACTCGCCAGCGGTGACCTCCGTCCGGCCCGAAGCCTCGAACGGAAACGCATACGTGCCCGCCTCCAGCCGCTTGGCCCACAGTGCCCAACCGTCGCGATCCCAGTAGAGAATCTTGAGCCGGTCGCGCCGCCTGCCACAGAACACGAAAAGATGTCCCGCCAACGGGTCCACCCCGACAACATGCCTGGCCAGCGCCTGCAAGCCGTCGAAGCCGCGCCGCATGTCGCACGGCGCCGTGTACAAATACACCCGCACCGCCGCCGGCAGGCTGATCATGCGCTCTTGCTCAGCGCGCCGAGCACAATGCGGAGCGTGGGCCCGTCCACCCCGCGCGGGATCAGCAGGCGCCAACCGCGATCCACCTGCAGCTCAAGAGCGGCGTCCCCGCCCGCTTCCTTGACCGCCGCTCCGCGTCGCACCAGCGCGAAACGCGTATCTGGAGACCCTTCGAGATTCTCCAACGTGAACACCCGCCGCCAATAGTAGAACTTCGCCAAGTCCAGCCCGTGCTCCTGGCAGAACTGGCTCGGACGCTGCCCACTCTCTCTCGCCTGATCCACCAGCGCGCGCCACTGCGCCCGCCTCTCCTTGTGCGACTGCACCGGCTCCGTATTGCTCATCCCATCCAGTGTTCGCGACACTCACGCATTTCACAAGATGGGTTCGCCGGACGCGTACCGACCAGCGCAGCCACGACGCAGACCGAGGGGATCTTCGCCTCGACGCGCGGCGGCAGACCGGGGGTGCGGAAGAAGCCCTTCTTGACGGCGAACGTGAAGAGCTTCATGTCGAGCTTGTAGAACTTCACACCGGTCAAGTGTGCGCACCGCATAGTTCCGAAAGTTGCCTCACCCGTAAGAACGCCCGGATATGCACGCTGGAATTGGAATGATCCGGTCGGCACCACATCGCCGGAGTTGCCTGGGCCGACGATTTGCGCGCATTCATAGGACCGGCGACCGGCGTGGTCCGCGTCCGCAGCCTCGTCATTGAAGACAATGAAGTCGCCCACACTGAACACGCGGAGGGCCAACGAGGTTGAACGGACCTCGCGGGGATTACCCCCGAAAGGATTTTGGCCCGAATACCCTCGACACGATTTCTTCCGTGTCCCAGGTTTCCGCCGACATAGTCGAGCAGCGACACAGGGCGTCACGCGCTTGGATGACCAAAGGCCTCGCTTTGCACTCCTTCGGCAGCATTAAACGTGTCTTCAGAGCACTCAGTGAGGTCTGTCTCCGCCGTCCCTGTTCCCGCGGGTGCAAGAGAGCCATCGGATAGAACCCACGGATTGTTCTTTTCGGCCCGGGAGTCTTCGCTCCTTTGTGGGCCCGAAAGGTCTGGCATGCCCAGCCGAAGTTCAAAAACACGCGGCTGCAAGAAATCGATCGACACTGCCCTCGCTCATCCATATAATTCTAACGTCGAAACAAATCGGGTTGGGGGCCACGATATGTCTCCACCGGCGTAATGTGTGTGTTCGTGGATGCGTCGTTTGGTCGAGTGCATAAGTCCGGCCGCAGGCGGACTGAGCATCCGGCGGAATCGTGCACAGGCACACGATCGCATCCCCAGAGGTCTGATGCAATTCACCCGGCGCGCGGCATCGTATGCGGGAGCAGGCTCCGGGCTGAGGTTGCATCACGCAGACGGAGGCGAATAATGTTCAGACAGTACAGGTGGTCCGAGCGTTCGTTGCTGCGCGCGAAGCTTCCCCTCCGCCATACCTCGAGCGCTTTGATTACAACTGTGGGTGTGCAGGTGCTTTTCAAAACTGGGGCACAAAGTAATGCTATAGAATCCGGCTTTTGAGGAAGTTCGGATGTCGTAAGAGTCCTGCACAGTTCGATGGCAAGATTCATTTTGCGTTGTGGAGATAGCAGCGAACGTGCACGGTCATCGTTGGCGAGAGAGAAGCTCTCGAGCCAACGCAAGGTCGTGGGTGCGTATTCCGAGCGATGCCGATCAGCGTTCCGAACTGATGCCGATCGCGATT
>CAZLDN010000068.1:0-26188 GCA_964558355.1 uncultured Candidatus Solibacter sp.
GGAGTGGGTCACTACAAGCGAACGCTACTGGGTCACTTCTGGCGAGCAGCGAAGACTGCAGATGCAAGTCGCCCAAGCCCGCCTTGCGCGTCTCCTCCCGCATCATGTCGAAGGCGCGGCGCGCCTCGCCCTTGCCGAGGAGCTTCAACAGACCAGGCAGGTCGAAGATCCCAAAGACCGGTTCATTGTCGATCCGCCAGTAGTTCGGCATGTGGAAATAGTGATCGATTGCGTATCGCACCGCCCGCACGCAATCTCCGACGCTGTGCTGTTGCGCCAGCAGCACCGGCGCGCTCTCCGGACTGCGGGCAGGGAAGTAGTTCTTCCAGTCATGGTTCGCCCACATCACCGCGAACTTGAGCTTCGTGTTGTTCGGTGCTTTGAGGAACCCTTCCTCCAGTTGCTCGTGGAAGAACATCGTGCCGTTGTGCCAGTACCAATCGATCATCCATCCCGTGATGCCGTGGTTGGCCGCCAGGTCGATCTCCCGCTGCGCCCACTCCGGGTCCGCTTCATTGAACTCGCCGAGGGCCGGCTTTCGAGGCATCGAGTGGCCGGGAAACAGCGGCTTGGACTCTCGCAGCGTTTTGTATTCCGTCCACCCGCTTCCCAGGCGTTCTTCCATCCACGAGAGGGATGCCATGCCGGGTAGTTGTAGGCCATCACCTCGACTCCCTCAGGGCGCGCCAGCGTCTTCGTGCCGAGCGCAGCGGCGAGCCGGTCCTCGCTGAAATGCCAGTTGCCGTCCAAGGGGGTGCGAGTGCCGCATGACGCGTCTTGCAGGAAATGAAGGCCCCTGCGTTGGCCGCCACCGCGGCCAACCGTCATGCGGTCCAACGCCCAGCCCTGCCGGTTCCGCCGGCGGCCGTTGCGCCCCGGCCTAGCCCCAAGCTCAGCCGCCGGCCAGGCTAAAGGTGACGCGGAAGCCAAGGGCGAAAGGGACGCGAAAGCGCGAAAGGGACGGCCTGAATCAAGCACTTCGCAAATTCGCCGAAGTGGACGCACCTCTCCGTCCCCTTCATCCGTCCTAACCCCCTTACGTTTTCGACCCCTCTACCCCCCTTTTCTCGAATCCCCATCGCCTCCAACTCCGCCGAAACTCCTCTTCCAACCCCTGGATGAACTCCTCATCCCCATACGGCCTCCCGGCATACGTACACCGCCTCAGCAGCATCTCATCCCGCACATCCCCTTCATTTTGAACCAGTTCCCGCCATCCCTCCAGACCGCCCGCCTCTCGCCAAATACTCCAATCCAGTCCCTCAAACCGCCCCGGCTTCCCCGTCAAATGCGCCCGCGCGCTCGACCACTCATACTCCTCGGCACGCTCCACCAACCCCGCCCGCACCGGATTCCGCTCCACATACGCCAGCGCCCGCCACATGTGCGTCTCCGACAGCGCGCACGAAAAGTACCGGTTCTGCCACAAATGCCCGCTCCGCCCCCGCCGCGCGTTCAGACTCTGCGCATACCGCCCATGCACCCGCCGGAACAGCACCTCCATCGAATCCTCCCGTTCCGGCACAACCACAAAATGCACGTGGTTTGTCATCAGGCACCAGCTAAATACCCTAATTCCAGCATCTTCCAGATTCGACATTACCAGGTCCAGATACGTCCGCCTGTCCGAAGCCGAAAAGAACACCCGCTGCCGGTTCGTTCCCCGCTGCGTCACATGGTACGGCAAACCCGCCTTCACGCACCTTGCGTTCCGTGGCATCTTACCCCTTTAGTGCTTGCCGCAACCCAAAATTCTCCAATACGTCGAAGCGCTCCGTCCCCTTCGAGTAATTCGCCAACCCGTCAGACCCCTTCGTCCTACAAGCCGCTTTCGCCTCCTCCCCCAAGGTTTTCCCCCATCGAAACTCCGTCCACGCTCCGCGCGAACGCCCGCGAAACTCGCGAACCGGTCATACTCACGCCGCCAAATGCCGGCTCCTGTGGTGACGCGAGTCACTAGCCTGTTTCGCCCTACCCTGCGAATCTGCACCTTCTTGCTGGCCGCCGAAATCGCCGGTGACACGCTTAGCAAATATATCTAGGCTGCCTAACTCCCTCATTCCATTGCCCGTCCCCGCTCCCCCCCCCTCCCCGCACCCGTTACCCCGTGGATACTCATGCTCGGGAAGGAGTACCCAATATCACAATGTCACGTCGATCCCGTTCCGAGCAGGCCCGCATCAACGGCGCCAAATCCCGTGGTCCCAAAACACCCGAGGGCAAGGCCGTCTCATCGACGAACGCCCTCCGCCACGGCCGCCGCGCGAAGTCCGCTCCCGCCGCCGGCGGCGAACCCGCATTCCTCGGACTCCTCAACGACTACATCGCCCACCTCGCCCCTCGTTCCGCCGTCGAGTCCGCCCTGGTCCGTCATATCGCCTCCGCCGACTGGCAACTCGCCCGTTGGCGCGCCGTCGAAACCGCCCTCCTCGACCGCCTCTATGAACGCGCCCGCCCAATCGGCCCCGATCCTAACCCGATCGCAACCCTGACTTGCGCCCTCGAAGCCTCCGTCAACGAATCTCATCTGCTCGTCTTCATCGTCCACCGCATCGCAACCCACCTCGCCGATCGCACCCGCGCCCTGCGCGCTCTCCTCCTACACCGCCAGGTCTGCCCCCTCGTCGGCGTCCAGCCCCAGTCAGCGCCGCGTGGTGCCGGGGCAGACAATTTTTTTGTGTTTGCCGAAAAGCCCCAAATCCAATCCAAAGCCACTGATTCTAAACCGGTTGGCTCTCCCCAACCGAAAACGAACGAACCCAAATCAAACGCCATCGCACTCGCCGCCGTCCAGCCCCAATCGGCGCGCCACAATGCCGGAGCAGGCAACTTTTTTTCATTCGCCGAAACCCCCGAAATTCAATGGAAATCATCTGATTCTAAACCTGTTACCTCCCCCCACCCGAAAACGAACGAACCCAAATCAAACTCCGTCGCCCTGCTCCATCACGTGGCGGCTTCGGTCGCGCGGCCGGCCTCCGCGGCGCTCCGCATGAGCACGGCCTCGAATTCGAGCCTGACGGATCGTCGAACGGCATACCCGCGCTTCGCTTGTGGTCCTGCGTTGCGCGTGGCAAACCGGATGCCGTGGTCTGAATCCTGGGCAATGTGATATTTTGGTTGTTTTCCGCCATGCAGAAAACCAGCAACGTCCAGGAACTCGCCCGCGTCGCCAAACAGCTCCGCCGGCACATCATCGAGATGACGGGGGCGGCCAAGTCGGGGCATCCCGGCGGGTCGCTGTCGGCCGTCGAAATCGTCACGGTCCTCTATTGGGACGTGATGAAGCACGATCCGGCCAACCCTAAAATGGCCGACCGCGACCGTTTTATCCTCTCCAAGGGCCATGCCGCGCCGGTGCTCTACGCAGCCATGGCCGAGTGCGGCTACACCCCGGTCGAGACGCTGACCACTCTGCGCAAGCTCGGTTCGATCTACCAGGGCCACCCCGATGTCCGCTACATTCCGTCGCTCGAAGCCAGCACGGGATCTCTCGGCCAGGGCCTCTCGCTCGCCCTCGGCATGGGCTGCGGGTTGAAGCTCGACGGCATCACGTCACGGGTCTATGTGATGCTGGGCGACGGCGAGATCCAGGAAGGCCAGATATGGGAAGCGGCCATGTTCGGCAGCTTCCACAAGGTGGACAACGTCTGCGCCATCGTTGATTACAACAAGCTCCAGCTCGACGGCTTCGTGAAAGACATCATGGATCTCGAGCCGCTGGCCGCGAAATGGCAGAGCTTCGGCTGGCACGTCATCGAACTCGACGGCCACAGCATCGAAGCCGTTCAGAGTGCGTTCGCCGAAGCGGCCGCGACCAAGGGTAAGCCGACGGTCCTGATCGCCAACACGGTGAAGGGCAAGGGCGTCAGCTTCATGGAGAACAATCCGAAGTATCACGGCGTGCCGCCATCGAAGGAAGAAGTTGAACTGGCGCTGAAGGAGCTTGTGTAAGACCATGCCGGCGAATACGAAATTCGAATTGAAGATGGGCGCGGCGACGCGCGAGGCCTTCGGACGGGCCGTGGTCGAGGCGGGCAAGGACGATCCGCGCGTCGTGGTCTGCGACGCCGACCTCTCCAAGTCCACCATGACCACCTACTTCGCCAAGGAGTTTCCGCATCGGTTCTTCGAATGCGGCATCGCCGAGGCCAACATGGTGGCGCTGGGCGCGGGCCTGGCCATGACGGGCAAGATCCCGTTCGTGTCCAGCTTTTCCGCCTTCATCATGACGAAGGGCTTCGAGCAACTGCGTGTGATGGTGGCCTATCCGACGGTGAACCTGAAGGTGGTCGGCACCCATAGCGGCATCTCTATCGGCGAAGACGGCCCGTCGCAGATGTCGGTCGAAGACCTGTCGCTGGCTTGCAACCTGCCTGGTTTCACAGTGATCTGCCCGGCCGACGAAGTCGCCATGAAGGCGGCGGTGAAATGGGCCGCGGCGCACGACGGGCCGGTCTTCCTGCGCGCCGGACGCGTCAAGGTGCCCATCATTTACGAAGAGGGCCGGGAGTTCGATTTCAGCAAGGCCATCGAGTTGATCGATGGAACCGACGTCACCCTGGTCGGCACGGGACTGCTCGTCGCCGAATGCATCCGCGCCTCCGAAGCGCTTGCCGCCGAGGGCATCTCGGCGCGCGTGATCGACGTCATGACGATCAAACCGCTCGATGTCGAGACCCTCGCCAGGGCGGCGAAGGAGACCGGCGCGCTGGTTGTCGCCGAGGAGCATTTGGTCGATACCGGCCTCGGCTCGCGCGTCGCCCAGGCCCTGGCATCCACCACGCCGGCGCCAATCGAATTTGTCGGCGTAGAGAACTGCTATGCCGAATCGGGCACGCCCGAGGGACTGCTCGAAAAGTACAACCTGACTTCGCCGGCCGTTGTCGCCGCCGCCAAGCGCGTGCTGGCGCGGAAGCAGTCCTAGTCTTTATCTGAGCCCAAACATGAAATCCGCGTCTTGCAAGCGCCGCGGACTTCAGTCATGATTGGGCGTTAGCACGCCATGCCAGACGCCACCGGACAATCCGCCGCCGCTTGGCACCATCGGGATCTGGCCCGTATCTCGCGGCGGTTGCACGACCGCATCGGCCCCTCGCTCTGCGCCGCCGGGTTGCAGCTTTCTCTCATCGAGCAATCGGTCGCCCCAGCGCCGGGCAGCGAGGCGGCCGAGGCCATCGCCGGACTGCGCGAGGCGTTGACGGAATCCACGCAAGAAGTCCGCACCCTGAGCTACCTTTGCGAACCGACGCTGGTCTCGCGTCTCGGCGTGAAAGCCGCCGTGAGCTACCTGGCCCGCGTCGTCGCTCTCGACCCAGGCGACCTGGGTCAACTCGGAGCGCGCAAGGATGCAGCCGCCGCCAGGGCGTTCTCCGTCCTGCGGCAGGCGCTTCTCTATTGGGCTGAAAGCTGTCCGGGCGCGGAGTTCACGCTCGAGTGCAGACCGCGTTCGCTGCGCCTGCGGTCGTCGCTTCCCGCGCCGGACGAGATCGTCGCTCTCGTCCAGCAATCTGGTGGCGCGCTTGCGCAAGACCGGCTGTCGGCCTCGCTCAAAGTCGCCGCCATCGAGGGGGGAACCCGCCGATGACTGACGTCATGCTGGTGGACGACCACAAGATCATGCGCGACGGCATCAGGGCGATCCTGCGTTCCCATCCCGAGTTCCGCGTCACCGGCGAAGCCGCATCGGGCCACGAAGCCGTGCAGATGGCGAAGTCGCTCCGGCCGCAGGTCATCGTGATGGACTTGAACCTCCCCGGCTTGTCCGGTCTCGAAGCGACCTCGGAGATCCTGCGCCATCTGCCGGACATGCGCATCGTCATCCTGTCCATGTACGACGACGACGCCAGCGTGATGGAAGCGATGCGCGCCGGCGCACGCGCCTTCGTCCTGAAGAGCGGCAGCGACGAGGACCTCATTCAAGCGCTGAACACCGTCTCGCGCGGCGGATCGTATTTGAGCCCGCACATTTCTGACCGCTTCCTCTCGCACATCCGAAAAGGCGACATCGACCAGTTGCGGCCATCCCAGGAACTCGGCAAACTCTCGCCCCGCGAGCGCCAGGTGATGCGAATGGTCGCCGAGGGCAAATCGAGCAAGGAGATCGCCATACTGCTCGAGCTTGGCGTGGAAACCGTGCGCGGATACCGCAAGACGCTCATGAAGAAACTCGGAGTGACCAACGTCGCCGAACTGACGCGGATGGCGATCAGGAACGGTCTGGCGGGCGGCGCCGGATTCGCCGCCGCGGCGGGAGACGCCGGGTGAGGCGTGAGACCGGGTGTGGCCCCATCGAACTCGCCGATGCGCATGTCCACTTCTTCTCCCACCGCTTCTATTCGCTGCTGGCCCAGCAGAAGGGCGGCGGAGCGATGGCCGAAAGCGTCTGCACGGAACTCGGCTGGCCGGTCCCGCCCGAAGATCCTGCCGAACTGGCTGCGCAATGGGTGGCCGAACTGGATCGCAACCACGTCGCGCGGGCCTGTCTGCTGGCCAGCCTGCCCGGCGACGAGTCCTCCGTCTCGGCGGCGGTTCGGGCGTTTCCGGATCGATTCGCGGGCGATTTTTTCTTGAACCCGCTCGCGGAAGGCGCAGCCGGGCGAGCCGAAGCCGGGTTGAGGTCAGGTTTGAAGGGCATCTGCCTGATGCAGGCAATGCACGGTTTTTCGGTGGCCGATGAACGTGTCCGGCCCGTGCTGGATGCGGCAAAGGCCATTCCGGGGACGGTGGTCTTCGTCCATTGCGGCGTCCTGTCGGTGGGAGTTCGAAAGCGGCTGGACCTGCCGTCATTGTTCGACATGCGCCAATCGAACCCAATCGACCTGCATTCGGTGGCGCTGCGCTACCCGGAACTGACCTTCGTCATTCCGCACTTCGGCGCGGGCTATTTCCGCGAGGCATTGATGGTGGCGGACCTGTGTCCCAATGTCCTGCTCGACACGTCGAGCAGCAACTCGTGGACAAAGTATCTGACGCCGGCGCCGTCTATCGAACAGGTTTTCGAGCAGGCGCTTGAGAACGCGGGATCGAGCCGGTTGCTCTTTGGCACGGATTCGTCGTTCTTCCCCAGGGGCTGGCACACGGCTGTGTTCGACCGCCAGGCGGCCGCGCTCCAGGCCATCGGGGTGGACGCGGAGTCGGCACGCGCGATTCTTGGCGGTAACCTCACGCGCCTGCTCTGGCAAAACGCCTGAGAGAAAACCCGCCGTCCGGGCACTGAATCCATGGAGCTCGATATCGATGTTTCCTTTTTCCCTGCCCGGACTTCGCCGGCGTGCGGAGTCTGACCTTGCTGGCGCGAGCGCTCTCCATCGCCTGCACTATCCCCTCGATCCCGTGCCGCGCACACTGGTTCTGGGCCACGCCCTGCGAACGGAGCCGAACGTCCGCAGTTTCCTGCGGTGGACGGTAGAACAGATCGAGTTCGCCCGTCCTCAGGCGCTCGCCGGGCCGCTCCGGGAGCTCATCGAAGTCGCCTCGCTGAGGGAATTGGGAATCCTGAAGTTGCGATCGCTCTCGTTCCCGCTGGTCGTGATCACCCGCGACGACGAAGCGCGCCTCTGTGAAGCCGATCACGAACGGCTCTGGCGCCTCTTCCGGCTGCCTGTTTTCGAGCAGGTCAGGGATCGGAACGGCCGGCTGCTGGCCTGGGAATGCGAGGCGCGGGAAGGCTTCCATTTGGCCGCGGACGCCCCTTCAGCCTTGATGGGACTCGCGCCCTGCAAGGAGAACTGCGCATGTGGGAAGGCCCTGCCGGCCCCGCTGGCATCGAGCGCAGCGGCAGGCTGAGGGCGGCGATGGCAGCCTGCCGGTCCGCGCTGCTATTGTAGTTGGAGAGTCAGGCGCGGACGTGGCGAAACTGGCAGACGCACCAGATTTAGGTTCTGGCGGGGCGACCCATGGGAGTTCGAGTCTCCCCGTCCGCACCATTTAGGCTCAATAACTTACAGGCCATCACATCACCCGGCCTGTAGTGCGTTCATCGGCTTGTGTGACTATAGTGTGACTTTCGCCAGATTCACGCTCGGACCGCTGCCGCGTGAGATAGTCGCCCAATTGCCGTGCGGCCCGTTTCAGGTCGGTTTCCGAGACGATGTTGTACCGATCAAATACCTGTGCGTAGCCAGAACCGGGTCGGCGGCGAGAGGCGGCGGCAGGTAACATTGAATTCCCCTCAAGCGGGGTTCCACGGCGGTGGAGGGGGAAGTCGGGCGGATTCCCGAGGATAACCACGGAAGCGGTTTGGACTGACTCCGGACACCATGTCTTTGAGGTTGCCTCCCTCGGCGCAGACTTCGGCCCGGTGCATGTCGTCGGTGATTCCGACAATAGCTCTCACAGACACAAAAATGTTTGCAGTGAAGTTCTACGCTGCTTCACGCCAGGAGTAACGATGGTGGAGACCGCCCAGGCGCGGCATTGAAACCACAACGGCGTTCTTTGTCGGCTTGTGCTCGACCAGCCGCCGATTCGGTGCGTCCTTTTCCAGCGAGTCGTGGATGCGGTCCTGGCGGTAGTAGCTCACGTAATCTCGGATCAGTCGCCAAAGATGTTGCTCGTCCCACGCGATGACATGATCCAGGATCTCGCGGCGGCAGCTTCCTACCCAGCGCTCGCAGACACCGTTGGCCAAGGCCGACAACTACACCGCATGGTGACGCTGCCGATACCTACTTCGAGATAACCCATCCTCATCATCCGCAGAGAGGCCAGAGATTCAAACTGGTGACCTACCGCCACAACTGGGGCGAGGACCGGGTCTACTTCCACGATGCAACGGGGCATTGGACCTCGGTTCCGGCCGCCTGGACCACGGTGGCGCCGCAAGATCCGTTTGTAGCCATGGCCAGCGGTCGCTGCCTTTTTCGCTACGAGGACCTGCTCAAACTGGTGAATCTGGTGGAGAAACTGCGATGAAAAGGTGGCAAGCGTTCCGTAAAGAAAATTATGCTCACAATGTAAATGTAAATATGTGCGGGCCGGCAACTCCAACAGCGTCACCAAGGGCCAGTAGAGAGCACATATGGCCAATGCAACAAGTGAGCAGAGCGCAGAAAGCGCTTGACAACCTCTTGCTTCGGTGCATAATTATATTGACAGACGGCGGACTCGAAACCCGCGATCCTGATGCCGGAAAAAGATCCGAAACGCGAAGCCCTGCGTCAACAGGGCACTTTAAACCCACGGCCTGGCGAGGTCACCGACAAACTGTTCGCCGAGGACAGCTTTTTCGATCCCAGAGATCTCGTTCAGGTCAAATACGAGATGCTCCGCCGGGTGCAGAACGAGCATCAGCCGGTTTCCGAGGCGGCGGCCGCCTTCGGGTTCTCAAGGCCATCCTTCTACCAGGCGCAGTCGGCATTCGAGCAGGACGGACTCGCCGGCCTGGTTCCGCACAAGCGCGGGCCCAAGCAGGCGCACAAACTGACAGAAGAAGTTCTGACCTTCATCGTCGAAACACGTCAGCAGGACCGCTCGGTTCGACCTGGCGACATGGCGCGCTTGATTCACCAGCGTTTTGGCACGACCGTGCATCCGCGAAGCATCGAGCGCGCGTTACTGCGCCATCAAAAAAAACGCCGCTGAGGGAACCCGACTACAAGCCTGTCAACCCGCCGGATCTGGTCGCCAATTACGAGCAACTGCGCCGAGATTCCACGGGAGTTTCGGCCCGCGGCCACGAGGGATTAGGGCTGGCCCTGTTTCTCCGGCGCGGCATGAAGGCATGGATGCAAGCTTGGTCACAGTGTCCTGGTCATATCAGCCCTCAAGCGCAAACCCAGGCAGCTATGGCGGCGCCTGTTCCGCTCGATGTACGGATGCAGGTGGCCACGGTACTGGCCGGAATCATTCTCAGTCTTCAACAGGAGGCAACCCCATGACGGGCACCGCACATGAAAAGGTGAACGCAGACCATCTGAAGCGAAACGCTTACCTGTATATTCGGCAGTCCACTCTGCGCCAGGTGGTGGAGAACACCGTTCACGACCCCGCCCGTGGATCCACCAATCGTGCAGATGACTACGATGCCTATAGAGGGTCCTTTCGCGGCGTGTGAATCCCAATTTGGCAAGAACTTCTTCTGGCGCGGCATCGACCGCACCGTGCGCAACCGCACCACCGAAGCCCGCCAGCCACAAGGTGATGGTGAAGATCCACCCTGGTTTGTCGATGTGGCGATCGATTCCGTGCGAGAGGATTCTGAAGGCGGCGCGGCGTCGTCGCTCAATGAAGTGTTCGTGGACGTGGCGCTGGTGACGCAGAACCTGCACAACAGCCTGGTGGAGAACACGACTTCGTCGGAAGGGATGAAGCGGCTGTTGTGGGAGATCGGCGAGTTGGGCAGCGGGTTGTCGGTCGGGGCGGAGGGGCTGAACGAGATCACGTTCCAGGGCATGTCGTTCGCGCAGGTGCACCTGTTCAGGAGCGCGCAGACCAGCATCGCCGGCCTGGAAAGAACCGGTGGCTGTGCGATGAACGACTTCCTGTTCGGGAGGCTGACGCGTTCGTTTGGTTACTCCGGGCTTGGAGGCAAGGACGCGAACGAAGAACCGCGGGCGCGAAGCCCGGACTCCAGGCGTCAGAAGATAAGCTTGCCGCCGAAAGTGAGCTGGCGCTGGCCGTGTCCTTTTTCGGCGGTCACGGCGCCGAAGGCGGTGTTGGCGGGAGTGGTGTTGGGCGCGGCGAACTGGATGTGGTTGAGGGTGTTGTAGGTCTCCATGCGGAACTGGGCTGTAAAACGTTCCGTGACCTTGATGTTCTTGAACATGGATGCGTCCAGGTTGTTGATGCCGTCGGCGCGGATGCCGGTGAAGCGCGTGCCGAGGGCGCGGATGTTGTTGGAGAGGGCTTTGGAATTGCTCTTTTCGAAGCCGGCGCCGGTGTTGAACCAGCGCGTGGGGAAGCGTTCCGAGATGGGGAGGACGATGTCGTGCAGGTCGCCGTGGAAGGAGACGTTGCCGAAGCCGAGGGCGTTGCCGGACTGGCCTTCATACCAGGCCTGGAGTTGCCAGCCACCGGCAAGCACGTTCCAGAAGCGGGGCATCGTGGAGCCGAATCGCCGCCCTTTGCCGAAGGGGAGTTCATAGATGCCGCTGATGGCGAAGCGCTGTGGGAAGTCGAGGTCGGAGATGACGTGTTCGGGGGCGGGATCGGTGGGGTTCAGGTAAGCGGTGGCCTCCAGGAACTTGGACCAGGTGTAGGCGGCCTGGACGGTGAAGCCTTGGGAGAGGCGTTTTTCGAAGGTGACCTGCAGGCTGTGGTAGGAGGAGGAGCCGGCGGACTGGTTGTTGGTGATATCGCCGAAGTGCGGGAAAGGTTTGAGGAGATTGCCGAGGGCCGTGCGTTTGTTGGCCAGGCCGGTGCCGGCGAATTCGGGGACGCCGGAGAAGGGACTGGTGACCTGGGCGGAGAGGTAGTCGATGGCGGGTTGATCGCGGACGAGGGACGTCGAGAGGTACTGGCGAGGAATGGGGTTGTAGTTGGTGGAAACAGCCAGGGCTGTGCCGCGGTTGCCGACGTACTGGACTTCGAGGAGACTGCGCCAGCCGAGACTCCGCTGGATGCCGAAGGACCAGCGCTGCATGTAGGGCACGCGGTTGTTCACCTGGAAGAAGGAGACGCCGCGGCCGAGGAAGGTGCCGAGGCCCTGGCCGGCGCCCTGCGGAGTGTCGATGCCATCGGGGAAGGGGTTGGCCAGGGTGGCGCGGAAGGTGAGTCCGTTGTCGTTGGAGGGGATGTAGTTGGTGGGCTGGTTGAAGCCGCCGAGGTTGGTGCCCTGGCGGTCCGCGCCGCCCTGAGTGAAGAAGACGCCATAACCGGAGCGGATGACGGTATTGCGGCCCAGACTCCAGGCGAGGCCGATGCGCGGCATGAAGTTGTTGCGGTCGGCCTGCCAGAGGGCGCGGGGCCGGCCACCGGCGCCGGCGAATGTAAGTCCGCCCGTAGTAGAGAACTGGGAGACGGGGACTTCGGGAATGGGTGTCAAGGCGTAGTTGGCTTTGACGACGTTGGAGACGGGACTGGGCGAGGAGAAGTCGAAGTCGCGGAGACTGCGATTGTAGCGCTCGGTAATGGGGCTGTCGTACTCCCAGCGGATGCCGAGGTTGAGGGTGAGGCTGCGGGAGATGCGCCAGTCGTCCTGGAAGAAGAGGGCCTGGAAGCGGCTCTGTTCGGCGGCGGAGTCGTTAACGTTGACGTAGCCACCGGTGGGGATGCCGAGCAGGAGAGAGGCAAGGCCCTGGCCGATGGGGGCGACGGGGGAGTTGTCGAGGGGGCCGCGGGTCCAGGTGTTGGTGGAGTCGAAGCGCGGGGCAACGTTGCCGAAGTTCATGCTGGATTCGCGGTAGACGCGCAAATCGCCGCCGAAGCGGAAGCTGTGATTACCGGCCATGCGGGTAACGGTGCCCTGATAGCTCTGGTAGGAGCGGGTGTTGGGATTGCCGCCGGTGGCGGAAAGCTGCGCATAGGCTCCGTCGTCGATGTAGACGAGGGGGAAGGCGAGACCGGTCGGGTCAGCCAGGCGGGTGATCTGATTGACGAGGTTCTGGGAGAAGCCGAGAGTGGTGATATCGAAGCCGCGGCTAACGGGAAAGGTATTGGGGGCGAAGTAGGTGAAACCGGCGCGGAGGTTGAGAAGGAGCTGCGGGCTAAAGACGTAGACGTCGTCGAGGACGGTGGAGAAGTTCTTCCAAGTAGTGGTGGTGCCAACGGCGATGGTGGGGAGGGTCTGGACGCCAGTGATGTAGTCGGTCCAGTTGACGCGGCCGAAGAGGCGGTGTTTTTCGCTGATGTTGTGATCGATGCGGGAGACGAAGCCCTTGTAATCCTTGGGCTCTTTTTGGATGCCGAAGTAGTTTTGGCGGCCGTCGGCGGTACCGGTGGTGTTGGGGGCCGGATAGTAGGAGATGATTTTCTGGGCGATGGGATCCAGGCGGCTGGTTGGGATGATATTGCCCGGTAGCGGTTTACGGGAGAAGCGCCCGCCGGAGGCAGGGGCAATGGTCAGGGGGTCGTAAATCTGGTACTGCTTGTTGACGGCGAGGAGAGCGGAGAAATCGCCTTTGCGCTGTTCGGGGGTGGGGACGGTGGCGAAAAAGCTGGGCTGGCGATTGATCTTGAGGCCCTCGTAGCCGAAGGTCCAGAAGCTGCGGTTGCGGCCGTCGTAGAGACCGGGGATGCGGATGGGGCCGCTGGCGGTGGCTCCCCAGCGTTGGTGGAGCCAGCTGGGGGCGGCCTGCCGGCGCTTTTCATCGGTGACGGGTCCGGTGGTTGGGTTGTAGAGCCAGCCGTTGGAGAACCACGGAACGGCGCGAATGCGGGAGTCGTTGAGGTATCCCGTGCCGTGGAGCGCGTTCGTGCCGGACTTCATGGAGACATTGACGACAGCGCCGGCGGAGCGGCCGATGGTGGCGTCATAGTTGTTGGTCTGGACCTTGAATTCCTGGACCAGGTCCTGGGGAGGCGAGTAGGCGGAACTGGTGCCCTGCATGTTGGGGACGCCGTCGAGGGAGGCTTCGGTGTTTCCGTCGCGCACGCCGTTGACGATGACGCCGGTGGCGCCGCCGAGGTCGGTGGGATTGCCGGCGCTATGGCCGCCGGAGACGACCACACCGGCGGAGAGCCGGGTGAGGTACATGGCGTTGCCGCCGACGACGGGCAGTTCCTTGACGCGGCGCTCGTCCATCATCATGCCGCTGGATGCCGTGGCGGTTTCGAGGAGGGGCGTTTCGGCACTGACCGTGACGGAATCGGAGAGGGCGCCTACCTGAAGCTGAAAGTCCAGCGTGAGACGATCGGCGGTGCGGATCTCGATATTGTCGCGGACCGCCTTGTTGAAGCCTTGCATCTCGGCGGTGACGCGGTAAGCGCCGGGAATCAGGTAGGGGATCTCGTAATTGCCCTCGCTGTTGCTGACGCCGGACAGCTGGGTGTTGGTGGCGAGGTTCAGGGCGACGACTCTGGATCTGGGCACGGCGGCGCCGGAGGGATCGGTGACGCGCCCCAGGATCCAGCCGCGGGAGTCCTGGGCGAGGACGGCGGATGACCCCCAAAGAATAGTAATGAGTACCGCGAATTTAGAGCACATGGCCTCTCCTGTCCGCAACAGCATATCACGAGCTGTATCGTCCGCTTCTATCTTTCGATCGAACTGTCGCGGCCAAGCGAGAAGTTCCTGTTCGAGCCAAGTAGAAAGTTCCTCTTGACAGTCGCAAGGCTGAAGGATGGAACGAATCGCGATGAGCCAGGATGAACGGCTGCCGCTGATCGGCAGCGGCGGGTTCCATATTCAGGGGGCGCGCCGGCGCAATCCGGCCTATAACGGCCAAATGAACCTTCAGACCATTATCAGCCCCACTACCATGAACGAGTTCACGGTGGGCTACTCGGGCATTCGGATGCCCGCCCAGGCGTACCCCAATTTGGCCACACGGGAACAATACGGGATCACCTTCAAGGAGGCAATTCCCGGCAATGTTGGCAACATGGTCCCGCTTAGGGTGGGCGTGGCGGGTCTCGCCGCAATCGGGGTAGCGGGAGTGCCGACCAGCTCCGGTTCGCCGAGCTGGCACTGGCGTGAGAACTTCTCCATGATCGCCGGCAGGCACAGCCTGAAGTTCGGCGCTTACATCGAATACGGCGGGCACAATCGCTTTGGCCGGGCCAACGACAGCGGGAGCTTCGCCTTCAACGCCTCGCCGAGCAATCCACGGACCAGCGGGAACGGGCTGGCCGACTTGCTGCTTGGGAATTTCGACTCCTACAGCGAGGCCGGCATCGCGCCGTACAACGCCTACCGGTATCAGAATTGCGAGTTCTATGCCCAGGACAGTTGGAAGGTGCGGCCGAACTTCACGCTGGAGTACGGTGTGCGTTATTCCCTCTGGCCGCCTTATACCCACGCCTATAACGCGATGGCGGCGTGGCATCCTCGCTTCTACGATCCGGCCAAGGCGCCTCAGATGAACGCCAACGGCAGCATCGTCCCGGGGACCGGCGACCTCTACAACGGGGTAGTGCTGCCCGGCAGCGGCTTCACCGACGCGGCGCGCGGGCGCGTGTCCCTGGTCGGCAACCCCGACGTGGAGCGCCTGTTCCGGGGCTTGCCCAAGGGCTACTCCGAGACGCTGAAGGGCGGCTTCGGGCCGCGGCTGGCCTTTTCCTGGGATCCCTTCAGCACGGGCAAGCTCGCCATCCGGGCGGGGGCCGCGCTGGTGCAGGGTCGGTCGGACATGGAAGCGATCACCGTGGGCCTGGCCGACTATCCGCCGTTCGCCACGCCCACCATCACAATCACCAATGGGCCGGTAGACGACCCGGCGCGGGGCGTTCCAGCCGCGCTGCTGCTTTTTCCGCAGAATTTCCGGGTGGCGGACCTGAAATACAAAAACCCGTCCGTGTTCAACTGGCACTTCTCCATCCAGCGGGAGTTGCCCGGCGGGGTCATCGCTGACGTGGGCTATGTGGGTAACCAGAGCAGCCACAACAGCCGCGGCCGGTCCATTAACGTGCTTCGTCCGGAGCAAATGCAAGCCTTGGCGGGACGCGACACGCGGCCCTTCCTGCCATATCGTGGCTTGGGCAGCCTGTTCAGCGCCGAACCCTCCTCTTCGTCCAGCTACAACTCGCTCCAGGTGCAGGTGAGCAGACGCTTCAAGGAGGGCTTCCTGATCAATGGCTCCTATACGCTGGCCAAGGCGATCGGCGACGCACAGGACCGCTGGGACTCGCCTCAGGATCCCTTCAACCTCCGTGCTGAGCGCGGCTACAACGAAGACGACCGCCGCAACGTGCTGGTCATCCACGGGATCTACGAGGTGCCGTTTTTCAACAAGATGCGCGGCTTGCCCGGCTACGTGCTGAAGGGCTGGCAGGTCAGCGCCACCGCCAACTTCAACTCCGGACGGCACTTCAATCCCGGGCTGACCGGCGCGTCCAACCAGATCGCGACGCGGCCCGACCTGATCGGCAAAGCCGCGCTTCCCAAGGACGAGAAGACGCTGCGGCGCTTCTTCAATACGGCCGCCTTCACGCGGCCCGCGGCCTGGACCTGGGGCAACGCCGGGCGCAATATCCTGGTGGGTCCCGGAACGAACAACTTCGATGTGATGATCGCCAAGAACACACGCATCGGGGAACGGGTCAACGTCCAGTTCCGGTGCGAGAACTTCAACTTCTTCAATCACCCCTCCTACACTGGGATCGATACGTCCTTGGGTTCGGCCGCCTTCGGCCAAGTGAACGGAGTGAACGCGGGCCGGGTTATTCAGTTGGGGATGAGGGTAGTGTTTTAGGTGGAGCTGAGAAAGTCCGCCATGATGGAACGCGCATTCGGAGCGAGGGTGTGGATCGTGTGCGCCCTCGCTCCGCTCACCATCTTCCCCGCCCTGGCGGCGCAAAAGGTCGATCCCTCCAGCGGCGTTGTCTTGGCCAACAAGCACGCGCGATTCGAGTTCGAGCCGGGCGGAATGGGGCTGGCCGCCCACGGCGTGAACGGAGTGTACGTGGACCAGATCTCGGCGATGCGCCACGAATTGTGCTTCAACAAAGCGCACGGGCATCCGCTGGGCGGCGGGCGCTACTGGGCCGACGGCAACCGCGACCTGATGAGCAAGCTGAAGAACGTCGCGCAGCGCGGCGGGCGGCGCCTCACGATCACGTCCGAGGGAGCGGACGAGATCTTCTTCGACCTGCTGGACGCCAACCTGACCTGGGCGGAGCCGACGGACCGGGAGATTCCGCTCATGCAGGCGGTCTATTCGGGCTACACGCTGTTTTTCGGCAGCCCCTGCGACTACTCGAAGAGCGAGCTCTTTTTCAATTACGCGCAGGGACAGGCGTTGATCGACGGGCGCCAGAACGGCTGGATGGACCTCGGCCTCTTCAAACCGGAACACGCGCGCAAAGCGGAGTACTTCCGCCAATGCGGCCGGTACCGGATCGCGGCGGGTAAGTTTCTGACTTACGGCCGCCTGCTGGGCCCGCTGGCGCCGGCGGACCAGGTTCCGGTTTTCACGGATGAGGGATTCGGCTGGCAGACCAAACACAAAGGCACGGCTCCGCTGGCCGAGGCGCGGCTGTGGCAGAGCGAGGACGGCCACCTGGGGATCGTCATGGCGAACTACGCCGATCAGGAGATCGCGTTTTCCTACGCCGTCGATCCCAGCCGGTATGGGTTGAAGGGCAACCGCTTCCGGCTGACGGAGATCACCCCCGAGGGCGTCCTCCCGATGGGTTCGGCGGCAAGGACGGTGCGTCGCACGGAACGGCTGGCCGCGCGGAAGATCAAGGTAATCGAAATTGAGCCGGAATAGACACAGACCGCTCAGGGAGGCAGCGTGACCCGGCGCGCATTCCTCGGGACGGCCGCCGGCGCGGGCGGTGGACGAGACTCGCCTGGAACACCGCGAGGGCGAAAAGGTCTCCTTCTTGAGTGGCCGGCAGCCGCTGTTCGACTACCGTTATGGCGCCGGGAGCCCGAAGCCCTACGTACACCCGTTTTACGCGCCGAACGGAGTTCCCCTCACGCTGCTCAGTCCCACCGACCATGTCCATCACCGCGGCCTGATGCTGGCGTGGACCAATGTGAATGGGTTCGACTTTTTGGGGGAAACAGACGCCGGCGAGAAGGGCCGGATACTGCATCAACGTTTCGAGAAGGTCGTTTCGGCGCCAATAGCGGAGATCACGGCGATCAATTACTGGGTGGGAGGCGGCAAGGCTTGGCTGATCGAGCGGCGCACGCTGCGCGCTTGTCCGATGGCTTCCGAGGTGGTGTGGCTGGATTGGGAAAGCGAGCTGGAGCCCTGGCGCGACCCGGTTACCATCCGCGCCGAGCACGAATACCCCGTGCCCGGCCGTGCCGGGTACAACGGGCTCGGGGTACGATTCCGCACGAGCATGAACTCTGGAAAACCGCTGAACGCGCTGGGCGCGCGAAGCGTCCGCGAGGCGAACGGCCAGCGCGCGGCGTGGTGCGCGTTTGACGGGCCGCTGGAGGAGGGCGGCCGCGCCGGAATGGCGATTTTCGACCATCCGCGCAACCTCCGGCACCCGGCTCCGTTCTACGTCGCCGCCGGCAAGACGTTCAGCTACCTGAGCGCCGCTCCGACATTCCACCAGGCGATCCACCTGAAGCCCGGCGATCTCCTCTGCCTGCGCTGGGCCGTGCTGACATTCCTGGGGGAGGCGAACCGGCGCCGGCTTGAAGACCTCTACCGGGACTGGAGCGGAAAGGAGCAAGCATGAAGGACGAACGTGGCGTGAGCCAAACGACGCGCCGGACCGCTTTAGGTTGTTCGACCTTGGCGGGCCTGCTGATTGTGAAGCCGGCGATGGCGTTCGGCACACAGGCCAACTCGGCGGTGGAGCCGGGGCTGATCGGCTGCGGCAACCGCGGTCTCTGGATCGCCGCGCTGTTTGCCGAGCACACGGGGGCGCGGTTCGTCGCGCTGGCCGACGTGTTCGGCGACCGGCTGGAACTGGGCGGGCAGAAGCTGAACGTGGATTCCGCGCGGCGCCATCTCGGGCTGAACGCCTGGCAAGAACTCTTCGGCTCCAGGCTGGATGGCGTGGTAATCGAAACGCCGCCGTACTTTCATCCAGAGATGGTTGCGGCCGCGGTCGCGGCGGGAAAACATGTCTTCATCGCCAAGCCCGTCGCCGTGGACGTGCCTGGATGCCGGAGCATCCAGGAGAGTGGAGCGAAGGCCATGGGCAAGCTCAGTTTCCTGGTGGATTTTCAGATCCGCGTCCGGCCGGTGTTTCAGGAGGCCGTTGCGAGAGTGCACCGGGGCGGCATCGGAACGCCTGTGCTCGGCCACGTCTATTACCACGCCAGCCATCTGGGCCTGCGCAGCCGTCCGGGTATGCAGGCGGCGGAAGCCCGCCTGCGCAACTGGTATTGGGACAGGGCGCTGTCGGGGACGTCATCGTCGAGCGCGACATCCACGTGCTGGACGGCGCCAACTGGTACCTGCGGTCGCATCCCGTGAAGGCCTACGGCGCCGGAGGGAGAAAGGCGCACCAGCACGGCGTGGGCGACTGCTGGAACCACTTCATCGTGACGTACTGGTATCCCGGCGACGTGAAGGTGGACTTCAGCTCGGCCGAGTTCACCAAGGGTTACCGCGACCTCTGCGTGCGGATCTTGGGCTCGGCGGGCACGGCCGACTCCCACTACGGCGGGGCGGTGAACATCCACGGCGACAACGCCTGGGCAGGCACGGAAAAAGACGACACTCACTCCGGAGCCATTGCGAACGTCAAGAACTTTGTCGACAGCATCAGGACGGGCAAATACCTCAACAATGTGGCTGAGAGCGTCGAGAGCAACCTGACGGCCATTCTCGGCCGCACGGCCGCGTACCTCGGCCGGCCGGTCACCTGGGACGAGGTTCTCAAGAGTACGGAGAAATACGAGGCCAAGCTAACCTTCTAAAGGAGGCGACGAGATATGTTTACCGCAATGCAGGGCGCAGGCCTTGTTCTCCTTCTCGCGCTGAACGCGCCGGCCCAGGTGGAGATTGGAGGGATGATGGACCGGGCGGGCCCGGTTTCCCTGGAGGGCGTGGACGGGCGTCGAGTCACCATGTCCAACTACGCCGAGCGCCCGGCGACCGCGGTTCTGTTCCTGTCGGCGCGGTGCGACGCCACGCGCGACGCGATCAAAGAGATCAATGGCATCAACGTGAAATACCGCCTGCGCGGCCTGCTCCTGGTGGGCGTTTTTTCCAACGCGGCCGAAGACGGAGCGGAGGTTCGTTCCTTCGCCCAGCGGTCGGGCTTCCTCTTTCCCGTCTACCGGGATCCCGGCAGGCATGCCGCGGCGCGATTCGGGACGAAGGTCACCCCCGAGGCGTTCCTGTTGGACGCGGAGGGAGTGTTGCGCTACCGGGGAGCGGTAGCCGGCCTCGCGGCGGCCTTCGCCATGCTGCTGGCCAAACAGCCCGTTGAGCCGTCCGCCTTGACGGCCGCGGGGACGCCGATCGACAATCGCGGCCCGAAGCGAGAGACCTCCGACCCCCACGGGTCCATCTCTTTCAGTTCAGAGCTGATCTTCGAGACTATTCCGGACGCGCCGGCCCACCACGCATCCGCCATCGCCGAAGCCCCCAACGGCGACTTGCTGGCCGTCTGGTATGGAGGCAGCTACGAGTCCTCCGACGATCAGACACTTTTCCTGGCGCGACGAAGGAAAGGAGTGCGGACCTGGGACACACCCCTGGCCCTGGTGCGCGATTCATCACAGCCTCCGGGCAATGCCGTCATTTTCACCGGCGACGCCGGCCGCGTATGGATCATTTGGGCACGCATGGAAGCCAGCCGGCCCCTCCGCCGCGGCGGCGGATGGCACCAGGTGCGCTTGATGTACCGGACCTCTTCTGACAGCGGTGCGAACTGGAGCGCCGACCAGCATCTAGACACAAACGTCCAGGCCCTCCCGCGCAATCCTCCAGTGCGTTCGGCCTCCGGCGGTTTGCTGCTCCCCTTGGGCGGCAGCGACGACGGCAAGCTCGCTTCGTTCTTTCTGCGGACCGCCGACGGCGGCCTCACCTGGCGCCGCTCGGCCGGCGCCGCCCTCGGCGGCGGCCAACCGGCCATGGCCGAGCGCAAGGACGGGTCGCTGCTCATGCTCATGAGAAGCATGCCACGTATCCTGTCGAGCGAATCGCTCGATGGCGGGCAGAACTGGGACGCGACCGTCCAAACCGCTCTGCGGTGCCCTGACTCAGGCGTTTCACTCACCCGCCTCGCCAACGGCCACCTGCTGGCCGTGTTCAACGACAGCGGATCAGACCGCACTCCGCTGAGCGTCGCCCGGTCGGCGGACGGTGGCCGCACCTGGGAAACACCACTCGTCTTGGAGGCGAATCCAGGCGAGTATTCTTATCCTTACGCCATCCAGACCTTGGATGGACAAATCCACATCACTTACACGTTCCGGCGATATTCGATTCGGCACGTCGAGTTCAACGAAGGATGGTTGGACCATTTGCAGCGGCCCAACTAGCAGGAGGATATCAAACATGCTATCGATGCACAGAAACCTTCCCGGCATTCCAGCGATCGCACTGCTGCTGTTGCCGGCGGGAGGGTGCCTTCGCGACAATGGATCCCCGACGGCGGCGTCCCCCAAGCGGGCACCGGCCTCAAGCTCTTCGGCGTGGAGATCGGCGGTCCGGAAGACCAGCGCAGTCTGACCGATGAGACGGCGTTTGAATCCGCGAGGCAGGTCGGCGCCCAGTTCATCGATCTGCGCCCCATCTGGAGCACGCTCGAGCCGCGGCCTGGCCAGTATGACTGGACCACGATCGACGCCGGCCTGCGCCACGCGGCCACGGTCAAGCTACCCGTGACGATCACGATGCGTTTCTTCGAGCAGCAGATTCCGGAATGGCTCGCCGCCGAAAACACCATCGATCAGGACGGCAAGAGCTTCTTTGGCTACGGGGCCGAGAAATCCCGCACCCTATCCTATTGGGGACCCCAGGGCCGCCGGTCGTACCTGGCTCTTGTCGAGGCACTAGTCCGCCGCTACCGTGGCAACCAGGCCATCCTGGCTTGGCAGTTCTTCTACGGCTACAACGATTCGTTTTATCTCGGAATGTGGAAAAATACACAAACCATCTATGACTATTCGACATGGTCGCAGGATAAATATCGTACTTATCTTTCCACTGTTAAAAACCTCTCACTCGAACAAGTCAACAAACGCTACAAGGCGAACCACGCAAGCTGGGCTGAGGTCGTCCAACCAAGGCCCACGTTTAACGCACTGAACGTGACGCCCGCTTGGCACGATTTCCAGGAGTACCGGATGTGGACCGTCGAGCGCATGTTCGACGACATCCACGGCGCCGTGCGCGCGCTGGACGCCCGTCCTCTCATCATGTACTTCGGCGGCTCGCTCCACCACTCCGCCCACCAGTTGACGGTCTACGACATCGGGCTGCGGCTGCTCAGGAAACACGGCGGCGCGCTGGATATCACCTGCTTCGAGGATCCCGTGCCGGCCGAAATCGGCGCCGGGATCGTCCGCTCCTACGGGATCCCGTTGATGGCGGAGGCCTGGCAGGTCCCGCCGCCTCTACCGGATTTCCGGCGGCTGTTCTTCCACGCATTCTCGCTCGGCGTGAAGTCTTACCAGATGGTGGGGAACTGGGAAAAGATGGAGATCTCCAGGGAGGAATTCCAGCGCACGCGTCGCGTGTTCGAGGAAATGGTTGAGGCCCAGCCAGTGCGAGCCGCGGCCGCCGGCCTGTTTTCTTACCGCTCCATCCAGTCCTACATTCCGGCGCGCAACTACATCAATCCGACGCTGGCCATGATTCCCAGGCTGCAGGAGCATCAGTATTCGCTCGACTGGCATTCCGATATGTCCCCGCTCGACGGATTGGATCGCTATCCGGCTCTACTCGACGCCAATTCGGAGGTGCTCGACCGGTCTGTGATCCAGAAACTGGTCCGCTATGTCGATCTGGGTGGCAGGCTCGTCCTGCTGGCGCGCTCGGGACGGTACGCGCTCGAAGATGGCCGCCCCGACTACCCGCTGTTGTCCGCGCTCCAATGCCCGAATCCGCGGAGCCGGGAAATTCTCACCTGGCAGTTCGGCAAAGGCCATGTCATGCGGGTAGGCGAGGAGATGGATTGGAAGTCCGACGAGGGAACGCGCGCGTTGTTGAAGATGATGGAGTGGATGAAGGTCGTGCGTCCCATTACCGGCACGCCCGGAATGTTGGCTGCTCTTTCGCGCGGCCCGGCGGGAGAGATTTATGCGACGCTCCTGTGGCCGAACCCGCAACCGGGCTCCGGAACGTTCAGTATCCGCGAGGGAACGCTGAAGAACAACGGCGATTACCGCGTTGTGAACCTGTTCGCCGATCAGTCGAAGCCGGATTCGGTCGCGCGCCGGAGCCTGGAGAAGGGGCTGGCTGTCTCATTCGGCGCTCACGAACTCAAAGTGCTGAAACTTACCCCGGAATAGCGAAATCCCATGAACGACAGGGAAGCCCGTGCTCGCAATGGCCTGCTGAAACGCCGGACGTTGCTGAAACTCGGCGCCGGCGCCACTTCAATGCCCATGTCTGCTGCGCCGCGGCAACAGGAGACCGGGCAAATCCTTTCTGCTCTTCGGCCGCCGGGCGTCACCAGACTCCGCCTACGGCACCACATACCTGACCCTCTCCCCGCGCGTGCTTCCGACGCTCAGCTTCCTGTGGGACTACTCCCTGACTTCCCTGAGCCTCGCGCTGCTCGATCCGCGGGTGCTCCGCAGGATGCTCGAAGTCTGGCTGGCTCTCGAGATGCACAAGTCCTGGGCCACCGATTACCTCACCGGCCAGCCCACGGGCCCCTGGTACGCCATCAACGATGCCGCCATCCTGCGCTGCGCCCACGACTACCTGCGGGTAACGGGTGATTTCGCCTGGCTGGACAAGGTGATCGAAGGCAAACCCGTGGTCGAACGCCTGGCCGGCCACGCGGTGTACTGGAAGCAACTCGACCGGCGCGGCACCGGTCTCGCCGACTACGGGGACATGACGAACCTACTGGAGGTAGTCAGCACCTACCTCCACGAGGTCGCGGCGGTCAACGCCGCCAACGTCCACGGCATGAGGTTCGTGGCCTCGTTGCTCGAACACAGGGGCGCCGCGGACAGGGCCTCCGCGTTACGTTCCGAGGCCCGCGAACTCGCCGCCCGCATCAGCCGGCTCCTCTATGTCGAGGGAAAGGGGTGGTGGAGGTGCGGCCAACCCGATGGGACCTTCAACGAGGTGCGCCACTGTTATGACCTCGTGGCCGTTCTCGATTTCATGCCGGGCGACCTGAGCGACCGGCAGAAGCGCGAGATGATCCGGTTCTTCTGGGAGGAGTTACACACACCGTTGTGGATGCATGCTCTCTCCCCGTGCGACCCTGACGCCACCTGGAACATGCGGGCCGACCACAGTTGGCTCGGAGCCTTCGGGGGCTGGCCGGCGATGACTGCGAGGGGCCTCTACAAGATCGATCACCCCGCGCGGGTGGCCGAGTGGGTGAAGGGCTTGGCTCGCTCCGCCAATCAGGGTCCGTTCGGCCAAGCTCATCTGGCCGACACAGTCTTCCCGTCTGAGCGCGGTGGCGCCAAGAAATGCCCCCAGGAAAAGCCTTACGACAACGACTGGTCCATCCTGGCCGGCGGCAGCTTCGCCGGCCTTGTCATCGAGTCGATTGCGGGCGCTCAACTGACGATGTACGATGGCATCGGCGTCGAATCCCGGGTCACTGACTTCGATCCCTCAACGGCGCTGGAAAACCTCTCGTACCAAGGCCGCAGCTACCGGCTCACCGGCCACGGAGTGGAGTGAGAGGTTCGGAGGTCTCCTCCCCGCCACAGAGTTGTGTGCGGCTGTTCATACGGCCGCGGAATGTCCACGGATGACAGTGCTGCCTGCGCCTCTCGCAAAATCCGAATGAGCCAGAATCCAGGCGGGTGAAGACATGATCGCGGCTTGAAGCCCATCGGGAAAGACCGCATCTCCTAAACTTCATCCTCTCGGTAACAGCGGGAGAATCCGTCCGGATGAGAATTCTCCATTCGGGAGTTAGTAGTAGCGTCTCAGTAGTAGTTATGCCGAGTCCCGGATTATGCCGAGTGAAGTCGGGGAACGGCCGCGTGGGGTGGGTTTGATCATTCTTTGCTCGACATAATCAGAGGGTCTTTAGGAATGTCAGCAGCGAATCGTCGGCCTGGTAGCGGAGGGTCTTTTGGCCAGCAGGCGCCAGCTTCTGAAAGGCCTTCTCTTTCAGCTTGAGGCCGGCTTCCAGATAGCCGTGGGTGGTCTCGATGCTCTCGTGACCAAGCCAGAGTGCGATGACTGCGATGTCCACTCCAGATGTCCACTCCAGATTGCAGCAGGTGCATGGCCATGGTATGGCGGAACACGTGGGCGCCTGGGCGGCGGCTGAGAACACCAGCTCGCCGGAGAACCGACTGGGCAATGCCGGTGAGAACCACCGAAGAGGCCAGCGGCGCGTGTGGCGGGCAGAGGCTGAGAAAGAGATGGCGATGAGGGCTGATTGGCCGCCCCTCCTTGAGGTAGCTCACTATCGCCTCGCCCGCGTTCTTCGGCGGCGGCGGCACACGCTCGCGACGGGTCTTGCCAGCGCGAATCAGGACGTTGCCTGCTCGCCAGTCGATATCATCTAGCCGGAGCCGCACCACCTCGCCAGCCCGGAGCCCGAGCCGGACCAACAGAAGAAGCATGGCTCTATCCCGCAGCCCTTTGGGGGTTGGCTCTACCGGAACTGCCAGGACACGGTCCAGCTCATTTGTGGTCAGGAATCGCGGTAGCGCGGCATGGGTCCACTGCCGTACGCGCGGAATAGCGTACTCCAGATGGGCGGGGACCAAGCCCGCCGCCGAGAGAAATCGCAGGATGGCCAAGACTGCGCCGCCGGGGTCTTTCCGGCACGTGGGCGCCCGCTTCTCAGCGCGGGCTTGGACGAAGGCTGCCACGTGTTCGGCCTGGATCTGGCTAAAGTCCGGATGCCCCTCGCCAAAGATGGTCCTCAACAAAGCGCGGGCGAAGCCGAGGTACTTCTTTCGGGTGCCGAGAGCGACACCAGCCACGCTCTCAAGATGCTGGTCGAAGGCTCGCAGCCAGTGTTCGCTGCCAACGGGGTTGGGTAGCACAGCATCTACTGGCGCGGGAATTAGACCTTGGCGGCGAAGCAAGTCAAGTAGCTGGGGTAGGCCGCGTGAGTTGTGGGGACGGTACCCCCTCGGGCCAGGACATCGGCGCATTGGCTCGGTGTAGCGCGCCACGACTGCTGCCGTGACGTTGGTGATAGGAATCCGTTGTTCGGCGAGCCAGCGACCGAAAGCGTCGCTGTTCCGTAACTGGCGGCGAATGCTCTTGCGTGAATAGTGCCGCGCATCAAACTCGGCGGCGAGCGCATCCAGATGGGGGCTCATGATCCCGGCGCGCATCCGGCTCAGGACGGCGGGTTGGTTGAAGTAGCGTTCGATCAAGTCTTCTCCTGGCGGCCCAGCCGGCCGGCTGGAGAAGCATCGCAGGATTATGCCGGGCGGTTCAACGGCTGCGAGCCTGCCACCCCGGGCCGGGAGTGCACTTGAGAACGTCCACTCGGCACAATCCGGGACTCGGCATAAGCACTACAACTTGGAGAGAGAGGTTATTTTGTC
>CAZLDN010000069.1:0-25993 GCA_964558355.1 uncultured Candidatus Solibacter sp.
GCGGCCAACTCGGCGTAAAGGTGGGCCAACGCGGCGTGATAGTAAGCTTGCGACCTGCCAGGCTGAGGCTGAGGCGCCGGATCCTGCGTCTTGACTGTCTGGGCATGCGACGGCGCCAAACTCAGCGCCGCCAGTGCCGCCAAGGCGGCTGTCAACTGCAAAGGCCTCATCATTTTCATTACCTGGGCTCTTCCCTCTCTCGACCGTGGCGCGCGGATACACGTCCGCCACTCTATTCCCTTCAATATATCTGATGCGGCATCCGGGCATTTGGGTTGCACCCGTTACACTGGTTTCGTGCAGATTCCGGATGCCCGCCCACTGATCGCCATCGCGGGACCCACGGCATCGGGCAAATCGCACCTTGCCATCCGGCTGGCGCTCGCCGTCGGCGGAGAGATCGTCAACTGCGACTCCATCCAGCTTTATCGCGGTTTCGACATCGGAGCCGCAAAGCCCTCGCCGGAGGAGTTGTCCACCGTTCCCCATCATTTGATCGACGTTCTGGATCCGAATGAGGAGTCCAACGCAGGGCAGTGGGCCCGCCTGGCGGCTGGAGTCATCGGCGGGATCGGCGCACGGGGCAAAGTCCCCATCGTCGCGGGGGGAACGGGATTCTATCTCCGGGCGTTACTCGGCGGCCTCGCTCCGGGACCCGAACGCAATCCTGAACTCCGCGTGCGTCTGGCACGGCGAGAGGAGCGCCGCGGCGGCTTTCTGCATCGCCTGCTGCGCCGCCTGGACCCACTCACTGCCGCCCGCATCCACCCAAACGATCTAAATAAACTGACCCGTGCCGTCGAGATTTGCCTCTCCACCGGCCAGCCCGCGTCTGCCCTCTTCGCCGGGGGCCGTGGCGGTCTTCAAGGATACCGAGCCCTCAAACTCGTCCTGGAACCCCCCAGGGACGCCCTTCATCAAGCGATTGAGGCTCGCACATTGTCGATGTGGGAACACGGCCTCGCCTGCGAGGTCGGCCAGTTGCTCGACGCAGGCGTGCCGCCATCGGCTAAGCCTTTCGAATCTTTGGGCTACAAGGAGGCCTTGGCCTACCTCCAGGACCGGATGAGCCGCGACGAGGCGATGGACCGGACCATGATCGGGACACGCCAGTACGCCAAGCGCCAGTTGACCTGGTTCCGCCGCGAGCCGGATGCCATCTGGCTATCCGGTTTCGGCCACGATCCGTCCGTGGAGCGGCATGCCACACGCCTCGTCGCCGCCTTCCTCTCAGAATTTACATTCATGAAGGTTTGCTGAGGGGAACAATCGCGCTCCGCGCCCGTCTTTAGTATTCGACGGCACGCTGACCGCAAATAGCCGCGTCTGCCGCGGGCGTAATCAGAGACCCCGCTCACTATTGATGTTAGTTATTTGCGATAAGCTCAAGTAATGTGCCTATAATACTGACAGGAGTGTCCACGATGACCAGATCCATGAAATTATTCGCCCTCTTGACTCTCGCGTTGGCGGTCGCCAGCGCCTCCACCCACACGGTGACGCTGTTCCAGCCCTCCGTGGTGAATGGGACTGAACTGCAGCCCGGCGACTACAAGCTGACGATCGAGAACGACAAGGCCACGATTGCCAAGGGAAAGAACAAAGTCGAAGCGACGGTGAAGGTTGAGACCGGCGACGCCAAGTTCGGCTCCACGTCGGTGCGCTACAGCAGCGAGGCCGGTAAGTACAAGGTGCGCGAAATCCGCCTGGGCGGAACCAACACCACGGTGGTCTTCAACTAAACCAAAGGAACCTATCGACCGGCTCCTCCCGTAAAGGATGCCGGGTGGCTCTGCTATACTCACCCCATGGCAAGGCTGCCCGGCATCCTTTTTCTGTTTATATATCTTGCACGGGTGCTTGCTGCAGAAACTGTCCTTATAGTTCCGTTCTACAATTTAAGCAATTCTAAAAACATAAGCTGGATTGGCGAGAGCTTGGCGGAATCATTGGGTGAGGCGCTGGCGGCCGAGGGCATTGTGCGTGTGGCGCCCGACGAACGCCGCGCCACGATGGCCGGGATGGGGATCCAGCAGGCTGCGCGACTGACCCAGGCGACGGTGTTGGAGATCGCCATCAATGTCGATGCCAGAGTGGCAGTCCAGGGTGAATTCACTCTGCTGGGGGTCGCAGGGGATCCACGGCAGGTCCGGATCACGAGTTCCGTAATCGACATCAGGCAGATGCACCGTGTCGCGCAACTCGAAGAGACCGGACCACTGGACGAACTATCGCGGATCCAATCCCGGCTCGCCTGGAAACTGATTCGCGCCCTCCGCCCAGCCTACGCGGTCCCGGTGGAAACCTATCTTCAGACGCATCCAGCGGTCCGTTTGGACGCGATGGAGAACTACATCCGCGGGTTGCTGGCATCGAACCAGGAACAGCAACTGAGGTTTTTCTCAACAGCGGCGCGGCTCGCACCAACGTATTCCGAGCCGAGTTTGCGGCTTGGCCTATACCAGTTGGAGAGGAAGGACTACCGCGCTGCCGCCAACTGGTTGACCAAGGTCGGCGCCGGCGCGTCCCGCTATCGCGAGGCGTTGTTCTACCTCGCGCTGTGCCAGTACCATCTCGGCGAGTTTGAGCCGGCTCGTGCGCGGCTCGAACAACTCGCGACGGAAGCCCCATTGAATGAGATATTTAACAACCTTGGAGTAGTCCAGGCTCGGTTGGATCAGGAGGCGGCTTTAAGTTCGTTTGGTCGAGCAATCGAGGCGGACCCGGCCGATCCCGCGGCCCGTTTCAACGCCGGCTACTACCTTTGGCGGAAAGGCCGCTTCGAGGAAGCCAAAATCCGCTTCGCCGAGACTCTCGAACGTTCGCCGGAAGATGAAGCCGCGGAGACGATGATCGAGCGGTGCGAAGACAGACAGGGGCCACAGACTGGCGATCCGCGGACGGAGCGCCAGGAGAGGCTCAAAACCCGCTATGACGAGTCGGGCTGGCTGATCCTGAAACAGATGTTCGCACCCAAGCCTGAGGCGCCCCAACCCGAGGCCCATTGATATGTCATTGCGTCAAGTTCGGTAGAATCAAAATGTAGTGCAGATCCATCGCTTCGGAGCCGGCTTCGCCGCCTTAGCCTCCCTTCTCGTCCCAGCCGCCAGCAGCCAGACCGCAAGTCCAGCCAAGGCCGAAATCCAGACCAACGGGCGTAGGCCCGCGGCCACGGCCGTTCCGGCTGCCGCCGCCAAGCCAGCCGCGCGCCCGAGGATGGGCGCGGCGGCGCAGAGGAATGAGAACGTCATCGTTTACATGATCGATACCAACGCGATCAAGGAGGCGAACATTCGGGTGGGGGCCACGACGACGGCAATCGCCGAACCGCGGGTCGAGTCGCAGTACTTCGCCACGGAACACGGCATTGCGGCGAGCGACGTACCAGGGTTGCGCGCTCTGGCGGCGCCTTCGGCGGTACACGGTGAAGGGACATACTGGCACCAGAACAGCATCTTCAACGCCCGGACCTTTTTTCAGGCCGGCGGCGTGAAGCCGTCGCACAGAAATCTGATGGGCGGAAGACTCACTGGTCCGTTGCCTGGCGTTTCCGGATTCTGGACCACGACGTACAACCAGCGGGACATCCGCGGCATGGTGAACGGGAACGTCCTGGTGCCGCTTGCCAACGAACGCCAACCCCTGACGACCGATCCCGCGACCCGCGCCATCGTCCAACGATTCCTCGACGCGTTCCCCGACGAACTCCCTAACCGCCCGGACTTTGACATCCGGGCGCTGAATACAAACGCCCCCCAACGCATCGACAGCCTTGCCGGGACAGGCCGGGTGGACCTGCTGCTCTCTCGCGGCCAGCGCCTCATGGCGAACTACTCCATCGACAGGCAGCGCATCCGCCCCTTCAAGTTTGTCGCAGGCCAGAATCCGGATACGGATCTCCATACCACACGAGGCGCTGTCACCTGGACGAGGGACATCTCGCCAAACACCAACGCCGCGCTGAGCGCTTCCTACCAGCGGGCCGTATCGCTGCTTACACCCGAGCCCAACGCCGTCGGACCACGGGTGCGTTTCGGCCATCAGATCGAAGAGCTTGGGCCGGATTCGATGTTCCCCATCGACCGCACGGGCAACAACTTCCACTTCGGGGCGGCACTCTCTCATCGCCTCGCGGGCGGCCGGCATACCTTGACGTTGGGTGGCGACCTCGCCCGCAACCGGCGGGCAGGCGTCGAGTCTAACAACAGCCGCGGGTACCTCCAGTTCACCAGCAACTTCGGCCGCACTGCCATCGAGAACTTCCTGCTTGGCACGCCAACCATCTATGAGGTCGCGCTCGGGGATCTGGACCGGGAATTTGCAAATTCTACGTTCAATGGCTACCTCGCCGACCGCTGGCAGGTCCACCAGCGTCTCCAGATCTACATCGGCCTTAGATACATGGCCGACTCACGTCCGGTGGAGGCGAACGGCATCGACAAGATTCCCTACGCCGGCGACTACAACAACTTCTCGCCGCGATTCTCGCTCGCCTGGCAGGCCGGGAAGGGATGGGTGCTGCGCACGATGTACACCACCTCGTTCATGCAAATCCCGCCGGTCACATATCAGCAGGTCCGCAACAACCCGCCCCAGGTCCAGTATGTGATGGTTCAGGAACCCGACCTCGCCAACCCGCTGAAGGGCGTCTCCGTCGCCCCCGGCGGACGATACACACCCACCTGGATCTCGCCAGACCTCGTCGCCCCCTACTCCCATCAATACAACGCAACCATCGAGAAGCGATTCGGCTGGGGTGGCCTGATGCGGACTTCCTATATCGGCTCCAGGACGATCAAGCTGCTGAATTCGATCATCCAGAACCGGGCCGTGCCGGTTGCCGGCATTCCCCTGACCACAGCGACGGTGAACCTGCGCCGGCCCGATCCCCGCTACTACGAAACCTATACGATCCTCAACGGCGGTAATGCGTACTTCGACGCCGGCCAGTTGGCGCTGGACTTGCCGTCGAAGAAGGGCTTCACCGGCCAGTTCTCCTATGCCTTTTCGAAGGCGCTGGATGAAGGCCCGGACTTCTCTTCCACAGCCGCCAACCAGGATCTCGTGAGAGGCCGCAGCCAGTCGCAATACGAATCCTTCAAGGACCGGAAGGGGTATTCGAACTTCGACTCGCCCCACGCCTTCACCGCCAGCTATTCCTATCAAGTCCCAATGGCTCGAATCGTTGCGTCATGGATTCGTTTGGTCGGCGGCGGCTGGACTCTCTCAGGCGCTCATCTGTGGAAGAAAGGGACCCCGACGACCCTTTACATCGGCAGCGACGGTCCTGGTTTTGGCAATGTGGATGGCGGCCCATCAGACCGGCCAAACCTATTGGATCCAACGATTCTGGGGGCGGCTATCTCACACCCAGACGTAGCGCCGGAGATCCTCCGCCGTGACCGGTTCGCCTACATCACGCCGGGCGAGAACCGCGGCAGCGTGGGCCGGGGAGCGTTTCGCAGGGCGAGGATCTGGAACTGGAACGGCTCCGTGGTCAAGCAGATCAACATGCCAAACGAGTGGGTCGCCCAGGTCAGAGGCGAGATATACAACCTGTCGAATACCCCCCAGTTCGACGAGCCGCAGCGGAACCTGTCAGCGCCGTCGTTCGGCAAGATCACAAACACGCTGAACGACGGGAGGGTTTTCCAACTCGGATTTCGCTTACTCTTTTAGAGGAAGGAGAGTGACCGTGTTGCCGGAAGCCTACGGCCTGACAGACCGCGGTCTCGTGAGGCCGGTGAATCAGGATGCATTCCTGATCGACCGGCAACTGGGGCTATATCTTGTCGCCGACGGCATGGGCGGCGCCAAGGCCGGCGAGAAGGCCTCGGCCCTGGCGCTCGAAACCGTGGTTGAGCACTTTCGCAAGGCCAACGGCGAGGCCAGCCTGGAGGAGGCCTATAAGGCGGCACACGCCGCTGTCAAGGGCCAGGCGGCTGCCGATTTCGGCTGCGCGGGGATGGGAACGACTCTGGTCGGAGTTCACATCGGGCTGGACGGCGTGGAACTCGCAAGCGCGGGCGACAGCCGCGCCTACTTGTGGTCGGGCGGCAAACTGGAACTGCTCACCAAGGACCACAGTTGGGTGGAAGAGGTGGGACGGCGGATTGGGCTTTGCGAGGATGTGCTAAAGAAACACCCTTTCAGGCATGTCATCACGATGGCGATCGGCGTGGACAGCGAGCTGGATGTCCGTCTCCGGAAACTGGAGCCGGGTGCGGGTTCGCGGTTGCTGCTATGCAGCGACGGCTTGCATGGCTATGTCGCCGAGGAAACTATCGGCGAAGTTCTACGATCCGGGAGAAGTTTGGAGTCCTGCGCGCACCAATTGATTGAAGCCTCAAAACAGGCCGGCGCGCCGGACAACGTAACAGTTGTGCTGATCGGCTTCTAACGTCCAGTAGCGCCGCCGCCAAACCACCGGGGCGGATGGCGTGCAGGATGAAACTACTGAACTACATTTTGGTTGCGGCCCTTTGCGGGAGTCAGGCGTATGCCGATCCGGGGTTGACGGTTCTGGTCAAACGCGGCGAGGGCATGGCCGTGCGGGCGGGCGATGTGTCGTCCAAACCGATCGAAGTCCTGGTGACAGACGATTCCGGGAAGCCGGCCGGGAGCGTGACGGTGACATTCTCGTTGCCGAGGGAGGGCGCCGGCGGACGATTTTCCAGCGGATTGCTGTCGGAGAGCGTATTGACGGCATCGGACGGAATCGCCGCAGTGGCGGGCATCGCCTGGAACGACACGGTGGGCGAGGCCCTGATGCAGATCAAGGCTTCGCGGGGCGCGGAGCGGGGAGCCGCGGTGCTGGTCGTCAGCGTAACGCCCGGGAGCGGAGAGATCAGGACGATTTCCAGCAGGTCCGGAAGGGCGAAGTGGCTGATTGTGGCAGCGGTAGCCGGCGGCGCACTGGCCGGAATCGCAGTGTCGGGAGGCAAGGGCGGATCATCACAGGCCAGCGCCGTCCAGACCCCCGCCTCGGTGGCGCCCTCCGTCGGTGCGCCCATCATTTCAATCGGGAAGCCATAGCATGAGCAGAATCCTCCTTGCATGGGTCATCGCGGCTGCCTGCGCGGCGGGGCAGGGCGGGATTGAACCGCCGGTGACCGGCCAGGTCAGGGATGCCGAAGGCCGCCTGATTCGCATTCTCGGAGCGCCAGGCGCATGGCAGACCGAAGAAGCCTCCGAGGGAACCGAGTGGCTGGAACGGGGATGGCGGGTAGAGAGCGGCGGAACCGATTTGACGCTGGTGCGGGAGTCGAACGGCGAACGATACGTCCTGCCGCGTGTGGCCTCGAACCTGCAGCTTACCGTCTTCGTGCCGCCCGACCAGGAGATGATCGTCAATACGGCCTACGCGTTCCCGCTCACAGCAGCCGGCGACTCGGCCGAGGTTCGTCTGCGGGTCCGCAACATAGGGACGGCTGCCGTCGAGGTGAACCGTGTGTTCATCGCACCGGGCGGGCCGTTCAAGGTAAGCAACGCCTTTCCCATCCCGAGAACTCTGACGCCAGGCGGATTTGGCGAAGTCAGGGTGAGTTTCTCGCCCGCCGCCGGCGGGTCGTTCAGCGGTGAACTCCGCATCAACGACACGACCTGGATATTGACGGGATCATCGACGGTTCAGGCGGAGTTGGAGACATACGACGGCCAGGCATGGATCGCGGCGCCGGCCGGCGGGACAGTCGATTTCGGCCGGATCGCGGCTGGCCAGGAAGTGGAGAAGTGGTTTCGATTGACCCTGCCGCCAGCGGCCCCGCCACGGATCGCTGGCGCTGGTTTCACCCTGGCGCTCTTTGGTGAGGGATTCAGAATCACCTGCCGGCCGCCCGCGCCCGGCCAGTACTCCGGAACCTTGTCAATTGGATCCAGAAACTGGGTGCTTAAGGCCGCCGGCGAACAGGAGATTCCGCCCAGGCCGTCGTTGCTCCCGGCTGTATCCGGCGTCGAAAGCGGCGCGCAGCACAAGGTGTCCGTCGTGCTCGACTCGCCGGCCAGCGCAGCCCTGACCGGGACATTGCGCCTGGAATTCGAGCCGGAGAACTCCGGGTTGGGCGAGGACGCCTCGACGGCGTTTGTGCCGTCCCTATCGCGGTCGATCGGATTCACAGTGAAGCAAGGGGAATCGCAGGCGGAGTTCGTGGATGGCCGGGAAGCGGTAGTGCAGACAGGTTCCACGGCAGGGTGGATCGTTTTGAAGATCCTGCTTGGACCGCACCAGATCGAGCAGCGCATCCGGGTCGCGCCGGCGCCCGTGCGGTTCGACTCATCGACGGCGGCACGGTCGCCGAACGTGGCCGAGATTGTGCTGAAGGGCCTGGACAACACGCGCACGGCCAAACGAATCGCCTTCCGTTTCTACCGCTCGGGCGGGACGGTCGCAGGCGAATTCGACATTGACGTTGAACAGGCATTCCGCGACTACTATTCGGCCAATCCCAAAGCCGGAGGCGTGTTCCAACTGCGCGCCCAGTTCCCAATCTCGGGCGACTCGACGCTGCTTGAGAGCGTCGATGTGACGTTGACCAATCAAACTGGAGTGAGCGAGCCGGGGCGTCTGCGGTTCTGAATCAGGGGCGAGAGGGCCGAAGCGGCTACACTGGGTTCGTGAAGCCGGTTGCATTGACGATCGCGGGTTCCGATCCAAGCGGAGGGGCGGGGATTCAGGCCGATTTGAAGACCTTTCACCAGTTTGGGGCGTATGGCGAGGCGGTGATCACCCTAATCACCGTGCAGAACACACGAGCCGTGGATCGAGTGGAAGTGCTCGACCCGGACTTGGTCGGGCAGCAGATCGCCGCGGTTGTGAACGACATCCCTCCACTGGCGGCGAAGACCGGCGCTCTCGGCAACGCCGGCGTCGTTCGAGCGGTGGCGGCAATGGCCAGGGGATTCAGCTTCCCGCTGGTGGTGGATCCGGTGATGATCAGCAAACATGGCGCGCCGCTGATGGAGGCCGGCGCCCGGCAGGCAGCGATGGATGAACTGTTGCCGCTGGCGGCGCTGGTGACGCCGAACCTGCCGGAAGCCGCGGCACTGGCGGGCTTTGATGTGACCGGACCCGGCGGGATGAAGGATGCGGCGAAGGCCATTTTCGATCGTACAGGCGCGAGCGTTCTGGTCAAAGGCGGGCACCTGGATGGAGATGCGCTGGACATCCTGTATCACGAAGGCCAGTATTGCGAGTTCCGGTCGGAGCGGTTTGCCACGCCGCACACGCACGGGACCGGATGCACATACTCGGCCGCCATCACGGCCTGTCTCGCATTGGGCTTGACCTTGCCCGATGCAGTCGCCCGGGCGAAACGGTTCATTGCCAGGGCGATCCAGTCAAACCCTGGATTAGGCGGCGGTTGCGGTCCGGTGAACCACCACGCGGAGGTCGTGTAGAGTAGGTGTGGAGGCCGCCAACGATGACGCCGGAGCCCAAGGCTCTAGGTCTGCTCCGTGGCTTGACTTAGCGTGAAGCGGTGACTTAAGGTACAAGTTTCACCAGGCGCCGCGCCGCACAGGTAGGGAAGATGTCCGCCGACGAACAAAGTCCGCATCTCGTTGCCGATCTCGAACTTGAGTCGAGTCTCGACAGCGTCGACGCGGTGGAAAATCACGTGATCGCGGCGGCCCAGCAGGCTGGCCTGTCCGAAGAGGAGATCTTCCGCTTCGGCTATGCGGTGCGTGAGGCGATGGTGAACGCCGTCGTCCACGGCAACCGTTACAACTCGAACAAGATGGTTCTCTTCCGGATGCTTGCCGGCCCCGACTACATCGAAGTCGTCATCCGCGACTTTGGCGACGGCTTCAACGCCAACAGTGTCGCCGACCCGTTGGCCGAGGAGAATCTTCTCAGCCAGTCTGGAAGAGGCCTGGCGCTCATCCGCGCCTTCGTCGACAAGCTCAAGGTAGCTCCGGCGGACGGCGGCGGAACGGCTGCCATTCTGCGTAAGTACGTCAATGCGGGAACCAATACCCCGCCAGAGGTTTCTGATTAGCTAAGGAGGTTTTCAACCAATGAGTGTAGAACTGACAAACCGGCAGGTTGGGGATGTTATTGTGATCGACGCCAAGGGGCGCATCACGCTTGGGGAAGGCTCTTCCGACTTCCGCGACTCGATCAAGGACCTCGTCGCGAAGGGCCAGAAGAACGTCCTCGTCAACCTCGCCCAGATCACCTATATCGACAGCTCCGGCATCGGCGAGATGGTTTCGGGCTATACGACGGTGGCCAACGCGGGCGGCAAGCTGAAGTTGCTTTCTCTGACGAAGCGGATCCATGATCTGCTCCAGATCACGAAGCTATACACCGTCTTCGAGGTCTACGACGACGAGGCTGCCGGGCTGGCCAGCTTCCAGAAGTAGTCTGGTGCCGCCGGAGGATCTGCCGACGATCGTCGTGGCCGAGGACTTCGCGCTGCTGCGGGACGGCATTGTCAGCATCTGCGAGGCTTCCGGGCGGTACTGCGTGCAGGCCGCGGTGGCCGACGGTGAAGCTGCGCTCGATGCCATCCGGAGGCTGAAGCCTCAACTCGCCGTATTGGGGCTCTCGTTGACGCGGCTCTTTGCGATCGAGGCCGTGCGAACGGCGCGGGAGGAAGGCGTCGAGACGCGGATCGTCATCATGTCGCCGCGAATTGACCGCAAAACCGTCATCGAGGTTTTGCGGTCGGGTGCGCAGGGGTACTTCGTCAGCAACTCCGGCGGCAAGGCCCTGCTTGATTGCCTGGACCGCGTCGCCGAAGGCGGAGTGTATGTCTCGCCCGAGGTTGATGTCCAGGCCCTGTTCACGGAGAAAGGCCGCGGCGGCGCGGCCGACCCAATCGGATCGCTGAGCGCCCGCGAGTATCAAGTGTTCAGCCTGCTCATCGATGGTGTCCGCGCGAAGGAGATCGCGGCCCGGTTGAATCTGAGCACGAAGACGGTTGATACGTATCGGGCCAGCATGATGAGAAAACTCGATATCTTCGACGTGGCCGGTCTGGTCAAGTTCGCCCTGCAGCGTCAGATCATCACCCATTGAGAGCCTCCCTGGCGCTGGAGGACCGCGCCCCTCGTGCTAAACTCAGAGGTTTGGAGTGATCCGTGGACCGTACTACCCGTCATGATTTGAAGTCCGACAAGTTCGTTCAGGAAGTCGCGCATTCAGTCGAGTTCCTTGAACATCACCGTGGCCAGTTCATCCGCTATGGCGCGATTGTCCTTGCGCTGGTGATCGCGGGCGTTGGCCTCTTTTATTTCATGAGGGTCCGAAGGGAAGCCCGCGTCTCTGAGTTGTCTGCCGCGATGCTGGTCTACAACTCGGGTGTCGGGCAGCAGGAGGGCAACCGGTCGCGCACGTTTCCTACCGAAGAGGCGCGCCAGCAGGCCATCCGGAAGGAACTGACCGGCCTCGTCACCAAGTACTCCGGCACCGAGGAGGCGGGCGTTGCCAATTACCTGCTTGGCACAAATGCCGCCGACCAGGGGAACATCACCGAGGCGCGCCGGTATCTCGACGCGGCCATCAAGGACAGTGGCAAGGACTACGGTTCGCTCGCCAAGCTCGCCCTGGCCGGAATCGCCTCCGCCGAGGGCAAGACCGCGGAAGCCGAGAAGTTGTTGCGGGAACTGATCGCCAACCCCACCGTTCTGGTTGGGAAAGAGCAAGCCACCATCACTCTGGCCACGGTTCTCGCGCCCACGAAGCCTGAAGAAGCCCGGCGGCTTCTCGAACCCCTGCGCACAGAGACAGGCGCTGCCAGCCGTTTTGCAATCACCATGCTGGCTGAACTCAACAAAGGCAAGTGAGCCTTGTAGCTCTCCGTTTTCCGATTGATCGACTCGCGGGCAGGCGGTATCCCGAAGAGCCCCACCCTTACCGCAACGAGTTCCAGCGCGACCGCGATCGCATCGTCCACGCCCGGGCGTTCCGCCGGCTGGAGGACAAGACCCAGGTCTTTGGCGAGGGCTTCTCCGATCACTTCCGCAACCGCTTGACCCACACGATCGAGGTCGCGCAGATAGCCCGGACGGTGGCATCGGCGCTGGCGCTGGATGAGGATTTCACCGAGGCTCTGGCGCTGGCTCACGACATAGGCCACCCCCCGTTCGCCCACGCCGGCGAGGAAGCGCTCAATCGTGCGATGGCGCGATTCGGCGACAAGTTCGACCACAACCTGCACGCGCTCCACATCGTCGAGGATTTCGAACGACGCTATGCGCGCTTTCCCGGTTTGAATCTCACCTTCGAGGTGCGGGAGGGGATGTTGAAGCACTCGCGGGACTTCGAGCGGGGGGAACGCCCGGAGTTCGACGAGTATCTGCCAGGGCTGAAACCACCGCTCGAAGCCCAGATCATCGATCTGGCTGATGAGGTCGCATACAATACGGCTGATCTGGATGACGGTTTCTCGGCTGGACTCTTTTCGCTCGACGAGATTGCCGGACAGATCTCAGATTACGGCTTGTTGCTTGGGAGGGTGCGCACTCACCACCCGGGCGTCCCTGACGGCATCCTCTTTCAAGAGACGCTGAGAAAGCTCATAGATCTGCTTGTTTCCGGGCTCATCGAGGGCGCAATTGAGGCCGTCGCCCGGAGTGGGTGCCGTGATTTGGGGGACGTCCGGCGCGCCAACCGCCGGCTGGTCGAGATGTTGCCGCGTCCGGCGGCCGCGAATCGCGAGTTGAAGACGTTCCTGTACGAGAGGGTTTACTCCATCGAGCCGCTTCAGTTGGAGAGGCGTCGCGCGATGGAAGAGATCTGCAGTTTGTTCGACCACTACATCGAACATCCTGAGCAACTGCCGGAGAGCCATCAGCGCCGTGCCGCCCAACTGGCGCCGCAGCGTGTCGTCTGCGACTACGTCGCCGGGATGACGGACGGCTTCTTCCGCCGTACATACGCGAACATCTTCGGCCTGCTCGGTCCCAGCGCGATTTGAGGCCCTCAATCCGGGCGCATCCCGCGATTCCCGGAACCAACGTTCAAGTACAATGTGAAGATCCGAGAACGGCCCGGACGGGGAGGGTTTCGCCCCCGCCGGCTTGGCCGCACTCAACCGGGATCATCCACAAGAGGGACAAATGCGAACGCTCACTGTCTTCTTTTTCGTCGGCATGGCCAGCCTCGCGGCCGATGGCGCCGCTCAGCGTGTCGATGCTCATGCGGAGCGCTTTGGGCGCATCTCCCGCCAGATTTGGGAGAACCCGGAACTGGGATTCGCCGAGAGGAAGAGTGCGGCGCTGCTGGCGTCGGAGTTGCGGGCTTCGGGTTTCCGCATCACCGAAGGCGTCGCCGCCCTGCCGACTGCTTTTATCGCTGAATGGGGTGAAGGGAAACCCGTCATCGCGATTCTTGGCGAATACGACGCGTTGCCCGGCCTTTCGCAGAACGATTTGCCTGAGCGTTCGCCCCGGGTCGCAAATGCGCCCGGACACGGATGCGGCCACAATCTCTTTGGCTCCGCCTCGGCGCTGGCGGCGGTGGCGGTGAAGGAAGAGATGCAGGCGAAGGGATTGAAAGGGACCATCCGCTTTTATGGCACGCCGGCCGAGGAAGGCGGTGGCGGAAAGATATTCATGATCCGCGCCGGTCTGTTCCGCGACGTTGGCATGGCGTTCGCATGGCATCCGGCGGACTTCAACGCCGCCGACAACAACTCCTGGCTGGCCAACATCTCCGCCCGCATCACATTCACCGGCCGTCCAGCCCATGCGGCCGCCGCGCCAGACGCGGGACGGTCGGCGCTCGACGCCGTGGAACTCACGCTTCATGCCGTCAACATGCTGCGCGAGCACGTTCCCCAGGAGACCCGCATCCACTACGTCATCACCAAGGGCGGCGCGGCCGCCAACATCGTCCCCGACCTCGCGGAGCTCAGCATCATCGCCCGCCATCCCGACCTGAGAACGCTTGAGTCCATCTGGGAGCGTGTGAAGAAGTGCGCCCAGGCCGGAGCCCTTGCGACAGAGACGGAGGCCGCCATCCGGGTCACCTCCAGCTACGCCAACCTGGTCCCAATTCCTGCGTTGGTTTCGCTTGTGGACCGCGGGTTGAAGGCGGCTGGCGGAGTGACGTACGACGAAGCCGAGCGCGCCTTCGCCGCTCGCCTTCAGAAGACCCTTGAGAATCCGCGGCCTCTCGATGAGTCGTCGAAGGTATTGCCCCCTCGCACCGCCCTGTTGTCCGCCTCATCCGATGTCGGCGACGTCAGTTGGACCGTTCCCACGGCGCACATGTACGCCGCGACTTTCTTTCCCGGAGTGCCCTTCCATACCTGGCAGTCCACAGCCTGTGCCGGGACCAGCGCCGGGCGCAAGGGTATGGTAGTCGCAGCCAAGGCGATCGCCTTGTCGGCCGTCGAAGCTTTCGAGAGTGAGCGGCTTCGCACCGATATCCGGAAGGAATTTGACAGCATCATGCAGGGCAGGACTTACCGCTCCCTGCTGCCTGGTGAGGCCAAGCCGGAGCTGCGCTAGCCGCCGGCCAAGCCGCCGGATTGGCGACCGAATTGCCTTTCATCCTGACTTCAAGGGGATTATATTGGTGGCGGACCGTAGTATTCGGTCCATGCTCTTTGCGCTTTCCGGCCAGGCGTTTGACGGTCCGGAACTCGGGACGCTGGGCCTAGCCGGCAGTGAGGTGACTTAGCCGCCCATTCAGGAGGTGTTCCATGCCGTCGCATCGTTCTTATCTCAGAATCCCCACCACCAAACTCTTCATCGGACTCCTCGTTGCGCTCGTCCCTTTCTGTATCCTCGGGCTCTACACGATCCAGAAGGCGGAAACGGCCTTGGAGTCCACTACCGGGACCCACTTCCAGACCCTCGCCGCCACCGCCGCCAGCGAGATCGAGTCCTTCATTAACGACCGTGTCGTCTCCGTCGCCACTCTGGCGGCCAACCCGGTGATCATCGAAGCCGTCCAAAACGCGAACCGCGCTCAACAGGGGCTGAGTGAGGAGGCCCTGAAGGCCCGCATTCTCGCCCGGGAAAAGGACTGGAACAGCCTTGCCTCCGAGGCTTTCATCCGGGACATGCTCGGTTCACCGGCCTCCCGGGTGCTCGTGCGCTACCGCGAAATCGACCGCCGCTTTCTGCGCTTGACTCTGACAGATTCCCATGGGGCCACGATCGCCGCAACCCACAAGACCCTGGACTATTTCCAGGGCGACGAGGACTTCTGGAACGGTATCTTTGCCAACGGACGAGGCGCGGTTCACATCACTGACGTGCTCTATGACGATGTCACCAAGTCCAACTACGCCGGCCTCGGCGTGCCGATCATGGACCCGTCAACAAACACATTCATCGGCGCCCTCGACGCCCTGGTCGAGGTATCGACCATCTTTCCGATTCTGCGCCGAATTGAACAAGGTCAGACGATGCGCGCCCTCTTGGTCAAGCCCGACGGCACGATCATCTCCGGCCCGAATATCACCTTGTCGGCCAATTTGAAGTCGGAGGAGTTCGCCGCCGTCAACGATGCCCTGACCTCGGAAGCGGGCCGCAGGAAGGGATTCCTCATCGCCCGGCTCGGCAGCGGGGCGATGTCACTCATCGCTTTCGCCTCGCCGGGGATGAAATCCTCATACCCAAATCTGGACTGGACCGTTCTGTTGGCCCAGGACACACAGCAGGCTTTCGCGGCAACCCGCGGCGTCTTGCGGTTGATCATGTTCTCAGTGGGAGTCGGGTTGCTGTTGATCACCTTCTTTGGCTTGTACCTCAGCGTTTACCGCCGCCCGGAGTATCTCGATATCAGTCCGGGCGCCCAGGCCGCGGCTGAACAGGAGACAGGGACCGAGAGTTGACGGATTTCTGAACTGGGGCGGCGCCGGCCAGGGCCCTGAGCCGTTTCCCAGCTATATTGGTGGCGAGAGAGAGGCTTGGAGTAGGAGAAATCCGTATCCCCTCGCCGCGCGAACGAATCCATGCTATAAACAAGGCTAATTGGACGGCACGGAGGGCAAAGTGAGTAGAACGCTGATTGCTTCATTGTTGTTGACGGCATCGGCCGCATGGTGCGCAAGCGACGAGATGCGGGGACCTGTGTCTGGCTTGCTCGTGGACGCTCAAACCCGCGCGATACGGCCCATCGTCGGAATGCCCGGGTCCGCCTATGCCGGCGAGTCCGCGGTCCGCGAGGCGGATTTTGCGCTGGCTGCGCCCAACGGCCAGACGGCGCTGGTCGCCAGGGAATCTACGCTCTATGTGCTCCGGCGCATGGATTCGGACCAACCCGTGTGGCGCACCTTTGGCGAGAATGCCGCCGCGATCGGCCGCGCCGCCTGGAGCGAAGACGCCAAGGGACTAGCCCTTTATTTCCCGGCGGAGTCGCGTCTCCAGTTGTGGGCCGGGATGCAGGATGCGCCCGAGGTCGCCGCTGAGATCGATCTGTTGGCGGTCGAGGGCCGGCTGAAATCGGTCGCAGTCGCCTCCGACGGCAGGACCGCGTTCGCGGCCATCGAGAACGGCGAAAGCGGCGCGCTTTACATCCTCAAGGCCGGTGAGAGCCCCCGCATGTTGCTGGCTTTGAATCGCGCCGGAAATCTCATTCTTAGCGGCAAGTCCCTCTATGTGGCCGACCTCGAACGCAATGAGGTCCTACGCCTGGAGGACTGGGATTCCGGCCTGTCGGTCACCACGGTCGCGACGGCTGCTCACGGTGTGGCGAATCCGGTCGGAATCGCGCTCGCCTCCGGAGGCGAGTTGCTGCTCGTTGCCAGCGGTGAAACGCGCCAGGTGGTTGCGGTCCACACCAAACGATTCACGGTCGAAGCCGCCGTTGATCTGGATTTCATCCCGACGCGCCTGGAGGCGACTGGATCTGTCTTCCTTCTCGCTTCGGGTTCGGCCGGCGAAGAGCCTGCCCAAGTCCTCGACGCCAGCACGATGAGGGTGTACTTCGTCCCGGTCCCGGCGCTCCCGCCACCGGCGCCGGTGGAATAGCCTTTTCATCAGGCTGCCGAGGTGGAATACTGGGCATCTAGCCCATGCGACATTTCTGCCTGCTGGTCCTCTTCGCTGCCGCGTCCCCCGCCGGCGACCTCCTCCGCGACGACTTTTCCCGGTATCCCGCAGGTTGGCTTTCGACGCCTGTCGGACAGTTGAACGCGGCGATTCAGGAGTATCACTATCTGCCTCACCGCGGCGTGCCGCTCGGACCCTGGGCCAATCCCATCAACCACCAGGACGCCTGGATTGTGAGCGACGAGGACGGCAAACCCTACCTCGAACAGCACCTGATGACAGACCAGCCCGGCTGGTACACGGCGCTGATGATCACCGGCGATGAGGAGTGGTCGGGCTACACCGCTGAAGTCCGCATGAAGCCGCTTTCGTTCCGCGAACCGGCGGGGATCGTGTTCCGCTATCACACCAACCGCCACTTCTACCAGTTTGCTCTCGTGGGCGGAAGCCGCGCCGTCTTGCGCCTGCGGCTGCCCATCGAGACGGAACTGCGCCGGGCCGCCTGGCGCGAACTGGGCTCGGCTGAGTTCACTTACGATACTCGCCGCTACTACCACCTCCGCGTCGTCAACGAGGGTCCGAAGATCAAAGCCTACATCGACGGTAAGCTCATCCTCGAAGCCGCCGACAACGAGATCCTGGCGGGCAAGGCGGGCGTCTCGGCGTCTTTCCCTGCCCGATTCCAGAACTTCGCCGTTACCGCTCCCGACTCCGAAGTTGCCGCCATCAAGTCCCGCATCGCTGGACGCGAGGCCGAACTCATCCGCCTGCGCGCCGCCAACCCCAAGCCTGCCGTCTGGCGCAAGATCGACACCCCCGGCTTTGGCGCTGGCCGCAATATCCGTCTCGGCGACCTCGATGGAGACGGACGTCTCGACATCCTCATCGGCCAGAACATCCCTCGTGTCCGCGGCGACGCCTTTTCTCATTTGAGCTGTCTCACCGCCATCAATCTTGACGGCAAGATCCTCTGGCAGACTGGCAAGCCCGATCCCCGCAACGGCCTGCTCACCAACGACATGCCGTTCCAGGTCCACGATATCGACGGCGACGGCGCGGCCGAAGTCATCCTTGTCCGCGACTTCCAACTTCAAGTCCTCGACGGCAAGACAGGCAAGCCCAAGATATCCACGTTCCTTCCGCCCATGGACGCCAGCCTCAAGGAGCGCCCCTACGAACTCAACAGCGGCGACTCGATCGCCTTGCTGAACCTCTCCGGCGGCGAGACCGCGACCGAGATCATGGTGAAGGACCGGTACAAGTTCTTCTGGATCTACTCGCGCGACCTGAAGCTCCTGTGGAAAGGCGAAGGCCAGACCGGCCACTTCCCCTACCCGTACGACATTGACGGCGATGGCAAGGAAGAGTTCGTCATGGGTTACACCCTCTGGTCCCATGACGGTCGCCGCCTCTGGTCCCGTGACGAAGAACTTCGCGACCACGCCGACGGAATCACCATCGGCAACTTCTCCGCCGACCCCAAAGCGCCGCCAATGGCCTATGCCTGCGGCAGCGACGAAGGCTTCATCCTGTTTGACCACGAAGGCAAGATCCTGAAGCACATCCGCATCGGCCACGTCCAAAGCCCGTCGGTTGCCAAGTACCGGAAGGACGTCCCCGGTCTCCAACTCCTCACCATCAACTACTGGCGCAACCCCGGTATCCTGACGCTCATCGACGCCCAGGGCAACATCCTCAAACAGGCCGAACCGATCCACTCCGGCAGCCCGCTGCTTCCGGTGAACTGGCGCGGCGACGGCATCGAATACTCGCTCCTCTCAGGCAACACGCGCGAGGGCGGCATGATCGACGGCCACTTCCGCCGCGTCGTCATGTTTCCCGACGACGGCCACCCCGACCTCGCCTCGATGACCGCCGACCTCACTGGCGACGCCCGCGACGAGATCATCCTCTGGGACCAGCAACGCATCTGGATCTACACCCAGGACCAGCCCTTCAAGGGCCGGAAGATCTACGCCCCCCGCCGCAATCCCGACTACAACGAATCCAATTACCGCACCACCGTTTCGCTGCCCGCGTGGAAGGATGTTCGGTGAGGAAGACGGACCTTCTCGTCCGCCTTGTCCACCAGCGCGCCGAAGAAGCGGCGCTCCGCGTCGCGTCGCTTCGAAAGCTGGGCTTCGAACCACTCTACGATCCCATCACCAGCACGCCGCTATTCCGCGCCATCGACGCCATGCCGCCCGCCGTGATCGTCATCGACCTGACTCGGATGCCTTCGCATGGCCTCCACATCGGCCATGCATTGCGCCGCCGGAAGTCGACGCGATTGATCCCGCTGCTCTTCGCCGGCGGGCTTCCGGAGAAGGTCGAGCGGGTTCGCGCCGTGCTGCCCGACGCCATTTACTCCGAGTGGGACTCCATCGGCGACGCGATCCGCCACGCCGTCATCAACGCGCCCGGCAAGCCCGTGGTGCCGCCCGACATGCCCATCTCGAAGCCCGGCCGCGCTCTGGTGGACAAACTCGGGGTAAAGCCGAGCACGAAGGTCGTTCTCATCGACGCGCCGCGGCAAGCCGAATCGCTGCTCGAACCACTTCCTGAAGGCGCCGGCATCATTCACGGCCGCCAGAAGGGTGATCTCCTGATCTGGTTTGCCGCGGACTTGAACACCTTCCATGCCTCGATCGCCGGGGTCCTGAGTCTCGCCGGGCCGGCGCCTGTCTGGATCGCCTGGCCCAAGCAGGCGTCCCAATCGTTTGCCGGTTTGACGCAGCATCACATCCGCCAGGCCAGTCTCGATCTCGGCTGGGTGGACTACAAGATCTGCTCGATCGACCAGAAATGGTCCGGCCTGCTGTTCCGGCGGCGCAAGGCGAAATAGAAGCCGCTTTCTTCTGGGTTGACTAAATTCTCACATCCGCGTACACTTTCGTCTCCAGGAGGTAACGTTGCCAAAGTATCTGTTCCAGGCTTCGTACACGCCCGCAGGGATGCAGGGTGTCATGAAAGACAAGGGCTCCGGCCGCAAGGCTGCCGTCCAATCGGCGATCAAGAGCATCGGCGGAAAACTCGAATCGTTCTACTTCGCCTTTGGCGACGACGATGTCGTGCTGATCGCCGATCTGCCCGACAATGCGTCCGCCGCCGCCATCACGATAACGACGGGCTCGACGGGTCTGGTCAACATTAGAACCACGCCGCTGCTCACGGTTGATGAGGTCGACAAGGCGCTGGAAATCACCGCCAAATACCGTCCGCCAGGCGGCAAGTAGGCCCCTTCCCCGCGAGGGTTCCGGAGGCTCGGATTGCGCCGGGCCTCCGTATGAAGTAAAACAGACGCATGTCCAACATTGCGCTGCCGACTGGCGCCCTCGCCGCCGGCGATGGTGAGAACCTCGTCATGCTGAAACACTTCGGCCCTGGCAAGCCGGACGCCGCCAAATCCATCTCGAAGTGACCATCACCAAATGAAACTCGGGCTCAACACACTACTGTTCACCGCTGGTTTCGACGAGTCGCATCTCCCGCTGCTTGACGAGGTCAAGCAGTGGGGGTTCGACGGCATCGAAATCGCGCGTTTTTCGTTCGACGGGTTCCCTGCGCGATCAATCGGGCAGAAGGTCCGTGACGCTGGTCTGGAATGCACCTTTTGTTCGGCGCTGACCGGCGATCTGAGCCTCATCAGCGAGGACGCTTCGGTCCGCCGCCGCGCCTCGGATTTCATCCGGCAAGGAACGGAAACGGCGGCCGAGATCGGTTCGCCGGTGTTCGCCGGACCCTTCTGTGCGCCCGTGGGCCTCCTTGTCGGGCGCCGCCCGAACGGCGATGAATGGAAACGGGCCGTCGAGGAGTTGCGCGCCCTGGCGCCCCACTTCGAAGCCTGCCGGGTCGTCGTTGCGAACGAGCCGCTCAACCGCTTCGAGACCTACTTCCTTACTACTGCCGCCGGCGCCGTCCGCCTCTGTGATGAAGTTGGCAGCCCGTGGCATGGGGTCCTGTTCGACACCTTCCACGCCAACATCGAGGAGAAAAGCGCCGGGGCCGCCCTGCGCGCTCTTGGCCCGCGCGTCAAGCACGTCCACACGTGCGAGAACGACCGCGGCGCGCCGGGTTCAGGCAATGTCGCCTGGCTGGAGGTGTTCACCGAGTTGAAGGCGATGAACTACGACGGCTGGGCCGTGATCGAGAGCTTCGGGTCGAACATTCCCGAGATCGCCGCCGCCGCCTGCATCTGGCGGGATGTGGCCGCCTCGGCCGAGGCGCTGTCCAAGGAAGGGCTGGCGTTTCTAAGGAAGAACCTCCTGGCGTTTAACTGATCGCCTGGAGGGCCGCCAACACCTGCCCGGTGTGGCCGTCCACCTTCACCTTGCGGAAGATGGAAGCGATCTTGCCATCCGGAGCGATGACGAAAGTCGTTCGCTCGACGCCCATGTAGGACTTGCCGTAGTTGGTCTTTTCCACCCACACGCCATACTTCCCGGCCACGGCATGATCTTCATCGGCCAGCAGCGTGAAGGGCAGGTTGTACTTCTGCTTGAACTTCGCCACCCGGCTGACCGGGTCCGGGCTTGCGCCCAAGACGACGGTGTTCTCCGCCTCGATACGCGGCATTTCGTCCCGGAAACTGCAAGCCTCCGTGGTGCAGCCTGGCGTGTCCGCCTTCGGATAGAAGTAGAGCACGACCTTTTTCCCTGCCAACGATGACAGTTTCGCCTTTTTGCCAGAATCGTCCAAGACAGTGAAGTCCGGCGCCTTTGATCCAACCTTGAGTTCAGCCATTCTGTTTCAATCGATGCGCGGCGCGGGCAGGAAGAGTCGCGGAAATCGACTGAGGGACCGCCTGGCGGAAAGGTTGCCCCCATGACCAGGCCGTCAATTTGCCGCTCTGGGGGCAGAGATCGAGGCTGCGGCTGACTTGAAGGACTGCCACGATCCAGCCAGATGAGGGCTTAGGCGCGTTCCGACCAAACGAACCTATTGGCCATAGGGAGTGGGGCGCCGCTACGTCCTAGAGGGGGCGGTCATTATCTATATATTATTGTAAGTTATAGAAACTATGGTCTTTGTAGGTCAATCAGGACGACTCAAGCCAGCGCACTGGACCTTAGGCGGCGATCTGGCATCTGCAATCGAGGCAAGTTGGCAGGATGCCGGTCAAGAGGTGAGAGTCGTATTGACTGAGCGGCGATAACGTCTTTGTTTACAGTATGGTAGAGGGCCAGAAGCAAGCCGGATAGAGGTTGTTGCATAGAAATAGTTGACAGGCTGGCACTAATATTTAATACTAGGAGCAGGCGCATCTTTGGGGCTGTCATGTCCCAGCGCCGTAATCTCTTTTACGAAAAGGAATTTGTCCACATGAGCAAAATCATCGGTATCGACCTCGGCACCACCAACTCCGTCGTGGCCGTCATGGAGGGCGGCCAACCTGTTGTTATTCCGAATCAAGAGGGTGGCCGGACCACGCCCTCGGTGGTCGGTTTTGCCAAGTCCGGAGATCGTTTGGTCGGCCAGGTCGCAAAGCGCCAGGCCGTCACCAACCCGGAGCACACCATATACTCCATTAAGCGCTTCATGGGCAGGCGCTTCGACGAGGTCTCCGAGGAGACCAAGCTGGTGCCCTATCACATCATCCCGGGCGACTCTGGCGACGCCCGTGTCGGCAATGGCGACAAGAAGATCGCTCCGCCCGAGATATCGGCGATGATTCTGGGCAAGCTCAAGGAAGCCGCCGAAGCATACCTCGGCGAACCCGTCACCAAGGCCGTCATTACCGTGCCGGCCTATTTCAACGACGCCCAGCGCCAGGCCACCAAGGACGCCGGCCAGATCGCCGGTCTGGAAGTCCTGCGCATCATCAATGAGCCCACGGCAGCCGCGCTCGCCTACGGACTCGACAAGAAGAAGGAAGAGCGCATCGCCGTCTATGACTTTGGCGGCGGCACGTTCGACATTTCGATCCTCGAAGTCGGCGACGGCGTGGTCGAAGTGAAATCGACCAACGGCGACACCCACCTTGGAGGCGACAACCTCGACCAGCGCCTGGTGGACTGGCTGATCGGCGAATTCAAGAAGGATGAAGGCGTGGACCTGTCGCGCGACCGCATGGCGCTGCAGCGTTTGCGCGAGGCGGCCGAGAAGGCCAAGGTCGAACTCAGCTCCGCGATGGAGACGGAGATCAACCTGCCGTTCATTTACGGGGACCCGCAGACCGGGCCGAAGCACCTGGTGAAATCGCTCACCCGCGCGAGGTTTGAGCAGATGATCGAGGACATCCTCCAGCGTTCCGTGGCGCCCTGCAAACAGGCGCTCACCGACGCCGGGATGACGCCGTCTCAGATCGACGAAGTTGTGCTGGTGGGCGGCTCGACGCGCATCCCGCGTGTCTATGCGATCGTGAAGGAACTCTTCGCAAAGGAGCCGAACAAGACGGTCAACCCGGACGAGGTGGTCGCGGTCGGCGCGGCCGTTCAGGGCGGCGTCCTTGGCGGCGAGGTCAAGGATGTTCTGTTGCTTGACGTCACGCCGCTTTCGCTCGGCATCGAGACGCTTGGAGGCGTCTTCACGAAACTGATCGAGCGGAACACGACGATTCCGACACGCAAGTCCGAGGTGTTCTCGACGGCCGCGGATTCGCAGACCTCGGTCGAGATCAAGGTCTATCAGGGCGAGCGATCGATGGCGCGCGACAACCGGCTGCTGGGCGTATTCCAGTTGGTCGGCATCCCGCCCGCCCCGCGCGGCATCCCGCAGATCGAAGTCACATTCGACATCGACGTGAACGGCATCCTCCACGTCGCAGCCAAGGACCGGGCCACCCACAACGAGCAGAAGATCACGATCAGCAGCTCTTCCGGTCTATCGAAGGAAGAAGTGGACAAGATGGCCCGCGACGCCGATTCGAATAAGGCGGACGACGAGAAGAAGCGCGAGGAGGTCGAGGTGCGCAATCATCTCGACACGGCCGTTTACAGCGCCGAGAAGACCCTGAAGGACCACCGCGACAAGGTCTCGGCCGATGACGCCAAGGCAGTTGAAACGGCAGTCGATGAGGCCCGCAAGGCCATGGGCGAAGGCAATACCGAGCGGATGAAAGCGGCCCAGGAGCAACTGGTCCAGGCTTCGCACAAGCTGGCCGAGGCCATGTACCAGGCCGCTTCCAACCAGGCGCCTCCGCGGGGCGGCCAGGACCAGCAATCGGGCGGCGCGCCGCCGGAACCCAAGAAGGACGATGTTGTCGACGCCGAGTTCGTCGATGTGGACGAGAACAAGAAGTAGCGCGAAAGTACGGGTGAGCCATGCCTTCGGCGAAGGACTATTACAAGACACTCGGAGTCAAGCGGGACGCCTCTTCGGATGACATCCGGAAGGCGTACCGCCGGCTCGCCCGCAAATACCATCCCGACCTGAACCCCGGCGACAAGGCCTCCGAGGAGCGTTTCAAGGAGATTCAGGAAGCGAACGACATCCTGAGCGACGGCAAGAAGCGCAAGATGTACGACCAGGTTGGCTTCTACAGCGAACAGGGCTTCCCCAGCGCTGGCGCCTCGCCGGGCCAGGGCGGTTTCGGCTTTGGCGGTTTCGATTTCTCCGAAGCGTTTCCGGGGGCCGGCGCAGGCGCTGCTGGCGGCTTCAGCGGCGCCGGAGGGTCGTTCAGCGATCTGTTCAGCCAGTTCTTTGGCCGCTCGGGTCCGCAGAGCGAGGCTCCGCCCGCCCCGGAGAAGGGCAGCGATCTGGAGTATGCGCTTTCGATCGACTTCTGGCAGTCCATCAACGGCGCCCAGGTTCGCATCAAGATCGGCAGGCTTGATGCTTGCGGCCGTTGCCGAGGCACTGGGTCCTCGGGCGGCGGATCGCAGGTCTGTCCGGCGTGCAAGGGCAGCGGCAACGTCAGCCAGATGGCCGGCGCCATGCGCTTTTCACTCACCTGCCAGAAATGCGCCGGAACGGGGCGGCTGCGAAATGCCTGTCCCGAGTGCCGTGGCGAGGGCCGGTTGGCGAGTGAAGAAAACGTCGACGTGCGGATCCCCGCCGGCGCGAGCGACGGGGCGCGGCTGCGGGTCGCGGCAAAAGGCCACGCCGGCACCATGGGCGCGCCGCCAGGCGACCTTTTCATCACCGTCCGCGTCCAGCCGCATCCGCTGTTCAAACGTGATGGCGACGACATCCATCTCCACATCCCCGTCACGGTGTCGGAGGCTGGACTGGGCGCGCGTGTCGAAGTCCCGACGGTCGACGGCAAGGCGCTCCTGAAGATCCCGCAGGGTACGCAGAACGGTCAGAAATTCCGATTGCGTGAGAAGGGCGTGAACAATTCGCGCAAGGGCGTGCGCGGCGACCAGATCGTCGAAATCGGCATCCAGTCGCCCGACATCCGTGACGAGCGGACCCGGGAATTGCTGAAGCAGCTTGCGCAGGTGGATTCAAAGGACCCGCGCGCGGAACTCTGGGAAAAAGTGCAGGCGAGAGGATAGATCGAAGTGGCAAGGTCAAAGGCCAAGGCCGGTTACATGATCTCGGCGGTCGCCGAGAAGTACCACATCCATCCCCAGACGCTGCGCATGTATGAACGCGAAGGGCTGCTGCTGCCTTCCCGCAGCGAGGGCAACACGCGGCTGTACACGGACCAAGACCTCGAACGCCTGGAAGTCGTTCTGGAACTGACGCGGCAACTTGGCGTGAATCTTGCCGGCGTCGAGATCATCCTCAACATGCGCCAGAAGATGGCGGCGATGCAGGTGCAGATCGAAGAGTTCGTCCATCAACTCAACGTCGAACTGCGCAAGAATCTCTCGCATTCCGCGCCCGAGTCAGGCCATGCTTTGATGCGGGTCGCGCGCGCCGAAGCGCCGGTTGAGCCAACCCGCCGCAAGAAGAGCTAGCGGGCGAGGCCGGAGGGTGGCCCGGTCCGAATTGGCGGCTTGACCAGCCTGAGCTTCCTGGCCGCTGCGCGAGCGATATTCATCCTACCGGCACACAAGATGGAGCAATCGTGAGAGAATGGAGGAGACCTTGAATGATCGGGCCGTGGCGCAGCCTGGCTAGCGCGCTTGCTTGGGGTGCAAGAGGTCCCGGGTTC
>CAZLDN010000070.1:0-25902 GCA_964558355.1 uncultured Candidatus Solibacter sp.
CCGCGATGCTGCAGCGCGCGGCCAACCAGCTGGGCGCCGAAGTGCAGCGGCGGGATCTCCTGGCGCGTATCGGCATACAACACGGTGAGCGTGGGCGGGCGCAAGGCGCAGGGCGAGCCGAAGCCGGGCGGGTATTTCGAGATCCGGCGGGCGTGGAAGAAGGGGGACACGGTGGAGTTGAACCTGGACATGACGCCGCAGGTGCTGGCGTCGCATCCGATGGTGACTGACAACCAGGGACGGGCGGCGGTCAGGCGGGGTCCGGTGGTGTATCTGCTTGAACAGGCCGGTCAGGCGCCGGGGGTGAATGTGCTGGAGAGCTACCTGAATCTGACCGGGAATGCGGCGGCGGACTTCACGGAGAGTTGGGAGCCGGGGCTGCTGGGAGGGATTGTCACGCTGAGGCATCGGGGGCGGAAGTCGGCGGCGAGGTATGAGTCGATGCCGTTGTATGGGCTGCTTGCGGAGTCGAAGGACGCACCGGGCGAGGCGGCGGAACTGGTGTTTACGCCGTACTACACGTTTCTGAACCGGGGGCCGTCGGCCATGCAGGTGTGGGTGAGGTATGTGAAGAAGTGATCCGCTAATCGGACGGGGCGTCGAGGCTACTGAGAACAGTGGTGATCTGCTCACGATGCGGGGGTCCGCATGGTCACTGGAAGACGACGACCTTTTGTGGGCGGCCTCCGTCAGGACGGGTTGATTGCGCCGATGGTCACCGACGGGCCGACGGATGGGGAGATGTTTCTGGCATACGCGCGCCAATTCTTGGCTCCGGCGCTGCGGCCGGGAGACATCGTCATCCTCGACAACCTTAGCAGCCACAAGGTCAGCGGGGTGAAAATTGCGATCACATCCGCGGGCGCAACGCTACCTGCCACCATACTCGCCAGACCTCACCGACGCTTTTTTCTTGACAACAGGCAGAGTGAAGCATAGTATCCTATAATGACAGCTAAGCGCTTTCGCTGCGCGGCTGTGAGACGACTCAAGTCCTACAAGATTAGGAGATTGCCGAAGATGAGACATTGTTTGCTATTACCCCTGTTGGTATTGGCACTTACGGGCGTGGTTTGGGCGCAGACCCAAACCGCCACGCTTCAGGGTACAGTGACGGACGACTCGGGGGCTGCGGTTCCGGGGGGGAAGATTCTCATTTCCAACGTGAACACCGGCACCACCCGTGAGATGGCCAGCCAAAGTGACGGCACATATGTCGTACCCTTCCTGCTGCCGGGCGACTACTCGCTGAAAGTAGAGAAGCAGGGCTTCCGACGCTACTCCCAAGATCAGATTAGGCTGAACGTCGGGCAGACAGCCGTGGTGGATGTAAGGCTTGTACTCGGGGACATTGCAACCACTGTCGAGGTTTCGGCTTCCGCTGCTCCCTTGCAAACGGGCGACTCCACCGTTCAGACGTCCGTCTCCAACAAAAGCATAACCGATCTGCCCTTGAACGGACGCCTCGTACTAAATCTGGCAGCGACCGTTCCCGGCGTGTACACCGGTGTGAGTAGCGCCAGCGGCCAGAATGACAACTACACGCCGATGATCGCCGGCGCACGGATGATGACCAGTGAAGCGTTTGTGGACGGCGCCCCACTCAGCGTTGCGGATCCGACCGGTGGCGCGCGCGTGATGGGCGGTCTCCCGCCTTCTCCAGACGCCGTCGAGGAGTTTACCGTACAGGTGAACGGGTTACCGGCCGAATACGGGCGTAGCGGGGGCGGAGTTCTCAACATCGCGACCAGGGCGGGCACGAACAGACTGCGCGGGACGGCGCGGTACTTCCATCGGAACAGTGTATTCGATGCAAACAACTTCTTCGCGAACAGGAACAGCGTGCCGTTGGCCTCCTTCAAGCGGCACCAATACGGCTTCTCCGTAGGCGGACCGGTGTATATCCCCGGCGTGTACAACGGGAAGAACCGTACTTTCTTCTTCGTCGACGACGAGTTAACTAGTGAGCGGTCACCCAGGGACGTGACCACTACCCTGCCAATTGACCCATGGAAGCAGGGGGACTTCTCCAGCTTGCTTAATTTCCGTGGAGTGCCGATCACCATCTTCGATCCAATTACCACGAGGCAAACCGGAAGCGCTACCTGGACTCGGGAACCCTTCCCAGGAAATCGGATTCCGGCCAGCCGGATCAACCCCATTTCAGCAAAAATAATCCCCTACTGGCCCAATGCGAACAGGCCATCGACCAATCAGTATATTCCGCAAAACAACTGGTTCAACTCTGGCGTACAGGTTGTAAACACCAGCAATCTAACCGTTCGAGGCGACCACAACTTCACCGATTCCTGGCGCACCTACGTGCGCTATAACCGATCAAGATACACCATCGACCCTCTGCAACTAGTTGGCGGCGGTCCGGCGGATAATAGTTCCGACAATATCCGGCCGCGACAAAATGCCGTGTGGGACAACACCTTCATCCTAAATCCGACGACGACTATGAACGTCCGCCTGAACGGCACACGTTGGCAGTACTCCCTTTATCCGACGACGATGGGATTCGATACGAACTCGCTGGGATTCCCCGCCTACTTAAGGCAGGAGAGTCTTGCCAATTGGCCGTGCTTCCTCAGCATCAGTGTCAGCGGCGTGGCGGGCAGAGGCGGATGTGGCGGGTTGGATTGGTTCTCAAACAGCGTCAATCTTGCCACCTCGGTCACCAAGATCCTAGGTAGGCACACTATCAAGACGGGATTGGAGTATCGAAAGTTCTTCCTGAATTTCTACCAGCCGGGCAATCCGAACGGCGGCTTCAGCTTCTCAGACCTCTGGACGCGGGGCAATCCTCTGAGCTTTAGCGACATGCAAGGCTTCGGCTTCGCCACATTCCTTCTCGGGCAACCTACGGGAGGAAGTCAAAATACCGTGCCCAAGGTGGCTCTGGCCAGCTCCTACTGGGCAGGCTTCATTCAGGACGACATAAGGGTGACGTCGAAATTGACCCTGAACCTTGGGTTGAGGTGGGATATGGACACCGTCCGCACCGAACGTTACAACCGGATGTCCTACTATGACCTTTCCGCGCCCTCTCCAATTGCGGGCCAGGTATCAGCGTTGCCGAACTTGGTCGGCATCATGCGCTATGTCGATGAGAAGAACCGCAGACAAACGCCCACCATTACCGATCAATTTGCGCCGCGATTCGGCTTTGCCTACCAGGTGAGCACGAAGACAGTGGTACGCGGCGGGTACTCGATCATGTACGATGCGTCTCCGATGCAGGTGGCCAACCATAACGCCGGATTCGAGGGCTTCCGTTTGACTAACGCAATGATCACTACCCTAGATGGAGGTCTGACTCCAGCCGGCACGCTCAGTGACCCGTTTCCCTACGGATTTCTCAGTCCGGGCCGGGACCCACGCTTCGGGCTGGGGTTTACTATCGGGGACAGTTGGATACCTTCTTGGCGGAGCCCGATGATTCAGCAATGGAATCTTAATGTTCAGCGGGAACTGCCCGGCAAGATGGTCGTTGAAGTGGCCTACCTCGCCAACGCAGGGCACCAACTCCAAAATGGCGACACAACGCCCTACAATCAGCTAACCACAAATCACCTCTCACGGGGAGCGCAACTCAGGCAGCAGGTGCCGAATCCGTTCTACGGTGTCATTACAGACCAAAGATCTATTCTTAGCCGTGAGACTGTCGAGTACGGCCAACTGCTTCGCCCCCACCCACAGCTTACGGGTCTCAACCTTCAATGGCGGCCCGGTGGTAATTCGATTTACCACGCCGCAACGATTCGCGCCGAGCGCCGCTTTTCCAACGGTTTCGCGTTCATGCTGGCGTATACCGGCGGCAAGCTCATCGGCGACTCGGAGGCCAGCGGCTTCTTCTCGAGCGGTGGCGCGTCGGCGGCACAAGATACCTACAACCGCCGGGCGGAGCGCGCCGTGTCCTTCGAAGACATTGCCAACAGGCTTGTGGTCAACGGCGACTTCCAACTGCCGTTCGGCAAGGGAAAGAAGTTTCTGTCTAAAAGCAATACAATAGTGGAGGCCCTGATTAGAAACTGGCAGCTGAACGGCATTTACACTCTGCAATCTGGGCAGCCCATTAACATTCTGCAACCTGCAAACCAGATGGGAATTTATAATGCGCGGCAGCGGCCAAATAACAACGGCAAGCCCGCCACTTACACCAGCGGTGACACCAACGATCGGATCACTCAGTGGTTCGATCCGTCGAACTTCTCGATCACCCCTGCTTTCCAATTGGGCACTGCACCGCGAACCCTCACTAGTGTGCGGCACCCAGGAAGAAACAACATGGACGCATCCATATTCAAAACGTTCTCAATCCTGCCCGAACGGCGGCTTGACGCCCAGTTTCGATTGGAGGCGTTCAACGCCTTCAACAAAGCGCAATTCAACCGCGTCAACACCACTATCGGCACCGCGGCAACGGGTAACATTACTAGTGTTGCCGTAAACCCGCGACAGCTCCAGCTTGGGCTGAAGCTGATATTCTGACCTACTCCAGCGGAAAGGCCGCGTGGGACCGACCCATCCCGCGCGGCCTCAACTTCCCGAAAGCACGCTTGGATCTCTCGGTCATCGAGTCAGACCTCAGTGTCCTTTGGACGCCTCGTTGGCGCTTCTGCCAGTTTTGTCCGAGTTTCGTGCATTTGCAATCGCGCAACTTTCAACTGCGGCCCGATGTGGCCGTCTCAATAAAGATCACAGCCCGCACGCGCGCTAACTTCGAACTCAGACGCAGCGGGTGGAGTTGTCCCAGCGCGGTCTTGGCGAACCGGGCTGGCCACTGCGGGGTAACTCTGGGTTTGATTTGGAGGCAATAGGCGCACTCTGGTCCAGAACAGACGGAAGCCTTGCGGTGACGTTCACCGATCGCCTTGTGGGCTATACGCGGGCTATACGCTATACGCGGATTGACAGCGATATTGTCTAATGATAGGATACTAGGATAAATGCCATGCATCACGGCGAGCACACGTGCTGGAGCATGGCTCGTTGTGTTACGCTATCGAGCGTTATAGGCTGGCTTAGCGCTATCTCGCGGCCCAGACGTATACCGTGGCGCTGCACGGTTTGACACAGATGATCGAACAGGTGCACAAGCTCCATATCAACGGATCATGCCTCGGCCAACTTGCGGAGATTAGCGGGTGTATTTGTAGGCCAACGCTGGCCGCCCGCATGGCGAAGGAGGCCGTAGTGGGCCCGAAGAATTGAAAGGAGCGGTTTATGGAAGCGGCGAAAGTTTACGAGCGGATGGGGACTGTCCGAGTGGTCCCGGTGATCGCGATCGAAGACCCTGAGTCAGCCTTGCCTCTGGCTGACGCGTTGCTGGAAGGCGGCCTTCCGGTGGCCGAGATCACGTTTCGCACCGCAGCGGCGGCGGCGGTGATCTCGAAAATCGCGAAAGAACGCCCCGAGGTCTTCGTTGGCGCCGGTACGGTATTGACGTCGGATAACTTGAGACGGGCGGTGGACTGCGGTGCGACGTTCGGCGTTGCGCCCGGACTCAATCCGGACATCGTGCGCGAGGCGCAGAAACTCGGTTTTCCGTTCTCGCCAGGCATAATGACGCCCACCGATATCGAGGCGGCGCTGAGCCTCGGCGTTAAGGTCCTGAAGTTCTTCCCCGCTGGGGCGGCAGGCGGCATCAAGATGCTCCAAAGTCTCGCAGCGCCCTACGCTCACATGGGTGTCAAGTTCGTGCCAACTGGCGGTGTCAGCCCTAGCAATCTCAATGAGTACCTGGAGCAGAAGAGCGTGCTGGCGGTGGGCGGAACTTGGATTGCCTCCAAGGATGACATCGCCGCTCGGCGCTGGGACGTCATACGCGAGAACTGCCGCAACGCCGTCGCCGTCGTCCGGGATTTGAGAGCTTAGAGCAGGCACTGATGGACACCCTCCGCTTGCTGCGGCGGGCTCATACATGGGCAAACGATGAGATAGGCCACCTCAGCTTCAAGCCGCTGATCATTGACCGCTGGGGCCGTCAAAGTGTTTAGCGCGTAAGCTCAAATCCAGGCCACCTCGAGCCCGAAGACCTGGGCGAGGCTCAACAACCCAGCCCCATGATGCCCGGTCATCAGCAAGGCATGGTGCGACGGCAGCTCCCGCATCAGCTTGTGCCCGTCGCCAACGCGCAGCAGCGCCCCGTTGCGGCAGTCCGACCCCGGATACTGCACATAGCCCTCAAGCCGCCCCTCCACCACGATCAGCCGGTCCATCCCCGGGCTCAGCTTCGCGAGCGTAATATCGCCTTCGGGCAGCCGCGCATCGATCGCCGTTGCGTTGTCGTTCACAATCCCCAGAACCTTCTCCTTGAGCGTCCATTCCTTTGCGAACGCCCGCGGTACAACGCCCAGATAGCCGCAATGCGCCACCAGCAAGCAGTTTTCGGGCTGCGGCACGTCCGGAAAATGCGAGATCTTCTCGTGCTTCAGCGCCGCCTGCCCCATCAGGAAGGGATATAGGTTTGTCATCATGATCGGCACGCCCAGCGACCGGTGCAGCACGAACTTCGTCAACATCGACACCGTGTCCGCCTCGCATCCCCAGATCAGACCGCGCTCGCTGTACAGAAGGTCCCAGGCCAGGCACGGCGTCGAATCGGAGAAGTGCGATTCATTCAGGCAGTTGATCCCCATCGCCCCGATCGCCCCGTCCGCGTCCAGTTCCCGCTTCAATGCCAGGTACACTCGCATCGCGCTCCGCACCGGTCGCGCCCCCAGGCCGTTGCCCGGCAAAGGATGCGCTGCGATCGCAGCGTCCACTTCCTCCTCCGGGATCAGTGCCGCCTCCTCCCCCAGTCGCTTGAAACTCTTCTTCTCAATGCTGACCCCGAACCTGTCCAGCATCCGCTGGGTGCACTCGTCCTCCCACCAGTAGAAGCGCTTGAAGATGCTCGCCTGGAATCCCGCACCAGGATTGTCCTGGAACACCAGGAACTTCGTCTTCCTGAGCGCCCTCCTCACGCCCAGGGTTCGGCAGATCGCCTGCGCTTGCTCCAGCGTGTAAGGCGCAAGCACGCCCACTCCGGAGGACTTCAGATACGCGGCAATTTCCCAATCCCACATAGACATGGTGCCGAACTCCGACGTTAGAATCAGGACGGGCCGCTCCAGGCTCTGGAATGCGGCCAATTGGCGATATGCCTCGCCAATCAGTTCCGGGAACAGGGCGGCGTCCGCCTCGGGCAATGGGTCCCCCAGCATCGTGGGCGAAAGGAGATCGGCGTAGCCGTGCAGCAGTGGCCGCAACGCCTCCAACTGCCGGTCAAACTCGGCCGATCCACCACTTGGAAAGCGCACCGGAGCCAAAACCGCCTTCTCCCCGGCGCGTTGTACTTGACAAGTCGCTGTCATCATAGGATCATAATAGAACATGTGATGGTCCGAGTCAACCTGACATGAAACCTCAACTCCTCCTCGGCGTCGACCTCGGCACCACCGCTACAAAGGCCGCACTATATCACCCCGACGGCACCCTCGTCGCCGAAGCCCGCGAAGAAGTCCCCATCCGCCACATCCAGCCCGGCTGGGTCGAACAGGACTCCGCCGACTTTTACCACTCCGCCGCCCGCGCCGTCCGCCAGTGCATCGCCACAAGCGCCATCGATCCGGCGAGCATCGCCGCGATTGCCTTCGACAGCCAGATGGCCGGCGTCGGTACGATCGACGAGCACTTCCAGCCCGCTACCCCGTTCGATTCCTGGCTGGACATGCGCTGCCGCCCCTATATCGAACAGCTCAACCGCCATCACGCCGAACGCATCACCGCCCTATCGGGCTGCCCGCCGACCTGCGATCACGGCCCGAAAATTATGTGGTGGATGCATGAGCGCCCAGACGATTACCGCCGCATCGCCAAGTTTGTAATGCCCTCCTGCTACGTGGCCGGCCGCCTCGCCGGACTGCGCGCGGATCAGGCCTATATCGATCACACCTTTCTGCACTTCACTACCCTAGCCGATGCAGAGACAGGCGCCTGGTCGTCTGAACTCTGCGGCATTCTCGGCGTCGATGCCGCGCGCCTCCCCCGCATCGTTGCCCCTTGGGAGGTGATCGGTGCAGCCCAACCGGATGCCGCCTGCGACTTTGGGCTGAACCCCGGCACATTGATCGCCGCCGGATGCGGCGATACGGCTGCGGGCGCGCTCGGCGCGGGCGTTGTGAAACCCGGCATGCTGCTCGATACGGCGGGCACCGCCGCCGTGCTCGCCTGCTCGACGGGCCGCTTCGTCGCCGATACGAAACACCGGGCCCTGATGACAATGCGGTCGGTGGTCGAAGACGTCTGGCATCCGCTCGCTTACATTGCCGGCGGCGGCCTCGCTCTGCGCTGGTTTCGCGACAACTGGTCCACCGCCGAAGGTAATTACGATTCCCTTTGCCAACTCGCCCTTCAGTCCCCGCCGGGTTGCGACGGCCTTGTCTTTTCGCCGCACCTCGGCGGCCGAATCTGCCCTGCGGCTCCGGAAATGCGCGGTGCCTGGATCGGTTTTTCCTGGAGCCACACGCCGGCACACTTCATCAGGGCGCTGGTGGAGAGCGTCGGTTACGAATACGCTTACTATCTCAGCATCCTTACCGCATTGCTACCGGATCTCGAAATCGTGGAGGCCCGCGTCATCGGCGGAGGTGCCCAGAGCCCCGTCTGGAACCAGGTCAAGTCCGACATCCTTCAAACCCCGTACCGCCGTGTGATGCGCGCCGAAAGCGCCACTTGGGGCGCCGCACTCGTCGCCGGCAAAGCATCCGGTGTCGTCGAAGACCTGGCCGGTGCCGCCTTCGCCTGCGCGCCCGTGGCCGAGGAAACCTGCCGCCCCGACGCCGCCCTGCGCCCCGTCTACCGCGCCGGTTCTGAACGTTACCTACGTTGGCAGGAACAACTGCAGAAAGGATTTGAGCAGTGATGTCCAGTCCCATTCGAGTGTGTCTCGTCGGAGGAGGTCGCGCCGGGCAAGTCCATGCCAACTCACTCGCGTACCATCTGCCCGGCGGACAGCTTTCCGTGCTCGTGGAGCAGAACGGCGAGGTGCGCGCAACAGTCGCCGAAAAGTTTGGCGTCGGCGAGTGCTTCGCCTCATTGGAGGACGCGCTGGAGCGCGCGCACTTCGACGCCGTCGTCATCACCACGCCCACTTTTACCCACAAGCACTTGGCCACTCTGGCCGCCGCGCACGGTAAGCACATCCTCTGCGAGAAACCGATGGCGCTCACCCTCTCCGACTGCGACGAGATGATCGCCGCCGCCGAAAAGCACGGCATCATCCTCCAACTCGGCTTCATGCGCCGCTTCGACCCTGAATTCGAAGCTGCCGCCGCGCGCATCGCCGCGGGTGAAATCGGCCGGCCCATGCTCATCAAGTCGCTCACCCATGGCCCGGGTTTGCCCCCGCCCTGGGCCCGCGACTTGAAAACGTCCAACGGCATGCTCGCCGAAGTCAATAGCCACGATTGGGACGCAACCCGCTGGCTCGCCGGCTCAAATCCGAAGCGCGTTTACGTCGAGGTCGCCAATTTCAAAGGCGAAGCGCGTGGCGTCGACACGCCGAACTTCTATGACACTGCCCTCGCCCAGATCAAGTTCGAGAGCGGGGCCATTGCCTCCATCACCGGCGTCTGCCCTTGCGACTACGGCTACGACTCGCGCGCCGAAATCGTCGGCGAGCGCGGCATCATCCAGATCGGCGACCTTCGCGGCCAGGCCGTCGTTATCTGCACCAACCGCGACCAGGGCCTTATTACTCCGATCTACCGAACCTGGCCCGAACGCTTCGCGGAAGCTTACATCAGCGAGATGCGCGGTTTCCTCGAGTGCATCCAGACCGGCGCCAAGCCGCGCGTTGGGGGCGAAGATGGCCGCTGGGCCGTCGCCGGCGTGCTCGCGGGCACCCGTTCATTTCTCGAGGAGCGCCCCGTTGAACTGGCCGAGGTGTTGGGGGAAGCGTCGGTGGCGAGCTTATGATGCAGGCCGCGGTCTATCACGGACCCGAAGATCTGCGAATCGAGCAAAGGCCGATTCCAGCCATTCGCTTGAACGAGGTTCTGCTCAAGGTCCACACTGCCAGCATCTGCGCCACCGATCTCCGCATCTATGCGGGCTCCCACCGCATGTTCAGCCCCGGAACGGTGCGGATCCCCGGCCACGAGATCACCGGCACGATTGCCGAGGTCGGCCGCGATGTCCTGGGCCTCACGCCGGGACAAAAAGTCATGATCGCCCCCAACATCGGCTGCGGACATTGCCGCCAGTGCGCCGCCGGACACAATAATCTCTGTCCGAACTACGAGGCATTCGGCATCAATCTGGACGGGGGATTCGCTGAGTACATGCGAGTTACCGCGCCCGCCATTGAGCAGGGCAACGTCATCCAACTCAGCGACAACACCGAACTCGATGCCATGGCGCTCGCTGAGCCGCTCGCCTGCGTTCTTCACGGCCAGGATGCGGTCGATGTGCGCGCCGGCGATGTCGTGCTTATCCAAGGCGCCGGCCCCATCGGCATCCTGCACCTGCTCACCGCCAAGGCTCGCGGCGCTGCCCGTGTCTTGGTCAGCGACATGTTGCCGGCGCGCCTCTCCAAGGCCGCCGAACTCGGCGCGGATCACACCATCGACGTCAGCTCCGCCGACCTTGCTAAAGTTGTTGCGGACGCAACGAGTGGCGAAGGTGCCGACGTCATCATCGTGGCGGCGCCCGCTCGCGCGGCAATGGAACAATCGCTGCACATTGCCGCGTATCGTGGCCGAATCAACTTTTTCGCCGGCCTACCCAAGCAGGAACCCTCGATCCAGGCCGACGCAAACATGATCCATTACAAAGAGCTGATCGTCACCGGCACAACCGCATGCAGCACCAACGACTGCCGGCGTGCCGTGGAACTGGTTGCCACCGGCAAGGTAGACCTGAAGCCTCTTATCAGCGACCGGTTCCCCTTGGCCGAAGCTGCCGCCGCGTTCGCTGCGGCGCGCTGCCGCAATGGCTGGAAAGTCATCCTCCAACCGGAGTGCAATAAACAATGAACACCGTGAACACACCGTTCGGCTTTGAAGTACTCATACACGAAAACCGCCTGGCGCGCTACGACAATCACTATCAGCGCCGCCTCTCCGGACTCCGGGGCGTCTTCTCCGACGAAGCGGCCTACGAAGCCGAGTTGGCCAAAGCCGATCCGGTCGTATACGAGGTCTATGAGATCAGTCGGCCGGAAATCGCCGGCGAGCTGCTACACGGCCTCTCCGTAGTCCACCCCGGACAAGTGGGCACGGAGTTCTACATGACCAAGGGGCACTATCATGCCGTGCGCGACACCGCGGAGGTTTACTACTGCCTGAAGGGCCGGGGCCTAATGCTCATGGAAAATGAAGCCAGCGTCTGGGCCGTGGAAGAATTCAGGCCCGGCCGCCTCGTGTATGTGCCCCCGCGCTGGGCACATCGTTCAGTGAACCTCAGCCTATCCGAAGACCTCGTAACCCTGTTCGTTTATCCAGGCCACGCGGGACACGATTACGGAGCCCTCGAGGAACGTGGCTTCCGCAAGCTGGTGATGCGCAATCTCGGCTCCTACGACATCATCGACAACCTCCGCAAGGAAGTGAACAATGAGCAAACACCTGAAACAGTGCCGGGTGCTGGTTACCCCTACCAGTTACGGCAAGAATGACCCACGGCTCAGAACCGAGCTGGAATCGGCCGTCGGCGAAGTGATCTACAACCAGCTTGGCCGGCCGCTCACCTCCGAAGAGGTGCGTGCGCTATTGCCCGGCATCGACGGCTACATTGCCGGCCTTGACATCATCGATCGCGCCGCGCTGGGATCCGCCGACCGCCTCAAGGTGATCGCTCGCTATGGCGTTGGCTACGACCGCGTCGATGTCGATTGGGCCGCGCGTAAGGGCATCGCGGTGACCAACACCCCGCAGGCGAATACCGTCTCGGTCGCCGAACTCACCGTCGGCCTGATGCTCGCCGCCGCCCGCTCCATTGCCCAGCACTGTGACGAGGTGAAGAAGGGCGGATGGCCTCGTGGGCGTGGCGCGACTTTGGAAGGCAAGACCGTCGGCCTAGTCGGCTTTGGCGCCATCGGCCGCGAAGTCGCGCGGCGCCTCGCAAGTTGGGGGTGCCACCTGCTGGCCTATGACCCCGCTCCCGATGTGCCAACCGCCGCCGCTGAACTCGGCGTAACGCTGCTCGAACTCGACCAACTGCTCGCCGAATCGCACTTCGTCTCCCTGCATCTTCCCGTTACGGCCGAAACCCGCCGCATGGTGAATGCCGGGTTCCTCGCCCAAATGCGCCCCGGCGCCTATCTCGTCAACACCGCCCGCGGCGAAGTGGTCGACGAAGACGCGCTTTACGAAGCGCTCAGAAGCGGCCATCTCGCCGGCGCCGCCCTCGATGCGCTCAGCAGCGAACCCCCTTTGCCTGGCAACCCCCTCTACCAACTGCCCCAGGTGATCGCCACCCCTCACTGCGGCGCCCACACCGATCGCGCCATGGACGGCATGGGTTGGGGATCGCTCCGCAGTTGCCTCGCCGTGCTGCGCGGCCAGCCACCCGCCGATCGCGTCTTCCCCAAAGGCCAGCAGGTGATCGAACATCTCAAAACGCAGGATCGGCCCACCATGTACTTCATCGGCGTCACCACCGCCAAGTCGTCCATCATGAAAGTGTTCCCTATGTGGATGGAAGCGATCGGACATCCCGAGGCGCGCATTGAGGGCATGGACCTCAATCTGCACGACGACCCGCAAAACTATCGCAACGCCGTCGCGCAAATCAAGTACGACCCCCTCTCGTTGGGCGCGCTCGTCACCACCCACAAAATCAACTTGCTCGATGCCGCGCGCGACATGTTCGAGTACCTCGACCCTTATGCCGTCACTTGCGGTGAAGTCTCCAGCATCTCGAAATCCAACCTGCAGATCGAAGGCCACGCCAAGGACCCCATCACGTCCGGCCTGAGCCTCGATTCCATCCTCGGCGAAGGCTACTTCAGCCGTAACAGCGGCGAGGTACTCTGTCTCGGCGCCGGCGGCTCAACGACTGCCATCATTCTCCACCTCGCGCAGAAGCGCGACCCGCGTGACCGCCCGCGCCGCATGGTGATCGTCAACCGCTCCCCAGGCCGGCTCGAGCACCTGAAAACTATGGCCGCCGCGCTCGGAACGGATATCGAATTCGAATACCACCTGAATGCGCGCGCCGAATACAACGACGGGTTGATGGCGAAACTCCCGCCCGCATCCATCGTCATCAACGCCACCGGCATGGGCAAGGACCTCCCTGGTTCACCCATTACGGACAACGGACTGTTCCCGATGGACGGCATCGCCTGGGAACTCAATTATCGCGGCGAACTGGAATTCCTCCACCAGGCCCTCGCCCAGCACGAATCCCGCCGCCTCACCGTGGAGGACGGCTGGCTCTACTTCGTGTACGGCTGGACCCAAGTGATTTCGCAAGTTTTTCATTCCCCCATCGAAGGCGAAGTATTCAACAAGTTGGCGCAGATTGCGAGAGCTATCTGTACGCCGGCACTGCAGCAACGCGTCACGCCGGAAACACTTCGAACCTCTGCAGGGAAAGTGATAGCATAATAGCTGGAGGCTAACCAGCCACAGCTATGCTGGAGAATGTAGCGTTTGAGGGCGGGTCGGTCGTCGACCACAGGAGTCCTGTCCCATATTATTACCAACTCAGTACTTATGTAGAGCAGAAGATTAAGGCGGAGGAATGGCGGCCCGGCCAGTTCCTGCCGAGCGAGCAGGAGATTTGTGACCACGCCGGCGTCAGCCGGACCGTCGTGCGGCAAGCGCTCGCGGAACTCGAGCGTAAGGGTCTGGTATCCAAGCAGAATGGCAAGCGCAGCACCATTGCTTTCCCGAGGTATGAGGGCGGGTTGATGCAGAACCTGCGCGGCTTTTACGAGGACGCGGTCGCTGGGGGCCAGAAGCCCGCCACTCAGGTTCTCGACATGAGGGTCGTCCCGGCGAGCGACGAAGTGGCCGAGGCACTGCAACTCACGCCAGCGTCGCCTGTCACCCTGCTGAACCGGTTGCGCTGCCTGGACAACGAACCAGAGGTGTTGGTGGTCACCTACCTGCCCGAAAGCCTCTGCCCGTCGCTGGTCAATGAGGATCTGTCGGACCAGTCGCTCTATGAGTTGCTGGCGCGCGTGTACGGACTGCGCGCCACCCAAGGGTTCCGCACCATCGAGGCAATTGCGCTCGGCAAATTCGACGCCAAGTTGCTCCAGGTGCCCACAGGTAGTCCGGCGCTGCTGATGAAGAGCGTCAGTCTATTGAGTGACGGCAGACCGCTGGAGTATTTCGTCGCGAAGCACCGGGGCGACCGGGCGAAGTTCAAGGTCCGACTGGGCCCGAGCTAACCCGAACTCTCCCAGCGTTCACCGCAGCGCAAGATGGCTGCAGTCTGGTCGGATTCTCGCGCCAGCCGCGCGAACTCGTCCGGGTTGCCAGTGTTGAAAGTGAACATGCCGTAGTGGCAGGGGATCACAGTCCTGATGCCGGACTGCTTAGCGAGTCGCACCGCTTCATCCGCAGTCAGGTTGCCTGGCACCTTGCGTTCCGGGCTGCGGCCGTTGATCGGCAACATCGCGACGTCGATCGCAAAGGGCTCCAGCAGTTCTGCCAACCCCTCATAAGGCACTGTGTCTCCGCTGTGGTAGACGGTCCACGACCCGAACTGGATGATGTAGCCGAGATACGTGTCCGTCTCCAGCCGCTCGTGTGCGGACGGGATTGCCGTGATGCGGAACTCGCCTAGCGTGACGGAGGCGCCGTCTCGGAGGCCGGCGATGGCGACGTCGGGCAACCCGGAGCGCTCCCGCGCCACCGCCCTGACTGCCTTCGGGACAACCAGCGTCAGCTCTGAATTGACCCGGGCAAGTGGCCGGAGGGTTTCGGGGTCGAGGTGATCGGTGTGGCTGTGGCTGGCCGTGACAATGTCAATGAAGTCGAGGCGCTCCGGCTCAACCACGCGTGGGGCCAGGCGGACATGCGGCAGCGCCGTGCCGGCGTACTTGGTGGTGAGTGAGTCAGACAGGTAGGGGTCGAGGACGATATGCCGATTATTCCATTGAAGGAGAAACCCGCTTTGACCTAGCCACCACAGGCGGAAGTGGCCATCGTCGGCCCTCGAGGCGCGGATCTGGGCGGCGTCGATCATCTCAGCCGAACGATTGCAGCATTGGGCCTTCGCTCTCGAGTCCCTCGACCACGTGTTCACTCGAAGCGCTGACTGCAAGGCGAACTTCACCCTTCAGCAGCCTGATTTGGCCGGCCCGCGGCGTGATCACACACTGGCAAATGGGCATCTTCTCTGTTCGGCGGGGACCGTAGGCAATTCTCATCGTTGATCAACGGGAGGGGCGGAGTCGGCCGGGATCAATTGATTTTCGAACGCTCTTGCCCTTGGCCAGGCCCTCGAGTTCGGCATACTGCACGCGCCGGCCCTCGTCCAACGCGAGGTTCGCCAGAATTGCCGCCGACGACGCATTGAGCCCGATATCTGCATCCGCCCTCGGCGCCTTGCCCGTGCGCACGCTCGTGAAAAAATCGTCGAACTGCGCCTCCAACGGATGGCGATCCTCCTCGGGTACGGTTATTCCCTTGCTGTACAGCCAGCGCCGCGCATACTTCAGTTCCCGCTCTAGGAACGGCTCGTTCCCGCTGATCTGGTCGCGGTCGAGCAAGATGGGAAACCCGCGCTGAGCTCCGCCGGTGGCGGCGATGGTCGCACCCCCCACTACCGCGCGTTCCTTGCGGTTCGCCGCGCTCTCCACCTGCGCACCCGGCTCGTAAAACCACAAGCCGAGTGGCTTCTCGTTCTCCCCCCCCAGGCTGATCTCGATCGCCCCGTCCGTGCCCATAAACACCTCCGCCGATTCCGTACGCGGCATCGCACCAAGAATAGAGAGGTGCCGGCTCGATGTCACCGCCGTCGCAACCAGTTTCTTCCCGTAGGGATAGCTGCACGTCAGCACTATGTTGTCGTAGACATCACGCCCGTCCTTCCTCCAATCGAGCCCTCCCACGCCCGCCACGAAATCCGGGTTGTCTGCGAATACCCAGTTCGCTACGTCGATCTGGTGCGAGAGCACTTCGGACGCCAGCCCTCCCGAAAACTCACGGAAATACTGCCAGTTCTTTTCCCTCGGCCGGTCCGGGATCATTTTCCAGCCCGCCGTTGAGTGCCACTGAGTCAGGATGTGGGTTACTTCCCCGATAAAGCCCTTGGCGGCCATCTGCCGCGCGATCTGGTAGAATCTGCTCGCGCGCCTCTGCAGCCCCACCTGGACGATCAGATCGGGCTTGGAGTCGACCAGCGCCTTCAGCGCCGCTGCCTCGCTCGCCCGGAACACCAAACAGTTCTCACAAAAGACGTGCTTGCCCGCATTGAGCGCGTCGCGTACGATCGCGAAATGAGTATGAAGTGGCGTTGCCACCAGCACCGCTTCAATGTCCTTGCGATCGAGCAGTCGACGGTAATCGAGCTCCGGAGTTGGCCGCAAACCGCTCTCTTTGAGAGTCTTCTTCAGGGCCTGCTCATCGGAGTCACAAATCGCCACTAAGCGCCCCGAGGACACTCGCTCCAGACGTTTGAGAATCGTGCGGCCCCACGAGCCTGCACCGACCAGAGCGAACGCTACCGGCGAATGCGCCGCTGCTGCTATTACCGCCGCCCCCGCCGCCCCAAATGCCTGCCGGCGCGTTACACGTATTCCCAGTTCTTGAGCCATTGATAATTCGGCTGAAGGCGCACCCACATCTCTTCAGAAGCGCGATCCAGTTCAGCCCTTTCCTTCGCGTCCAACTTCCGCCGTTCGAGCACCGCCCTTGCCGCGTTCTCAATCTGGTGCACGTTCGCGATACCCGGTATCGGCGCGGAGATCTCTGGATTGGCGAATACATAGCGCAGCGCCAGCCGTGCCCGCTTGTCGTCTTCTTCCTTGTTCGGGTCCGTCGCCTTGCCTGAACCCTGGAACAGCGCGTTGCTCGCAAACGGCTTGATGCCGAACGCCCCGACTTTAAACTTCTTCAGCGTCCCGAACAGGCTCTCGGCGGGCAGTTCCTTGCTCTTCGGCGTGTAGGGGAAAAGGACCACCTCGAACTGCTTCGGATACTCCTCGATCATCGTCTTCAGCCACACGCGGTTGTGGGTTGAAACGCCTGTGCAGCGCGCCTTTCCTTGCTTCTTGGCAAGCATCAACGCTTCGGCTGTGGCTTCCTCTATCCGGGTCAACTCGCCCAAGTCGGGCATCCTTTCCTCGGGCAGCGTGATGCGCCAGACGTCCACATAGTCCAGGCCAGCCTGTTTCATGGACATCTCGAGCCCTTCCACCAGCTTCTTTCCGTTCCGCCATTCCTTGAACCGCGGCTCCCGCTCATACCAGGAGAAACCGAGATGCATCTTCTGCCGCCGACCCTTCAGCACCTTGCTGTAGGCGAGCACCTCCGGCCCCGAACAGGCGTCGATGTAGTTGATTCCCAACTCTATGGCCTTACTCACCACCAGGTCGCGGTTCTTGATGAACTCCGGGTTATTGACGTTCTCGTAGTCCTGCTTCGTGTAGCCGACCCCCTTGAACGGTTGCGAGAGGTTGTTCTCTACTCGCTTCCAGTGGCCGCCCATGCAGACAGCCGACACCATCAGGCCGGTCTTTCCAAGCGGGCGATAGTCCATGTTGGCGTTGAAATTGAGGATGCTGTTGCGGGACGGCTTATTGGCGGCGTGTGCCACGCCGGCGGCTGCGGCAGCCCCTATGAAATGACGGCGGTCGATTGGTTGGCTCATGATACCTGCTCCATAGAATTATGTTACGTCCTACTCCGGAAATCCGTTGGATCAATAAGTCCTGAGTGCTTCTTTGTCCCCAAGTTCGCGCAGCACGCTCTTCAAACCCTCGATGTTGCCTCTCAGGCCCACTTCGGCGTCGAGTTGCTCGCGATGGTTCAGTATGCCGATCGGACCGCGGTAGGAACTCTTCTTCACCACGAGAAGCAACTCGCGTTCGCGCTCGCCCTTGCCGATGTCCAGTATCTTCGGTTCGCCCCCGTCGCGCATGCCGTTGAGATTCAGCGCGTACAGGTGGGGCAGCATCTTTGCGAACAACTCCGGAAATCGCGCGATATGCGCATGGCCGTGATGGAAGTTGTAAACTATGCCGAGGTTGTCGGCCTTCACTTCCCGAATGATGGCGATCTGGTTTTCCGGTTCGCCGAACCATCCGCCGTGGTTATAAAGCGCCACCGTACACCCGATCTTCTTTGCCTCGGCCGCCACCCACGCCACCGGCTTCGAGATCGCACGCACCTTTTCTTCCTGGCTCAGGGCGGCAAACTCCTTCGGCGCGCCCACCGACAGCCAGAGTTGTGTCTTCACCTTGCGTCGCGCCAGGAAATCGAGAATGATCCGAGCGTTCTTCTCATTGGCCGGATCCATCCGGGTCGGAAACCAGAATGCGGTAAGCTCGATGCCTTGTTCCTTCAGGGCATCAAGCTCCTGATCGAACGTTGGAATGTCTTTCTCGCGCCAGTCGTAGGCGAACTTCTCGATTCCGAGGCCCTTCATCATTCGCGCCCGCTCCACGGGACCACGTCCCTTGGCATCATACGGAACGATACACCAAGCCATTAGGTTCTGCTTGCCGAAGACGCGCGCCTCGGCTGCGGCCAATCCGGGCGCCAACAAAATCAGGCTCGTGAGGCCGATCGCCAGAAGGGACTTTACAGTTATCATGCTAGGATGATACGCTAAGCAAGCGCGTGCTGTCAATCACAGCGAGGACACTTCATGAAAATCGGCATCGACAGCTACTGTTATCATCGTTTCTTCGGCGAGGTTTATCCGCAACAACTACCGCCGCCCCACCAGATGACGCTCCAGGACTTTCTTGAGCGCGCTCACGAGCTGCGGGTTGATGGCGTATCGCTCGAATCGTGCTTCATCCCACGCTATGATCGCGACTATCTGCTCTCGATCAAAGACACCCTCGATCGTTACGGGATGGACAGGGTTTATGCGTGGGGCCACCCCGACGGTCTGGAAGCGGGCTGCAACGAACGCGCCTACGACGAGATGGTGGCGAGCTTCGAGCACGCCCGCAACATCGGCGCTCCGGTCATGCGAGTCGTGGGCAGCAGCCTGATGTTTCGCCACGAATCCCACGGACCCCAGATAGAGCGACTCTCGCGAATGTTCACCAACGCCGTGAAGATTGCCGAACAGTACGGCGTTAGAATGGCGGTCGAGAACCACATTGACTTCACCGCCGACGAGATGCTCCAACTGCTCACCAATGTAAGTTCCCCTTACCTGGGCATGAACTTCGACACCGGCAACTTCGTCCGCCTGCTCGACGATCCCATCAAGGGCATGCAGAAACTGGCCAAGTACGTCTACGCCACACACATCAAGGATCTCAAGGTGCAAAAGGGCGTGGCCGCCGATGAGTGGTTCTTCTTCTCGAGCACGCCCGTGGGCGATGGCATTGTAGACAACTTAAGGCTCGCCCAGATTCTGGCTGATGTCGGATATCAGGGCTTCCTTGCGGTAGAAATGGACTTTCTTCACCCTGACTACGGTGGTGATGAGGACGCTGCGGTCGAAAAGAGCATTCGGGAGTTGAGGAGAATCGCCGTAGATGTGGGAGAACATGACGGCAGTGAGCCGCACGCGTGAGACACCGGCTAACAAGGAGGTGAGAGTTATGAGCGAACTAAATGTTGCCATCATCGGGTGTCGGTTCATGGGCAAAGCCCACAGCAACGCATGGAGCCAGGTAAGACACTTCTTCGACACGAGGTCGAACCCGGTTCTGAAGGTCGCTTGCGACATCCATGAGCAGCCCCGAAGGGAACTGGCGGCGCGCTGGGGATGGCAGGAGGAGGAGAGCGACTGGAGGAAGGTGTTGACGCGCGACGACATCGACATCGTTGACATTGCCGCTCCGACCTTTATGCATCACGAAATCGCCGTGGAGGCGGCGCGGGCTGGAAAGCATGTCTTCTGCGAGAAGCCAATGGCTGTTGACTACAACCAGGCAATCGAGATGCGCGACGCGGCTGTAGAAGCGGGTGTGGTTCACTATCTGAACCACAACTATCGACGCTGCCCGGCTGTTGCGTTGGCGCGGCAGTTGATCGACCAGGGTCTGATCGGCCGCATCTTCCACTGGCGTGGGGCCTACCTGCAGTCGTGGATCACAGATCCGCAATTCCCCTTGACGTGGCAATTGCGGCGAGAGACGGCCGGCTCCGGGCCGCATGCCGATCTCAACTCACACCTTGTCGACATGGCGCGCTATCTGGTGGGTGAGATTACGGCTGTCTCGGCGATGACCGCGTCTTTCATCGCGGAGCGTCCGCTCCCCGACGAGGCCACTAGCGGGGCTTTCCAGGCTGGCGCCGGGGCGCGGGGAAAGGGCCCAGTTACGGTCGAGGACGCGGCCTTCTTCACCGCTGAGTTTGCGAACGGTGCACTAGGTTCGTTCGAGGCGACGCGCTTCGCCCCGGGCCGAAAGAACTATAAGAATATCGAAATATATGGCAGCAAAGGCAGCCTAGCGTTCAATCTAGAGCGAATGAATGAGCTGCAGTACTTCTCCACAGATGATCCCGACTGCGCGCAGGGTTTCCGTACGATCCTGGTGACCGAGGCATCGCACCCCTATGTGGGTAAATGGTGGCCGCCCGGGCACATCATCGGTTACGAGCACACATTTGTGCACGCGATGGCCGATTTCCTGGAGGCAGTGACCAACGGCGGGCGGATCACGCCCGATTTCCATGACGGCGTGCGCGAGATGCTGGTGCTCGACGCCGGACTGGAGTCGGCGCGAACGGGTACCAGAATTGAAATCCCTGTTTAAGGTCTACATTGTCGATTCCGCTGGATAGCCACGCGGATCGGATGCGGACGTCGAGCGCGAAGTCCTGGGGGATTGTGCCGATGTGGAATTGTTGTTTCTAAATCGCCAGAAGGAGTTCACGCCGTACATCAAAGGCGGGGATGGGATCTCCGCTGGCACAACCTGAGCTTCGGCAAGAATCAGTTGAGCATACTATCGGGCTAGGAGTATAGCATATGCGACATATACCGCTTCCATGGAGCCTCGCGGCAGTCCTGCTCTGCTCCGGCACCTACAGTCAGTCTCCCACAACCACCCTCGAGGGTATCGTCCGCGATGCCTCGAATGCGGTGGTGCCGCAGGTCAACATTGCAATCAAGAATGCACAAACCGGCGTAACCAACACAACACAGACCAACAGCCAAGGCTATTTCCAAGTGCCGTTCCTACAACCCGGCGTCTATGCCGTAGCTGCTATGAAGACCGGCTACGAGCGCTTCAATCGGACCGCCGTCCGCCTCAAAGTTCAGCAGACCCTATCACTGGAAATCTCTCTGAGAATTGGCGGCACAACCAATAGCGTTGCGGCGGCTCGCGCGCAGGAATACAGGGTGATCCCCGCCGCGCCGGTCAGCGAACTGACGCCTTCGAAAGGTCACCCACGCCTGAACGACGCGAGTTGGCTGCGCTCGCACGGCGACAACACCTCAAGCCGCTATTCGCCGCTCAAGCAGATCGACCGGACCAACGTGTCGCGCCTCGCGGTCGCCTGGACGTATCGATCGGGAGACGGCAATGGCAACATTCAGGCAAATCCGGTGATCGCACACGGCGTAATGTACGTACCCACCGTGGGCAACCACGTCGCCGCTGTAAACGCCGAGACCGGCGTCGAGTTGTGGCGCTTCAAGACCGAGGGCCGCCCCGCCCACCGCGGGCTTGTGTACTGGCCGGGCAACGACCAACTCGCCCCGCGCCTCTTCGTCCCGGCCGGCAAGCATCTCTACGCAATCAATGCGAAGACCGGCGCCCCCATTCCGGCGTTTGGCGTGAACGGCCGTGTGGCCGCCGAGAGCGTGGTGGCGCCGGCGATCTTCGAGGATGTGGTGGTCCTGCCGTGCTGGAACCTCGTCCAGGGATTTCGCGTAACCGATGGCGAGTTGCTATGGCAGTTCCACATCATCCCGCGCGACGGCGAATATGGCCGCGACACATGGAGCCAGCGCGGTGGCGGCGCCAATTGCTGGGGCGGCATGGCCCTCGACGCGGAACGGGGCATCGCATACTTGTCCACCGGTTCGCCGCACCCCAACTTTTTCGGCGTCAAACACACCGGCGACAACCTGTTCGCCAACTGCGTCCTCGCTCTCGACGCGCGTACCGGCAAGCGTATCTGGCACTTCCAGGAGATTCGCCATGACATCTGGGACCTTGACATACCGGCCCCACCCAACTTGGTCACCGTCACACGCGAAGGCCGCAAGTTCGACGCGGTCGCGCAGGTCACAAAAATCGGGAACACTCTCCTGCTTGACCGCCTCACTGGCAAACCGATCTTCCCTTTCCGCCTCCGCCGCGCCCCGGCTTCAAAGCTCCCCGGCGAGATTGCGGCCGAATGGCAGCCCGCTCCGGAGCTTCCCGAACCCTTCAGCACCGAAGCGTTCACGCTAAATGACGTGACGGCGCGCACCGCAGAAGCACGTGCGGCGGTTATGAAGCAACTTCAGAACGCCACACTCGGCTGGTTTACACCATTCGAACTCAACCGGCCTAACGCCTTCTTCGGCATTCACGGCGGCGCTGAGTGGATGGGCGCCGCTTTCGACCCGGTCGCAGAGCGCCTTTATGTCAACTCTAATCATGTTCCTTGGATTATTACCGTCAGCAAACGCCAGGCACGCCGCGACGTCGCCACTCCCGGCCGCGACGCTTATCGGAAATATTGTGCCGCCTGCCACGGCGCGAACCGCGCCGGCCTCGGCATGGCACCCCCGCTGGTCAATCTCGCCCCGCGGTTCACCGATGGGGCGCTACTCAAGATCATCCTCGAAGGGCGCAAGTCCATGCCGCCGATCACGGTCCCCGACGCGCAGCGCAAGCCGCTCGTCGACTTCCTGATGGATCGAGATCAGCCGAAAACTGCGGCCAGGCCCGGCGAGTTTGAGTACACGAGTAACGGCTATCCAAAGCTGCTCGACCACGAGGGCTACCCCGGATCGAAGCCCCCCTGGGGCACATTGAATGCGATTGACCTCAACAGCGGCAAAATCGTCTGGCGCATCCCACTCGGCGAACATGAGGAACTGACGCGCAGCGGTATGCCCATAACCGGCACGGAGAACTTCGGCGGCGCTACTGTCACCGCCGGCGGGCTCGTCTTCTGCGCCGGCACGCTGGACCACAAAATCCGAGCCTTCGACGCAGGCACCGGCCGAGAACTGTGGGCACATCGTCTGCCGTTCGGCGGCTACGCCCCGCCTGCGGTGTACGAAGTCAACGGCCGTGAATACGTGGTGGTCGCAGCCACCAGCGGCGGCAAACTTGGCGGCGCGATGGGCGATGCCTACGTTGCGTTCGCGCTGCCGTAGGACTGTTTTGCGAACTCGAGGAGGATGAGTTATAACCCCCGTTTGGCCCGAAAACTCAACTGGCCCATCTCCTTCGCCAGCCAGGCGTTACATCTCGTTTCGAGTCCTGCTGAATTCCCATTTTGGGCAGGAAACCGCGCCGCGAAGCGCGGCGCGGACGTTGCGGATCACGCGGCAGACGCGCCAATCCTGGATACTGCGCACACCTCCGGCGCCTGAATTCCGAGGCTGGACACGATGGCCGAGCGCCACCGCGTATGGCCCGAATATTCGATTGGCCTCAAGCGCTTGGCCGACGAGCGTTACATCTCACTGCGAAGCCTGCTGAATGCGCACTTGAGGCGGGAAACTACGTCGGCAAGTCCTGCGGAGCCCCCGCGGATCACGCGCCGGGCACGCCACTGCCAATCACCGCACACACCTCCGGCGCCTGAATTCCCAGGCTGGACACGATGGCCGAGCGCCACCGTGCCGGGTCAAGCCGCGTCGCGGTAGTAGTTGTGGTCCGCAATATTAACGTCCGCTCGTAGAATCAACGGGTTCCGAGTGGGGCGTTAACAACGTTACACCTGGCCCCCGTCATTCGATCGGCGCTATGCAGCCTCCTTCTCCAGCCTGTATTCGTGGTGCAGCCCGCCGAAAAACGCGCTTCGCTCAAAACACGCCCATACCAGCTATAAGGCTGACCCCCGTTCGCCGACCCGTTCGCCAGATCGGTGGTGTTAGAATGGGTTGCCGGTCGATTGGGTGATCCTGCGGTCGGACGCTGCACGCGGGCGGCGCGAGATACCCGTCAATTTCGAAAAGAGGAGAATGATTCGATGACACCGAAAACTCTGAATCGCGGTGCGGTGCTGCGCGCCATGACGTTTGCCATCGTCGTTTTCGCTTCAGCGTGCGTCGCTCACGCGCAAGCGAACGCGCTCAAGGGAGAAGTCTATCGAAGCCAAGACGGCCGTGTAGTTATCACGATTACATCGTCCGACGAACTAGAACTCGCCCAGGATGGCGTAAACCTCATTTGCAAGTACACTCGTCAACCGACTGCCATTCGTGTTGTTAAGACCACCATGGGTACTTCGCAAGCTGTCTACTATCGCACCATTCCCGAGGGTATCCAGGGCACCGACGGACGAATCCTATACTCGCCGGCAGCTCTCCGAAAAGTGACTGAGCAGGCGGAGTTGGCGAGCAAACGAGCTGCAGAGCAAGCCCGTGCGCTGGCGGAGGGACGGGCCAAAGAACAGCAGCGCGTCGCTGCGAAGCTACAGGAATCGCGTACCCCCAAAGCTGTCATCTTTAGCAGTGAGGAGCCTGGAATCCTAGATATCTTCCCGTCTCAAATATTCTTCGTAACGAAAACGACGATCAGCGATGTTTCTGTGACATTCACCGGCTCTGAGAGAATCAGGGATGCTCGGCATCCAGGGTTGAATGATGCTAAACGCATAACGGACCCGTTCGAACTGTCGTATTGGTTCGGGGAAATCATGGGGGAGCCATCTCTCAAGACGACTTACCGCTACAACCTGCCTAACGGTCCACTCTTCCAAATTGATGTTCCTTCTCGGCGACCCGGCCATGAGAACATGCACGGTGAAATTGGTTTCTATTTTCAAAACTCGGCGGTATTGGCGTCGTTCATGGAAGCTGTAACAAAAACACGACAATCCTGGCTTGCCAAGTATAGGTAGAAAGATCTGGGCGACTGGGACGTCCATGATAAGTAGGATTCCGGGACAGCCTTATAGCTGGTATGGGCGTGTTTTGAGCGAAGCGAGTTTTCCACAGCCGCCGCCGGCGTTCATCTGTGGAAATCATCCTTCGCCGCCCTTGCAACCGCCGCCCATCGGCGTTAGCACTGTGAGTAGTCCGGCACCCCGCGGCCACGAATAGGGACGGCAGACATCCTAATGTCTTGTGTCAGGACTTCGGGCCGCGGGGTCCGTTTTGCTTCCAGAACGAATCCTCTGGATGTCGTCTGGCCCAACCAGCCTGACTGTACTATAAGGCCTTCGCGGAAGCAAAGCCTGCCGGCGAATTTTCGCATCAGGAGGCTTTCCATGATCCCTTCACCGCTCCCCGAAACCGCCTACGCTGCTGTCGTCGCTCTCGACTGGGCCAACCGCCAGCACGCCTGGGCCATGTCCAAATCCGCGTCCAGCCGCCCCGAAACAGGCTGGCTCATCAACACCCCGGAGGCCATCGACCACTGGGCCGCCGGCCTCGCCCAAGCCTATCCCGGCGGCCCCGTCGCCGTTGTCCTCGAACAGAACCGCGGCCCGCTCGCCGCCCAGTTGGCCAAGTACGCCCACCTCGTCCTGTGCCCGGTCCACCCTTCCAGCCTCGCCCTCTACCGCAAAACCTTCCGCCCCTCTGGTGCGAAGGGGACAGCCTTATAGCTGGTATGGGCGTGTTTTGAGTGAAGCGAGTTTT